>JAYTPD010000042.1:0-3340 GCA_043747435.1 Bdellovibrio sp. | reverse complement strand
AGGTTCAGATGCTTATGGCGATTTTAAAATTAAATTCACTTATTTTACGTATCGGGTTTATTTTAGCTTTTGCAGGCCAACTTAAATTTTGCACCTTAGTTATGATGGGAAAGGCTGCGGAGAAATCGCAGAAAGGGATTATGTCGTATTCCAAGTACACGCGGATGCTGACGTAGGGTCAGCGGAAAAAATAAAGGCTCAGTTTTTTTAGGCTGAACTTTGTTGATTGAAGCGGTGAATTTTAAGAAGTGTTTTTAATAACGCGCGAATGAAATTTTGGGTTAAAGAAATTGAAATTCCTAAAGCATTTAAACACTTACTGGATAAAATTCGATCGTTGTTTTATCTAGTTTTTGGATTTGTTATAAAATTATCCCTTTAAAACTTTGCATTGTTGATTCGTAAAAAATCATGCTGAGTAATCGTTTTGGATCGAGTCCATTTTAAACTCGATTTTTAGCCAGGACAATGAGCTTTGATGATTTTACCGATTTAGAAACGTTTCAATAACGATTGAAAAGTAATTCGAGAAAAGCCTTCTGATATTTAAAATGCGCTAAATGGCTCGAAATATCGATCTTTTGCTCTAACCACGCGGGATAATTGAAAATAATATAAAGTATTCAGATTTAAAAAATCGATATTGAGAATTGAAATTGGACCCTTATCAAAATCGTGATATCTCACTTACAAATTAATTGTTTATAACCTTCAAGGAGATTCTGATGAAACGATTTTTAATGTCGCTTATTGTTTTAAGTTCCGTAGCTTCTTTTGCTAATCCTCACCAGATCATCTGTAAGCCGGTGTTTAATGATGGATTTGCTTCCGAACTGACCATTTCTGAAGGTCTTCCTGGTGAAGGTGGAGCTGGCGTTAAGATCGCTTGGAAAGAATCCAGAAAAAATAAAAAAGGTGAAGTTGTTGTAAGTGAAAAATCAAAACATCTTGCATGGGCGGGCGCGAATACGGATAAACAAAATGAAAATAAGACCCTCATGACATATTCGAATAATGCCTATGGAAAACAGGCTCATGACGAAAAAAATCCAATGTATACATTAAATCTTTTGGATACTTATGATCAAACAGGTAATCAAATTCTGGAAAGAGCAGCCATATTGACTTTAACTGCGCATGAAAAAGACACCTCGGTAAAAAGCTTACGTTCTTATTCTGAAACGACACTTTACACATGTAACTAATTTCTTTAATTTTAAAATATTAAATAACAATTAAAGGGTGCTGGTTTAAATCAGCACCCTTTTTTTTAATCTCTGTAAGCCTCTAATTTTCATGGTGTTTATTTTCAAAAATTAGTCTGTGTCTAAATATTTGACATATAAAAACTTCCCGTCAAAAACAAAACAGGCGAAATCTATAGAGACGATCTATATACTCCTGGCGGTTAACCAAAGGAGAATTTATGAATTTAGTAAGAAAAAATAGCAGTCTACTTATTGCGTTTTCATTTATTATGACCTCTCAATCAGCATTTGCAGGCAATGTTTACTTCCAATCTGAATTGGAAAAAAGAGGAGATGGCGAGGTTTATACCTTTATTTCTCAAAAAGTAAGTCTTGATGAACACACACAAAGTCCTATTGTTCAGTTTTCTCAGTGTACAGCTCAGCACGACTCTGCTTCAAAATCCGATAAGCTTGTAAAATGCAATGCTTTAGGAGAACCATCTGGATATTTACTATCAGATCTTAAAAGCAGAGATTCAAAACTCCTTGCAATTGGAATTGTTGAAAAAGTCGGAACAACTGCAGTGTTAGTTGTTGGTTCAATTTATGCTGGAGCATATGCGTTGGGTATGTGTGCATTCGGCTGTGGGACGGCTGCACTTGCTGCAAATACATTAAGTGTTACAAGTCTTGCATCACTTGGTGCAACTATCCCAAATTTTATTTTTGATTGGACCCCTTCTGGAAGCCTAAGAGCATCAAAAACAATCTCTGGTTCAGAAGATTTTTATATCCATGATACGATAGTTAAAGGCTCAGTTAAAAACTTAGAGTCTTATAAAAAATATTTGATTATGAGTCTGTCACAAATAAAATCAGTGAGCTGGTCTAAATAATCTGCTCTTTGATCGGCTATGGCCGGAAATGCGAACTCAACGGATCGTTTGATTTTTTAGATCCAGAATTGGAAATACTGGCGCTCACAAAACCGAGCGCCGTTTGCATTTGTAAGAAGAGTTAAGTCGGCTCCTACGACTGGTGCTTAGTTAAAAGAGCGTTTACTTCGGAGAAATTATGAAAAATCTACTTTTAATATTTGGCTTAATTTTTTGTGCTAACTTATCTTTATCTGCAAAGGAAAAGGCACAATCAGAAATAGAAATCGAAACAATTTCAAAAGGATTAACTCCGGATGTGGCTCAAATTGTTGAAAGAATTGTATATTGCAATCATTGGCTTGGCGAAGATCCATATAATAAAGATCGAAAGAAGGATATTGATTCCGCACTGAAAGAATATAAGTGCGCAACGGTAGAAAAAGATCGAACAAGCATCCTAAAAAAGTACTCGAAGGATTCGAAAGTCAAAGCTGCTGTTGAAAATGCAGATAATCTGTTTTTATAACTTCTTATCCCATTAAAAAGAATTTAAGAGCTCGTTTAAATCTGATCGGGCTTTTTTTATTTAAGAAACTTCTTTTAAAACTGTTAACGATCTCTACCCGATTGTTCAATTGGGTAGAGATGACTGCATGATGGGGATGTTTAACGATTGGGTTGGGGATTCGGCTTTGGAGGCTTGGGTACGAAGAAGAATGGGCATTAGCGGCTTCCCGTTATAATCCCATGGCCTAATTCGCTTTTCTTAAAATTATTGAAGCTGTGTCCCCTGGAGACGCCAAAAAGGGTGTTCTAATGATTGAGCCCTTTAATCTCTTGGATCCAGGCTTCGAAAAGCGGGCTTTCATGATTCACTGCCATTCTGGGGATTTGTCCCTATTTTCAATTGAATAAAATGAAATAGGTAGGATAAAAAAGCCAGCGCAAGAAGGTTTAACTTATTGACTGCAAAATTAAACCTAACTTTAATGACTTATCAAGGAGTCATTATGTTAAGAATTGGTTTTTTATTTTTAGTAATACTTTCTGGATCCATCTCTTTTGCAGCCTACCCAGAAGTCATCGATGTTCTCAATGCAAATTCACAAGAAATTACCGGAACCACAGATGCAAATCCTAAAGCAAAGTGCGGAGTGAGGGTCTTTGAGCCTGGATCCTACTGACCCCGTATATAAAGCAGACAGTTTGAAAAACGGGACACATCGTGTAAGGTGTGCTTGTTAAAACTTTAACACGGAGTGGGCCATGGGT
>JAYTPD010000041.1:0-11247 GCA_043747435.1 Bdellovibrio sp. | reverse complement strand
AAATTAAATCCCTTGAAAGAAAAAGAAAAGTCGAATACAAATATAAAACTTCAACAAGCGTGTTGATCAAACACGACAACTATCCTGAAATTTTCCGCTGCTTGCCATGATGGGCTCATTTAGTGCTGTCGAATCGAAGTCTGTAAATTTTTATGCGCTACTTATTTTATTTTCGATCTATTGGCTGGGAAATTTTTCGGCGATGCCCAGTTGGAATAAATGGATTTCAGAAATTATTCCACCCGAGCAAAGCGAGCTTTACTTTTCGCAACGCAGTCGTCGTGTGCAGATTGGGACGATTTTAGGGCTGATCATCGGTGGGCTTAGTTTGCAGCTGAATGTCTTTCAAGTTTCGACAACGTTGATGTTTATTTTATTATTTTTAGTGGCTTATCATTTTAAGATGATTTCGTTTTATCTTTTTTATAAACAGACACCTTCCTTAACAAACTATGATCTTAGCTGGCAACGTGCCATCCATTTTTTTAAACGTCATCGCGGCTTTTTTATCATCTATTCCATTTTTAATATTTCGCTTTATTTATCTTCGCCCTTTGTGAGTGGATACTTACTGTCTGTCAGAGGGCTCAATTACAAAGATTTTATGTGGGTGTGGGCCTCATTTTTCGTTGGAAAAATTGTCACGACACTTTTTTTAGATCGAGTCAAAAAAGATTTTACTCCGCACCAAATGTATTTTTGGGGTGGAGTGATTGCAGCTCCACTTCCAGCTTTCTGGCCTTATTGCGATACGATTTTACTTTTGTGTGCTTTGCACCTAGCATCTGGCATGGGTTGGGCCGCTTGGGAAGTCGGCATGTCCCTGGCCATTTTTAAAAAAATTAATCCTCACGAAAAAATAGAAGCCGTTACAATGTACAACATGGTGGGCTTACCCACACAAGTGATTGGTACAATCATCGGCGCTTTTTTACTGAAGTATTTTTATGATAACAGCTACGCCACAATGTTTATCGTTGCGGGGGTGGTACGGCTTATTTTGGTGATACCGATTTATTTTCAGAAGTTCGGCGAGAATTAAGTTGAAAATAAAAACTGAAGAAACTTAAAGCCTCTTCATTTGCTTGTAGATATCGTCGTCGTTTCTTTTGCCTGCTAGAAAGATGACAAGAACAACAGACTCTCGAACAAAATAAATAATACGATATTCACCAATATCAGTTCTACGATAATTTTCGTATCCTTTGAGTTTGATCGAATCGTGAGGCTCGGGATTTGTGCGAAGGTCTAAGATTTTACCAGAGATTTGTCTTTTTTGTTTTGCTGGCAAAGTGCGGATAAACTTTTCTGCTCGTTTGGAGATTTCAATCTTTAGCATTCATCATTTCAGCAAGAAACTTCTCGCTTTCCTCTTGACCAAGAAAACCATCTTGAGAAGCCTCTTCAGCTTTTTTTGCCCACCAAGAATCTTCTATCGCTTCCATTCGTTCAAAGTCTTCAAGAGAAACAACAACAGCAATGGCGCGACCGTTCTTTTCAATTTTGACAGGATTTGAACGTGCAAATTCCAGAAGCTCTCCAAAATTATTTTTGGCATCACTTGCAGACATGGATTCTTTTTTAGCTTTTGCACCCATAATAGTTACCTCTTTAGACAAGATAGCTAATATGTCTAACTTAGTCAATTAAAAAGTGATGAATTTTAACTATATGATAATACTAGTGAAAACAGCTATAAAAATTAAAAAATTTTATTATTAAAAATAATTATCTAAGAAATTGGTGATTTAGCTAAATCTTCTAAGAAAAGCTCTTAATAAACAAGCGATGCAACTCTTTATCATTGTATTTGTCTTCAGTGGCTAAAAGCTCTTCGTCGGAGTAACCCGAGCGCACGGATAGCAATCCTACGCTGCTGTTACTCAAAGTAAAATCAACTCGCCATGTGCGGTAAGCTAATGTCCAGTAGCCTGAATTTTCTTCGACTCGCTTTTTATTTTTATTTGTGGGGTCGTATTCAAGTTGGCGCAGAATAAAAGTTCTGAGTTCCGTAAGTTTGTTTTTTTCGAGCCAATCGATTTGGTCGGTGATGAGGGGAGAAAAGTGAAGTTGAAATTTTTTGCTGATTGAATTTTCAAGCCAGTCTATTTTTGCATCTTCCACATGATCAGATTCGGGATGATAGGGCTTGATATCGTAAATTGGCGATCCATCAAGCAGATCATTTTTGCCAATCTGAATTTTAAGACCCTCGATTGAAATGAGTTTGACAAGGCTCATGCCGATGGGGTTTGGGCGGTAAGGGGCTCGTGTGGCAAAGACGCCGATTTTTCGATTGGACCTGGGAGTTTGGACTAAAGGCTTCCAGGCTTCATTTTTATGAAAACCAAAAAGAATCCAAAGATGCGAACAGCCCTCTAAATCTTGCAGGGCTTGTTCGAATTGCTGATGAGGCTCAAGATGAATTTCAGCAGGCCTTCCAAGTGAGTCTGGTTGGCGCCCTGCTTGGTAAGCTTCGGTTTGTGTTGATTTTAAAAAACCAATCGGCTTTAGCAAAAGCTCAGACATGAATTTGATTTTCGTTCCACTGCTTTCGCCATTCGTAGCCTGCGATGGCGGCGGCGGTTGCTGCGTTGAGTGAATTTTTAATTCCAAAAGTTGGGATTCTTCTAACTTCATCACATTGATTCAATTGCTCTTGATCAAGGCCAAATCTTTCGTTACCAATCACAAAACAAGTAGGTTTTTTTTCTTCAAATGGATAAGAAATGTCTTTGGCATGGGAAGTTGTTTCTAAAGCAATGATGTGAATTTTTTGTTCTTTTAATTTTTGTAATGCTTCAGTAAATGAAGTTGTTTCCCATTCAACAATTAAAGTGGCGCCTAAAGCCGCGCGCTCGACTTGCACTTGATGTGGGGTGGGCGAATAGCCTGTCAGCCAAATTTTTTTCACACCCAAAGTGTCGGATGTTCTAAAAATAGAACCCACGTTAAAAGCCGAGCGCATATTATCCACTAAAAAATGAAGTGGAACTCGGGCTGTCACCAAATGATCACGGTCATGGCTTGAAATCATAAAATCATCATCTTGAATTGATTTTTTTAAATAGCGCTCAAAAGGAACGGCGATTGTTGAAAAATGTCTGAGTGTCATTGTGGGCTTCAGATGATTTTTATACTGCGAAAGTTTTTTTAAAATCGGATCATCAGATTTTTCAAGATCGGTGATGCAAAAAATCAATTGCTCTAAAAGCTGTTGATCAAAATTTCCATCTTGTGAGTCTTTTTCTAGACCAATAAAAAGATCGTGTATTTCTTCAACTTTTTTTTTCATAGGATTATTTAACTCGGCTTCCCGATTTTGCGCCCTCGTCAGGAGAGAAAATAAAAAGATCAGGGCCTCCGTCACCAGCCGCTAAGACCATGCCTTCGCTGATTCCAAACTTCATTTTGCGAGGCTTTAAATTTGCACAGATTAAAACTTGTCGACCCAGAATTTTTTCAGGAGAGTAAGCGGCTTTAATTCCCGCGATAATTTGTTTTGTTTCGCCCGAAGCCAATTCGACTTTGAGTTTAAGAAGCTTATCTGCTTCTTTAATTTCTTCAGCTTCAATGATTTTAGCGACTCGAAGGTCAATTTTCATAAAATCTTCGAAATCAATTTCAGCCGGTTTTTCTTCAGGCGTCGATGCCGCTGGTTTTTTAGAAGTGGATGGCTTTGCTGTGGCTGCGTAAATTGCTTTTTGTTCTTCGATCATTGAGTTGATTTTATCGACTTCAACTCTTTGCGCTAAATGAACGTAATCATTGATTTTGTGATTTGTTAAAATGATTTTAAGATCAGACCACTGATAAGATTTTTCATTTAATAAAGCACTGACTTGCTCAGCCATTTTTGGAAGAACGGGCTTTAAATAAATTGCGATCATCCGAAATGCATTTAGTGTTGTTGTCAGAACTTTTTTTGTGGCTGCTGGATCAGATTCAAGAGTTTTCCAAGGGGCCTTGTCATCAAAATATTTATTTGTGAATTCAGCCATTTCACGAATTAATGTGGTGGCTTTTGAAAAATCGCGTGAATCATAATATTTCGAAATTTGGCTTTCAGAGGCTAAAATAGTTTGAAGTAATTTTTCGCCTTCAGGATCTAAAGTGCTCATGGTGCCGTCCATTTTTTTGGACAACATCTGGGCGCCTCTTGAAGCTAAATTCACGATTTTTCCGATTAGATCTGAATTTACACGGGAAGAAAAATCTTGAAAACTTAAATCTAGATCGTCAACGCCGCCGTTGATTTTGGTCGCATAATAGTAACGTAAAAATTGCGGATCAAGATGATTTAAATAAACTCGGGTTGAAATAAAAGTCCCTTTTGATTTACTCATCTTTTCGCCGTTCACCATCACATGTCCATGCACATTGACTCGGGTCGGTGATTTGAAATCAGCGCTTTTTAATAGTGCGGGCCAAAACAAAGTGTGAAAGTAAACAATATCTTTTCCGATGAAGTGGTAGAGCTCGAATTTTGAATCGGGTGCCCAAAACTCTTCAAGCTTTCGGTTATTTTTTTTCGCCCATTGATCGGTCGCCGATACGTATCCCATGGGGGCATCAACCCAAACGTAAAAATACTTTTTATCTTCTCCAGGAATGGCAAAACCAAAATAAGGTTCATCGCGCGAAATATCCCAATCGCGTAAATCTTCGTTGAACCACTCCATCATTTTTTTTGAAATCTCAGGAGCTGTGTGCTGTGGCAACCAAGCGGCAAGCTCAGCTTTAAAATTATTCAGTTTAAAGAAAATATGATCAGAGCTTTTTTTAACCGGCTTTGTACCACACAACGAGCAACCCGGATTTTTAAGTTCATTCGGGGAATAAGTGGCTCCGCACACATCACAAGAATCGCCGTATTGATCTAAAGCTCCGCATTTTGGACACGTGCCTTTAACAAAGCGGTCGGGTAAAAACATTTTATCATTGTCGCAGTAAAGCTGCTCGATGGGTTTTTTAAGTGTGTGACCTTTAGCCTTCATGCGTTCGTAAAAAAGTTCGCAGAGTTTTTTATTTTCATCGGAATTTGTAGAACCGTAATGATCAAAGCCAATCGAAAAATCTTTGAAGTCTTGCAAGTGCTCAGTCGCGGACTTTGCGATCAATGATTCGGGCGTGATTTTTTGCTCGCGGGCTTTAATCATGATCGGTGTACCATGAGTGTCGTCTGCGCAAATAAAAATACATTCGTGACCTTGCATTTTTTGAAAGCGCGCATAAATATCAGCTTCGATATGTTCCAACATATGCCCTAAGTGAATCGGTCCATTGGCATAGGGTAAAGCACAGGTCATGAGTATTTTTCGTTGAGTCGTCATATTTTTTTAAACTTCCAGTTGAATTTTATCCAGCAGATCCGGGTCTGATAAGGCGATTTCTCCGCCTTTGGCGATGGCGGTCAAAGGCTCTGAAGCAACACGCACAGGGATTCGTACTTCTGTTTCAATTTTTGCCGCAAGCTCTTTAATTAAAGCCCCACCGCCGGCTAAAACAATTCCGTTTCCGATAATATCTGAAACTAACTCAGGTGGCGTATTTTCAAGAGCGGTTAAAACGCCGTGAACAATAATTTGAATCGAGTCTGACAAAGCAAGGCCAATTTCTTCAGATGTGATCGCCTGCATTCTGGGAAAGCCGGTGTTCAGATCACGGCCTTCAATTTCGATCGAAAAAATATTTTTTTTAGGAAGAGCTGTTCCAAGATGAATTTTAAGATACTCGGCCGTGGGTTCGTCGACGATCAGGTTTTTAACATCTTTCATGTAGCGAACGATCGCTTCATCAAAACGATGGCCGCCTATACGCAGAGGTTCGCAGTAGACAATATCAGCTAAGGCAATCACGGCAATTTCGGTGGTGCCCCCGCCGATGTCGATAATCATTTGGCCTGAAGCTTCTTTAATTGGAAGACCAGCGCCAATGGCAGCCGCCATGGGTTCGTCAATCAAAATGGTTTTACGAGCTCCTGCCGAACGACAAGCTTCGGTGACCGCTTTTTTTTCAACTTCAGTAACGCCGTAAGGAAGCGAGACCACCACTTGCGGGCGCGATAACGAATGGGCTTTTAAAACTTTGGCTAAAAAATATTTCATCATTGTTTGCGTCGCATCGAAGTCAGCGATCACGCCGTCTCGGATAGGCTTTATTGTTACAATATGGCCGGGATTTTTTTTAGCGATTTCGACGCCCTCAAGCCCGATTCCTAAAACTTTTCTTTTTTTGATATTTGTTTCAGACACCATCACTTGGCTGGGCTCATTCAATACGATGCCTTTGCCTCGAACGGCAATCAGTGTGTTGGCTGTTCCTAAGTCGACATAAATATCTGCTCCGGCAGAATTTCCGTTAAATAACCAACCAAACATATTATTTTTTATAACCGACGGCTTGATCAAAAGGGAAACTAACAAAAACATTAATCGCTGTGAAAGAGTGACTTAAATTCAGATCGAATTCTCCGCCGAAATGCATTTCTTTATTTGAAAACCATTCAGCGCCGACCGCAAACTGAGTCGCTGTTGTACTATCGTCTTTTGTGCTGACAAAAGTAATCGGAAGACCAATGTAGGGAATCATTTTTCCGTAAGTGGTATCGGCTAATTTACTGATGATCGGAGAAATTTGCACATTGTAAAAGTTAACACTTTCTTCGCGCGCGTAGATCAGAGCTCCGCGAAAACCAATCGCAGGCTGACGGCCTACATCAGGAAACGGAACCCATTTAATCGAAGCTGAAGTCGTGAAGTCAACTTTGCCGCCTCCGATTGTGAAACGCAAATTTGTGTCGGAAGTTAAAGAGCTATCAACATAAGCCGTGATGTTAAATCCACCGCCATCAGATAATCTAAGTTGGGGTGCTAGACCTAAACTGAAATATCCGTCGGGTAGAATTTCGGCGGTCTCGTTTAAGGGAATTGAAGTTCCTGCATCACGGGGTTCCGCTTGCGAAGTGCGGTTCAGTAAAAGCGCTGTTAAAAAAATAAATACAATTGTTGTCGTCTGTTTTAAAATCGTTTTTTTCATTTTGATATCATAACTAGCAGGACTTTGGTTTGACAAGAAAGATGAAAGGTTGTGACATGAATTTTGATGGATCAAAAAATCAAACAACTTTCAATCAGTGTCGTGATCATCACACTCAACGAGGAAGCGAATATCGCCAGGGCCATAGCGTCTGTCAGTTGGGCTTCCGAAGTTTTAGTCTATGATTCAGGCTCAAAAGATCAAACTGTAGCCATTGCGCAAAAAATGGGCGCTAAAGTTGTGCAAGGTGAGTGGTTGGGTTTTGGCCCAACAAAAAATAAAGCCACCCAACTGGCTTTGCATGATTGGATTCTTTCGATCGATGCCGATGAAGTTGTGTCAAACGAATTGCAAGCCGAAATTCAACGTAAGTTTTTGGAACTCAAGCCCAATGTGGCGTATCAACTGCCACGTTTGTCAAATTATCTGGGGCACTGGATTCGCTTTGGTGGATGGTACCCCGATCGCCAGACTCGTTTATTTAATCGAAAATTTTCGCAGTGGAATTCAGCCGAAATTCACGAAAAAGTTGAAGCCACTCAACTTGAAATACTTAACCACCCATTACAGCACTATGTTTTTAAAAGCATCGAACACCAAGTGCAGACCAATAATCGCTATTCATCACTGCTTGCACAAAAAATGCAGCAAAAAAATAAATCCTTTTCTTGGTTTCACTTTCTGACCAAACCAACAGTTAAATTTATTGAGTGCTATTTTGTTAAACTCGGTTTTTTAGATGGTTGGGTGGGGTATTTGATTGCGCGAAATGCAGCTTATTCGGTGTTTTTAAAGTGGAGTAAGTTGAAGGAGCTTGGATTAAACCAAGAAAGGTCCCTATGAAATTAATTTTTATTTTTTTATTTCTTTCTCAAAATCTACAAGCTTACCCGCGCTTGATCGAATGGCGAAAAAATCCATTGATTATTTTTGAAAATAAAAAAAACGCTGAACTTGAAAAAAATGAACTCCTCAAATCGCCTTTCTTTATTTTGTCTAAAGACGACGATCGACTGCAGCTTGAAGTAAACAAAAATAGTTTTCTGCATATTTTTGAAAAATCAAAAGTTCAGTTTTTAGAGGTTTTCGAAGACCCATTAAAAAGCCATGACATTTTTATCATTGACGGTCAGTTTCGTTTCAAGAATGACCAGCAAAAGTCTGAACAATTACTTCAGCAAATTAAAACTGCTTTTTTTGATTTGAAGCAACCACCTGATTCCGATTTAATTGTCGAAGTGGATTTAAAAAAGCCTTCTGTTGAAATTCGAATGATTAAAGGTCAATGGAATTTAGAATTTTTTTCTTATGAAAAGAAATTAACTCTTCACGCGGGCGAAAAAGTCCGCTTCGAGGGCGTTTTAACAGATGATAAAACAGAATTAAAGTACGATTTCTTACTGGACGGTAAAAAAGTTCCCAAAGGTCGACTCTTAGAAGTTGAAAAATTTAATATAGACAGTTTTATGGCCGAAGAAAAAGCCATCGAAAGAAAAAATCTAGAAATAAAAAACAAAGCCGAAAAAAAAATTAAAGACGCTTTAAGAAAGAAAAAAGAATACGAAGATTCGTTTTTATGTAAAGGCCCTTTTGGTCAACTGAATCAGTGCGCATGGAAAATCGAAGCTCAAAAATGTTTTCGTCAACGATGTAATGTCAGTGGCCAGTGGGGAGACAAGACCGAGCGTCCGCTGAATCGACTTTGCACCCAAGATTTTTTGATCGATCGTTGTGATTATTGAAACTGCCCCACTTGAGTGGGTTTTTTGTTTTTTTCAAATACCAATACGTCGACGAGGAAGATCTGGGGGCGTCATCAATTCTCGGATAGCATTGAATACCTCTTTGAATTGAACATCATATTTGTCTTCGAGTTTTGAAAGTTTTCGGGTGAGCTCTTGGTTAGTTAGCAACTGGCACTAAAGTCGGGGTCTAGGTCAAGTTTTTGTGAAGTACGCTTTATCGGCAAGTAGCGTGAGACTCTCTCTGAGACTCGTGATTCTAAAGTTATTTTATTATCGGAAATATAATAGAGATTATTAAACCAATTAGTAGCAAACTGCCAAAAAATATTCCTATTATGATATTGCCTTTAAATAGACCTAGTAATTTCATTTTAAATCACCTCTTTCTGACCTTAAACTGTACCTCTTCGAAAAACCAAATATTTCAAATTGCATTTCTAAGTGAGTTTTCAACTTTTGACTTTAGCTTCACATCGAGAGCATTGAGAACTTTTTGAATTTTTTCAATCGAGGCGCCGTGATATTCATTTCTTTCATCTCTTGATACTTGAGATTCAGTGACATTCATTTTATCCGCGAGTTCTTTTTGCTTAACACCTTTAAAAATTCTTAATGCAACAAGAGTGTGCCCTAAGCCATTGAGATTTTCAATAATGTCGAATTGGCCTCGTTTCAGTTTTTCATACTCTTCTACTTCTTCTTGTAATTGCATAGCAAAAGAAGACAACGGATCTAATGCTAGCTTGGCTTGATCTTTTGTTAATCCAGCTTTTTTCATTTTATTTTTATGTTCTGCAATTTTTTTAAATTCTGCTTCAAGTCGTTGCTTTGCTTCTAAATATTCGTGCTCTGTTTTAATCATTTTAAGCCTCCTGGAAAAGATATTTTAAGTATGCCTTTGGGTTTAAAGTTATGTCTTGATTGTCTAAATGCAGATGGAAATGTCATATCATGTCCATTTTGGTCTTTTATTCCAGACCCTTGGTCTAAATGTGGATATAGTTCAACTCTGTAAAATAACCACATTGGTAATTGTTTTTTTGCATAGCCACGATAAGCTTTTCTAGAAGCTGGATCCCAAGTCCAAACTTTATGAGGATCCAAACTATTAAGATTTGAAACTATAATTTGAAATCGAGTCATATCAGCAGGATTCATCATTGATAACTGCGGATCAAAATAACCATCAATATCATTTGGATGGTCTTTATCTTCTACAAAGGAGCCATCTAAATAAATGTCATGAACGCCAACACCAAATAGTTGGGTGACAAGAATTTCAACATTATTTACCAATTCATTGCGCCAGTCTTTGTCCCAAGTTGAAGAGCTTCCGTCACCTGTGACTAAAATACTATTTCGAATTTCTGAAAACGTCGCAGTGTAGGTTCCAGGATCTAAAACGCCGTTTGAGTTAAATTTTTTAGGTATTGCCATTCATTACTTCCTATGGGCTATATCGGACAAGTTAACATTAAAGTTAAGTTAATGCAACTGTTGTCTAAGCTAGACTTAAAGACGCATAGGAATCACTTTAAGGCTATCTGAGGTGCTTTTTTGGTGTTCGACTGAAAATGAGACGCAAATACTTATTATGCAGGCGGCGCTGACATCGATTTATTACTGCTTATTTTTTTCAATTTACCGTGCGACTTGAGTCTCATTTTGCACTACGTCAGTGAGACTCCCGCTGAGACTCGTGAGACTCAGTCTCAACGTTGAGACTAGAAAAAATAAGCACATTTTCAAGATGTCCGTAATTACGAACAAAACATTTTCGACTTAAATATCTAATTTCTATCGAAGAAATAAAATATTTCTAACTTTTTAAATAAAAGTGTTCGCAGAGCCGAACAGCCTAAGTTATTGATTTTATCATACAGAATAAGAAAAATACAAAAAAACCAGCTAAATTATTTTCTAAATAATCAAGACTCATAAAGGAAATTGAAATTGCAAAAATTAAAATTATGAGAAGCAATGCAAAGATTAAATTTTTGAATAAATAAATCTTAAACTGTGTTTGTTTGGGTAAAATTATCGTCATACTAGGGCTCGCAGGTTTTACAAGTGGCACTTTTGCTACATTAATTTAAATCATCAAACTTCTTAAAATATTTTTTGAGCGAGGTTTTAACAATCTCAAAAAAGTCATCTGGTGATTTTGATTTTTTAAAAATCTCATCAATTTCTTTAGAGCAATTATAAATAGAGAGGTGATATTCAAATAGCCCATCATAAAATGTTTTTTCAAAAAAATCATAGCTGTTAGAACCAAAACAAGTATTATATTTTTCTTTACTAAATGTCTTCAAATTATAAGTGTTTTTAAATAAATTAAATAAGTAGTCTGCTTGTGGTTCAATTTGTTTGAAAGAATCGTTTGGGCCTTCTTTTAAGCATACTTACTCAAAAAAGTATTTGGATTCATCAGCTTCCCCGGGTCAGGATCCTGCTGCAGAAA
>JAYTPD010000040.1:0-14189 GCA_043747435.1 Bdellovibrio sp. | reverse complement strand
AAATTAAATCCCTTGAAAGAAAAAGAAAAGTCGAATACAAATATAAAACTTCAACAAGCGTGTTGATCAAACACGACAACTATCCTGAAATTTTCCGGTACCTTTAGGCTTTGGACTAGAAGTTGTCGAAAGTTCGGTCAGTGTCTCATGTTTTCTCAGAATGATCCGATCAGTTGTACAAGAACGTGACAGTACCAATGAATCGGGCAGGATGCCCGGCTCTGTAAAAAGGATTTTTACAGAGAGCTTTTGCAAAAAAGCACCTTCAAGGAGGAAGGCCCTATGGGAATGAGAATTAGTACAAACATCAGTGCATTAAGAGCTCAGCAAGCGCTTGGACAAACTAAGTATGCTCTTGATAAATCTTTTGAAAAATTATCTTCGGGTTCCCGAATCAACAAAGCATCGGACGACGTCAGCGGCTTATCTATTTCAGAAAATATGAAATCCAACATGCGCGGACTTAAACAATCCAATCGTAACGCACAAGACGGCATATCGATGTTGCAAGTTGGTGAAGGCGCGCTTTCAGAAGTTGGTAATATTTTAGTACGTCTTCGCGAGCTTGGCATTCAAGCGGCCTCGGACACTGTCGGCGACCGTGAACGCGGCATGATTGCTAAAGAGTACAATCAAATGCTGAACGAAATCGATCGCATCGCAGCCACCACCGAATTTAACGGAACGCCGTTGCTAAATGGTTCGGGCGATAAAATTAATTTACAAATTAATACAAAAAATTCTGACCTTGCTGATCGTATTACTTTTGATGCTTCAAAAACAGATGCGCGAACTGAATCACTTGGCGTTCGTTTTACAAGTGTGGACGACAAAGTATCTGCACAAGTATCTTTGGCGGACATCGATGAAGCGATTCAACAAGTCGCAGGATTACGAGCTGACTTTGGTTCCATCCAAAGTCGGTTGAACTCGACAGTCGAAAATTTAAATAGCAGCTTAGAAAATTTAGCAGCCAGTCATTCGCGAATTCGTGATACCGACATTGCTGAAGAATCTTCTGAGATGGCTAAGAAAAATATTATGCTGCAAGCCGGAACTTCGGTTCTGGCCCAAGCGAATCAGCAACCTGGACTCGCCTTGTCCCTTTTAAATAAGGACTAGTGAAAGTTGAAGGACTCTCTCTTAGGTGCGAGCGGCGACGGCTGATGGAAAAATTTCCTGCGAGGAAATGAAAAAAGGGCCTGACACCCCAAAAGTGTCGGGCCCGAATATGGGTTTTGAATAACATGCTCGAAAAGGAAATTTGGTTGAGCCAAGGATAGGTTCAATCAATTCGGGCAGTCAACAAGGAGGAACGAAATGGGACTTAGGATTGCCACAAACGTGCAGGCAATAAATGCACAAAAGAACCTGTACGGTACAGGTCATGAAATCGCGACATCCATGGCGCGAATGTCATCAGGGTACCGTATTAATAAGTCGTCAGACGATGCCGCAGGACTTGCGATCTCTGAAAACTTAAAAGCTCAGATCAGAGGTTTCAGACAAGCCAATCGAAATGCCAATGATGGAATCTCGATGGTGCAAGTGGCTGAAGGCGGATTGAGTGAAGTCGCAAACATGCTGGTGAGATTACGAGAACTTTCAATCCAAGCCGCTTCTGACACTGTCGGAGATCGCGAGCGCGGAATGGTTGATATCGAGTATCAACAATTGAAAGAAGAAATCGAACGAGTCGCTCAAACAACTCAGTACAATGGGACGCAATTATTAAATGGTTTCGGTGGAGTGCTGGATTTTCAAATCGGCAATTACAACGATCCTTTGAATGATCGCATCAGTTTCAATGCTCAAGATAAAAACGTTACCCTTCAAGCTTTAGGTGTTGGCGAAATTGCAGCCGCAAGTAAAGAGCAAGCTCAAGAGAGTTTATCTTTTATTGACGACGCTATGAACTACATTTCTGGAATGAGAGCTGACTTAGGAGCCCTGCAAGGACGTCTTCAAACGACATCATCAATTTTGATGACGAACGATGAAAATTACTCGGCAGCAAATTCTCGTATCCGTGATGCAGACATCGCAGCAGAGTCGACAAACTTATCGAAGAACAACATTCTTCAACAAGCAGCGACAGCGGTATTGGCCCAAGCAAATCAAAGCCAAGCATTAGCATTAAAACTATTGGGATAATCGTTAGAGCACAAGATTTAAAATAATCTTTAGCCTAACGACCCCAACTAAATATCAGCGAAAACCTCAGAGTAGAGGCAAGGCTCGAGTATTGTCTTAAACAATCACGAGAATCAAATACTCAAAGACTTAAGTAGAAAAACAAAATCCTGAAAAAGGAAAATGGATTCCTACGTCTGAAGCTCGAAAATTTAAATCTGCAAGCTCTGAAATAAAAGAGTCAAACAAACACTGCACAAAAGCAGATTGGCTTTGTTTTGTCTGAATCAGAAAAAGCCTGCAAAAAAAATCCAAGCGGAGTCAGTCATGACTACTGCGATTTGTCGTTTATACATACCCATCAAATCCCATCATAACCTGTAGACCGCTTTCGTCGTTTAAAGTTTTGTGATCGATTATTCTGCGTCTGACAAAAGGAGCGCAGTATGCAAACCACAACTCGTACAAATCAAAACAGTCTTCAAATCATCGAATCCGATAAAATGGTTTTTTCAAAAACAGCCATGCTAGGTCTGAGTGCTTATGATCAAATGCTTTTTGAAAAATATGGTCAAGGGCCCGTTGCTGAGCCTGAATTTAAAACCATTCACCAAGCGATCGAATACTTTGTCCAGACCCAGCCCTTAGAAATGGCTGTTGAGCATTTCGACGAAAAAATCACTTACGAAGAATTGAATCTTCAAGCCGACCGACTTGCGCTGTTGTTAACGCAATATGGAGTTCGGTCGGGCGATCACGTCGCTTTATTTATTGAGCGCTCGATTCCGATGATTGTTGGTTTATTAGCGACTTTAAAAATTGGCGCAGCATATGTTCCGCAAGACGCTAGACTGGCTCCGGAAAATCAGCTTAAACATGTTTTAAAAACGACTCAAACCAGGGTGGTTCTGACTCTTTCTAAATTAAAAAATAAAATTCCCATGACTGAAAGTTTACAAATGATTTGTGTTGATGAATTCATGAAATCTGATTTTTCAGTGATGCAGCGTCGTTTGCAAAGTCCAACCGCTGTTAATCCTGAACAAGCCTGTTTTGTTTTATTTACATCGGGTACGACTGGGCTTCCCAACGGAGTTCAAGTTACGCATAAAAATCTTTGCAATATTTTACTGACAGAGCCGGGCTCGATGCACATGCGCCCTGGACTTAAAGTTTCACAGATTTTAAATATCGCTTTTGATATGGCGGCTTGGGAAATTTTAGGTTGCCTGTCGCATGGAGCGACTTTGGTGATTCGCGGAAGTGATATTCAAAAAACAGTTAGCGAAGTGGATATTGTTATTGCAACTCCAAGTATTTTATCGCAAGTGGATATTTCAAAATGCCAAAAAGTAAAAGCGGTTGCAGTGGCCGGCGAGCCCTGCCCAAGAGCTTTAGCCGATCTTTGGAGTCGCAAAAGTTTTTTCTACAACTCATGTGGTCCTACAGAAGTCACAATTGTGAACACGATGCAGCTTCATCAACCGTTAGCCGAAAAATTGACGATCGGAAAGCCGACACCAAATAACACAGTTTATATTCTTGATGAAAATTTAAATGCCTGCGCCATTGGAACTGTCGGTGAAATGTGGGCCGGCGGAGACTGCGTTTCGGCGGGTTATGTTGGTAACGATCAACTTAATTTTGAGCGCTACAAACCAGATCCATTTTTAGGGGGCGACCGAAAAATGTTTCGCACGCGCGATTTAGGTCGATGGACAGAAAATGGCGAGCTTGAACATTTAGGTCGTACAGATGATCAAGTTAAAATTCGGGGGTTTCGAGTTGAGCTGGATTCTGTATCGACTGTTTTAGAGTCAATTCAAGGTTGCACACAGGCCGTGACATTGAAATTAAATGATCGACACTTAGTATCGTTTGTTACACCCAAAAATATAGATTCAGAAGTTGCGAAACAAGCGGTTGCAAAAGCCTTACCTTACTACTGCACGCCTGGTTTGGTGATTGCGCTGGATGAATTGCCATTAACAAATCGTGGCAAAATTGACAAGCGCTCGTTGACTGCGATGGCAGTAGCTGAAGAAGAAAAAAATAAGAATACTCAAGATCTAGAAGCCCATTTAAAAACTGAATTACCGCCGAAGAAAAACATCTTTACGCAATTGATGAAACATCCACTGATGATGCCTTACAACCGATTAGCAGTTGGTATGCTTTTAATTAATTTAATCATCTTTTTTAAAATTGGAGCCACGTTAACATTAAATCAAGTAGCAGATCTAGTTTTAGTCAATTTTGCGATTGCAAATCTGATTCGACAAGAGCACGTGATTAATTTTTTATTTAAAATAGCGACAAGCGCTCCGGTGAATTGGCCATTAAAAATTCGTTGGAGCTTAGCGAAAGTTTATCATTTTGGTGGTATTAACGTGGGAACTTTTTTTTCGGGAAACCTTTGGTTTTTGTATGCAGTGATTAAAAGATATCAAAGTCAGGCTGGGATTGGGCTTCTTACGCTGATGATCACACACATGCTGATACTTTTAAGTATGATGGTGATGGCGCTACCTCAAATTAGATCGCGTTATCACAATCAGTTTGAAATTGTAGCGCGATTTGGAACTTGGTCATCGCTTTATTTATTTTTGGCGCAAGAGCTCATTTATTCAAAAAACTTAATTCATCTTTTTATTTTAGCAATCGTCACTTTTGCTGTGGCATTACCTTGGTTGAGACTAAAAAAAATAAAAGTTGATATCACAACACCTTCGAATCACGTCGCATTAGCCAAATTTAATTATGGCGTGACTCCGTTTGCGGGCTCTTCGACGGATCTGAGTATTGATCCATTATTTGAGTGGCATTCGTTTGCGAATATTCCGTATCCAAATGATCCCGGTTTTCGACTGACGATTTCACGCGCCGGTGATTGGACGGCGCGACTGATTGATCAAAAGCCGAAGTTTATTTACGTCAAAGGAGTTCCAGCCGCAGGCGTTGGAAATATTGAAAAACTATTTAAGCGCGTTGTCTTTGTTGCAACGGGTAGTGGTATAGGGCCGTGTTTACCCCATCTGTTGGCTCAAAAAGTTCCGTCGCAATTGGTGTGGTCAACAAAAAATCCAAGAAAGACTTACGGCGATGAAATGGTGAGTGAAATTTTACAGACTCATCCTGATTCAATTATTTGGGACACTGATCAAAAAGGTAAACCCGACATGGTGAAATTAGCCTACAAAGCTTATCAAGATTTTAATGCAGAAGCAGTCATTTGCATTGCGAATAAAAAATTAACTTGGCAAGTGGTTCAAGAACTTGAGTCCAGAGGCATTCCCGCTTTTGGCGCCATTTGGGATTCTTAAAAAAAGGAGCAGCCGATGAAATACAAAACGCTTTTAATCGAAAAAAATAATTCAATCACAATACTGACAATCAACCGCCCTGAAAAACTGAATGCTCTTTCAAAATTAGTTTTAACGGAATTGAAAGACTTTTTATCCGAACTTAAAAATGAAAATTCTTTTAAAGTCAGAGGTCTTATTTTAACTGGCGCTACAGAAAAATCCTTTATTGCTGGTGCCGATATTCAAGAGATGAGTCTGATGACCCCTGAAGAAGGCGAAAGTTTCAGTGCTTTAGCTCAAGACGTAACGATTCTTTTTGAATCATTGCAAATACCTGTGATTGGATGTGTGAACGGCTACGCTTTAGGTGGAGGCTGTGAAATGGCGATCAGTTGTGATTATATATTTGCAACTTCAAACGCTGTTTTTGGTCAGCCCGAAGTGAATTTAGGTTTAATTCCAGGATTTGGTGGGTGTGTTCGACTGATGCGTTTTATTGGCGCAGCACGAGCTAAAGAAATGATTTACACCGGACGAAATATTTACGTTCAGGAAGCTGAAAAAATCGGTTTAGTGCATTCAGTTTTTTCGACAAAAACAGAAATGATTCAAGCTGCCATAAAATCGATCCAGATGATTTTACAAAAATCTTCAACTGCTGTGGCTCTTTGCAAAAAAGTAATCAACGCAAACTATGGTTTAACCACAGAACAAGCCCTGCAAATCGAGAAAAAAGCTTTTCGTGAAGCTTTTGAAACTGAAGACAAGTTCGTAGGTGTTCAAGCTTTTCTAGAAAAAAGAAAACCTGAATTTAGCCGATAGTTTTATCTTTTGATCGAAAAACTTGCGGCTAAGGTTTGTTTCAGTCCCATCTTAAATGTTTGGGCGTCGATGTTCCAGCCCTTAACCGGATCAACGCTAGTGACCACATTTGTGAACTGGTGTGCGCTGTTGGCGTCGATGCGACGTGGATTTTTTTTGCGCAAATGATTAAACGCAATCGTAGTGCTGTGAATCGAGCTTGATGTGATTTCGTAAGTTTGATAGCCCAAAATTTCAGGCTCAATAGACATGTATTCTGTGAAGTGCACGTCGCCTGATGCAAAAATTACGGGAGCTTCTTGTTTTGCAAGTTCACGACAAACATTTTTTAAATTTTCAGCATGCCAATACTCGAAGGCATCTTTTTTAAGGTAGCCTCCAAAAAACTGACTGCCATTCATCAGCCAAACAGGCGAATTATCTTTAGACATATTTTCAAAAAGAAAAGTCTCTTGCTCGGAACCCCATTGCACGGGGTTCGTTGTTTGTTCACGCGGAGATCTGTAATACCGCGAATCCATCATAAAAAATCTCTGACCAAATGCTGTAAAGATTTGCGAAACTCCGGGGCCTTTAATGAGAGTTTTTTCTTGAGGTTCATTGTCCCAAAACAATTTAAAAAGCTGCTTGGTCATTTCTTTTTTGGGAAATGACGAATCGGCGTTGTTTCCGGCAAAATCGTGGTCGTCCCAAACAGCTAGTGTAGGAATTAATTTTTTTTGTCGAAAATGAGACAGCAAACTGCGGGTTTCGACAAAGCGCCGCCAGTAATCAGCATCGCTTCCATCGTTATTGTTGTCAGCGTAACAAGTGTCGCCGATTAAAAAAATTAGATCGGGGTTTGTTGAGGCGATATCATCCCACATCTGTTCACGCTCGGTCGCTTTATTGTCTTTCATGCAGCTGCCAATCATTAATTTTGGCGAAGACATAGACGTATCAAGGCTACGAAAAATTCTTTCGTCGATTGCATTTCCTGTTGTTGGGTCAATGATTTTTAATGTGTAGTCGGTGTTTATTTTTAAATTTGAAACTAATATTTTTTCAATTCCCCAGGCTGAAAAACTACGGGTCTCGCGCGTTGTATTTCGAATTGGAAAAAGGGCTCCGTTGGAATCAACGACCGCGTAGCCGTAGTTTTTATTCGCAGGAGTTAAGATCACAAACTGCGAAGTTGTTTTAGTTGTTAAGCCCTGCATGATCGCAAGAGTTCCGCGGTAAAGACCTTTGAAGTTGTATCGATTGCTGTTTATAAAGTCGTAAGAAAGCGGATCGTTAATTAAAGCGACGGCTCCAACCGTGGTGATCAGAGAGTCTTGCAGAAAATCACGTCGTGAAATTTTCATGTTACGTCCTAGTTAGTGCTTTTATTCTAGTTAAGCGCTGAACTAGGAGTCTTTCAAACGAGACAAGGTCGAGCAGACCTTTTATTTACTTAAGTCGCTAGATAGAGGAATAGAAAATAAAGATTAAGTCAGGAATAAGTTAGATTAACGTCAAGAAGACTAGTTTGAGTTGACGAACTTTTTTAAAATTTTTAGATACGTTTTTGGAGAATCTGCCGGAACGATGTGACCGGCTCCGTTAACTGTTATACTTGAATCGTGATCGCTCGATTGCTGTTCGTAAAGTGCAATCGCTTGTTGTTGAAGAACCGCGCGGTTGTGCTCTTCAGTTTCACCCAGAATAAAAACTCTTTTTGTTCCTGTGCTAAAGTCTTGTTTTAAAAAATCAAAACCATCCACGATGACTGACAACTTGGCGTAGGCCGAAATCATTTCTGAACGTAAACCTGCTTTTTCATACTCTGGATAAGACTTCAGAAGCGAATCGACTTGTGTTGACCAGAATGTTTCATAAACTTGATTTAAATAAATCTCAGTCCAAATGGGACCAAAAAATGGATTTAATCCTAAATAGTTTTTCCAAAATGAAGTCACTTTTGCACCTGATGGGTCACTTTCATCGTATTGAATCATCGGAGCTGTTTCGATAATCAAAGGAAACAGCGCCGATTTGGCTAATTCAGTTGTGACGGCCGAGCTGTAAGAAAGACCCACGATGATCGGCTTTTTAATTTTTAATTTTTCAATGACTGTTAAAACTTCGGCCGCTAAGTCAGAAGCTTTGTACGAGTGAGTTTTAAAATAAGCAGTTTCTGTTGAAGGAATTTTTAAAAGAGATTCAGGTTGTAAGCTGAAGTGAATCGAAACAAAGCTTAAATTTTCTTTGATAGCTTGTTGAATAAAAACATCACGCTGATCAAAGCCTCGAAAAATTCCCGGTAAAAAAACTAAAGTTGTTTCATCCGCATTAACAATATTTTTTTCGATCGCAACATAACGTCCGGTATCGATTTTAACACTTTCTAAAGCAAGAGCTTGAAAGCACATTAAAAAGATAAAAATAAAAGGACGTAACATAAGAACTCCTGATGATAGAGAATGGAAAAGTCGAAATTTGTTTATAGGAGAAAAAACCTTTAATAGAAAGATTTATTCATTTATTCCTAAAAAAAAGATAAATATTATAGGTTATTGTAAGCTATCTTAAGGTATTTTCGATTAACGAAGGAATTTTATGAACACAATGCCATTTCGCAAGCTAGGTCAGTCGGGCTTATCAGTCAGTTTATTTTCGTTTGGGTCATGGGTTACTTTTGGAAAACAGATGGATGTTCGACCGGTTAAAGAGTGTCTTAAGTACGCTTTTGATCAAGGAGTGAATTTTTTTGATAATGCTGAAGTGTATGCCTCGGGGCAGTCAGAGCAGTTGATGGGCCAGGCTTTTCAAGATTTAGGTTTGAACAGAAACGAATATGTCCTGACGACTAAATTTTATTGGGGCATTGAAAATCGTGTGAACTTCAAAAATACTTTGAACAGAAAATATTTAATGCAAGCAATCGACAATTCTTTGAAGCGTTTAAAAACAGATTTTGTTGATGTGGTGTACGCCCATCGTTATGATTCTGAAACTCCAATTCACGAAATTGTTTTTGCAATGGATCAAATGATTCGCGACGGAAAAGCATTGTACTGGGGCACCAGCGAATGGCCCGCAACAGCCATCGAACAAGCCTATGACTTCGCCGTCGAAAACGGTCTACACCGCCCCATCGTCGAACAACCGCAGTACAATCTTTTTCACCGAGAAAAAGTCGAAACAGAATTCGCGCCACTCTACAAAAAAATGAAGCTGGGTCTAACAACATGGAGCCCTCTTGCTTCAGGTGTACTAACCGGAAAATATTTAAACGGCATTCCAGAAAATTCACGCGCCAGCATGCCTTCAATGAGTTTTGTCAAAGATGAAATCGAAAACTCGCAGAATAAAACTCGCATTTTAAAATTAAACGAGCTTTCAAAAAAATCAGGAATTTCGATGACTCATTTAGCTTTGGGGTGGTGTGCGCTGAACAAAGACGTCAGCACCGTCATTTTAGGAGCTAGTCGGGTTGAGCAGTTGAAAGATAATTTAAGTGTGCTGGGGCGCTTAAACGAAATCGCTGATGTAAAGAAGGAACTGGATCTAGTTTGAAAAATGGCTTGACTCCGACCATTTTTAGACGAAATATGGTCGGATGAAGACCAGATTTATAATTGACAAAATTAGAAAAAGTTCTAAATCAGTGCTTTTGCTTGGGCCGCGCCAAGCGGGTAAAACAACCGCGATGAATTCACTCGAGGCTGATTTATCAATTAATTTATCTGACGAGTCAGAGTATCGATCATTTTTAATAAATCCCGACGAGCTTCGTCAAAGAATAGATCTTAAAAAGCCAAAGTTAGTTTTTATTGATGAAATTCAGCGGATGCCTGAACTTTTGAACACGATACAAGCCTTAATTGACGAGCGTAAAAATAAAATAAAATTTCTTTTAACAGGATCAAGTGCACGTAAATTAAAAAGAGGATCAGCAAATTTATTGCCGGGAAGAATTTTTTCTTATCGTTTAGGACCTTTGTCGTTACTTGATTTAGATTTTAAAATGGATTCGATGAAAGCTCTTGAGGTTGGCTGCTTGCCTGAGCCTTACTTAATGAGTCAGGCAGAAGTTGCTCACAAATTATTACAAACCTATACAGCCACGTATTTAAAAGAAGAAATTTTAGCCGAGACAATCATACGAGATTTACAGGGATTTTCTCATTTTTTGAATTCAGTTTCTGAAAATTCAGGATTGTTTTTAGATCTTTCAAAATTAGCGACAAAGTCTCGTGTAAATCGAAGCTCGGCTCGAAGATATTTTGAGATTTTAGAAGACACTTTACTTTGTGATCGCCTTGAAAGCTACTTTGATGAAGACGATCTAGAGCTTTCAAAAAAATTAGTGAAGCATTCGAAATATTATTTATTCGACGTGGGCATTAAAAATGGAGTCTTGCAAAACTACAAAGCATCTAATGACCGAATTGGCCTGCTGTTTGAACATTTATTTTTTAATCAAATAAAGAATATTTCATACAGTCTGGATTATGATTTTAAAGTTTCGCATTTTAGAACTTTGAATGGGCAGGAACTCGATTTTATTTTTAATCTTAATAAAAAAAATATTGTTGTTGAACTTAAAACCTCAGAACCATCAACTGATGAAATAAAGAAAATCGAAAAAATAGCTCAAGAAAATAATTTAAAAGCTGAAATTTATGTAGCTTGCCTTAAGTGCAAGCCTAAAAAAGTGGGGTCGGTCAAAGTCTTGCTTTGGCAAGATGTACTTCGGGAAATTGTTGAGCGGGTTTGAATGCTCATTAACATCCAACTGCGCTTCCTGAAATTCTATAATTTTGTCCGGCTTTTTTAAAAACCTCGCAGGCACGGGTTTTCCAAACACCACCTTGCCTAACTTGTTCTTTAATAAAACTTTGAAAACGTTCTCTTGAGAACTTATCAAAATCTATAGTCTCCATACTACTTTTAACAACTTTGGAGCGGACTTCAGAAGGTAAAGAGTTCCATTCCATTTGAACGCTTTTTTCAAAAGAACTGATAGATTGGTCAATATCGCCAACTCGCATACCCGGAGGACAGCTATCCGTTTTTAATTCGGGCTTAATTTGTTTTTCTACAGCGGTTGAACCACCACGTTGAACAACAGGACCACCCGTCGCTGTTTCTGAAGCGAAGCAGTTCATAGATAATAAGAATGAAAGAATTAAAATCAATTAGTCCTCGATTTTATGGAGATGCTCCAGCTTCTCTTTCTGATTTCTTAATGATGTTAAGCATATCATTAAGTGCATCACTTGTTTCTTTAGTCACAGTACTGTAATCAGGATTTTGATCTGAATTATATTTTTGAATTTTTCGACGAACTTCCATTTTGATTTCATCTCTTGAAGGATTTCCTGAAAGGTTAAGAAATTTCTGAATTTGTCCAAGAGAGTTAATCTTTCCTTTTGATTCGACAATACGAACCATTTCAGGTCGATCACTTAAATAATTTATTCGATTGTTAGCTCTTGGAGTTACTGAAGCTGCTTGATCGAAGCTTGACTGGGGAACTGCTGGCTCAGCTTTTGGTGGAGGCTGTTGATAATTGTTAAAATCGTTATTTTGGTTCGCTGATTCCTTTTCATATGAATTTTTATTACCAGTAGGCTCTTTTGGTGGTAAGTGACTTACGCTGTCTGCGCTAACGCTCTTGGATCCCTGGCCGCCGCCTTCATCCCAATAAACATTATACTTTACTTTTCCGGTTACGGGGTCGGTCGTTGTATTAAAAATAGTCCCCTGAGTGTAATCACCATTTGATCTTTTAAAAAATATTTTCTGGCCGGGCACATAGTCAATTTTCATATCTGAAATATTAACATCTTTAAACTTATCGTAACCATTCTCGCTCCATGCGACTTCGACGCGAGTTGGGATACCATTGGCGTCTCTTTTGAGCACTCTAGAAATTGTTGCTTTTGATGTCGAGCCATCTGAACGTGGAATGCTGGCCGTCTGGCCGACAAAGCTGTTTCTGAGAGTTTCGTCCCAACTTCCTGCAATTCCGTTACCTCGTAATTGAGCTGATTCTCTTGTTGAAAATCCTGCGTCTTTTAAAATCTGATCTTTTTCTCTTGTAATCGGTGAGTTCGGATCAAAATCGTAGCCCCCGGTTTCGTGCGCTTTTTTTAAAGCTGCTTTTTGACTCTCAGTGAGTGGCCTTCCAATAACAGCCTCTGCGGCCTTGTAGCGTTCTTCCATTGTTAATGTACTTGCAAAGTTTAAATCGCGATTTTGTTTTCCTGGGGTTTTAGCGGTATTAATGAACTCCGCAAGTTTTTCATTACGAGTTAACTGTTTAAATACTTTCAATCCCGCGACGAAAGGTAAAACGTCGGCCGACGAGAGCAAAGCGTCGGTCACACAACTGCTTTGCACCTCTTTTGCGATTTCAAATGCAGATTTAGAATCGGGGCAGAGGCTATTTTTTTTAACTTCGGGTTTGTCTTTAAAATTTAAAAGATTTTTTGATTTTTGATTGCAGGATGCAAACGCTTGCTTAAGGCCCGGAACCAGATTTGCGCCCGAGAAGTAAGATTCAAGTAAAGCTGCGTTTTTTAATTTGGATGCGTTACTGATTCCTTTGATCAATTTAATTGTTCGTCCGGCGACGCTAAGCCCGCCCGTGAAAGCTAATAGAGTTGCGTCTACGAACGCGCCATTGATTATTTTTTTTGTATCGGCGCGGTCTTGGCCTCTTTCAATCAGACACTGCTCGGATTCAACATAATTTTTAAATTCAGAGTTTTCGGTAGATGCGGACTCGGTTGGGGCCTCAACTAAGTTTGGAATTTGAGTTAAGTTGGTGCGAACATCTTCGAAAGAGCACGGGGCTCCGTCGTCTTTTGTGGTGTAAGTTAAACAACGCACATCTTGTAAGTTTTGGCTGTACTGTTTGGTGAAAGCTTTTCTTCTGGATTTTAGATCTGCAATTAGACTTTCTTTAATTTTTTCAGTTGTTATATGGCGATTTACAATTTGATTCGATTTTGTTGCACTGATGTTGTCTTGAAAAACTTTTGAGTCGATCCATGGAAATTCATTGGTTTTAAGATCAATAACTGTTTTAATTTGATTGCAAACATCTTGCTTTTTTGCAGCCACACAATTTTTATAAGCTGTGTTGAGTTCTTCGATTTCATCAAAAGCGACTCGTGTTTTTTCAACAAGGGCGTCCAAACGTTCGGCTTCTGATTGTTTGCATGTGCCGTTGATCACGCGATTGTATTCGCCGCATTTTTGCGTGACTTTTGGAAATGGAAAAGATGAATTGCAATCCAATTTGTCGACAACTGAACCTGAGCTGATCAAACTATCAATCGATGCAAGTTCGTCTAATAAGGTCGAATTGTAAGCTTCGTAGCGAGCGGCGGCTGTGTAGAACCGAGTTTTTGCGACGCGAGATTTTCCATCACCCAAAGAGCTGCATTGGTTCAATACGTTTTGTGCATTCGGAGAAATCTGTTTGTATTTTTGCACAAGATAATCAGAAAGTTTTTCTGAGCTGTTGAAACTTGATTTTTGATCTTTGGCTTTGATATGGTCTTCGTAAGTTTTAACAGTCGACAAACAACTTTGAGCCTCGCTTGGATATTTAATCATTCCTAATGTCGATTTATCAGAAAAATCATCATTCACCCATTCGGCTAGACCCGGCGGACAGCGGTCTGATTTTAACTCAGGCTTAATTTGTTTTGCGACAACTGTTGCGCCCCCACGTTTAACAACAGGACCACCTGTCGCTGTTTCTGAAGCGAAGCAGTTCATGGATAATAAGAATGTAAGAATTAAAATCATGTTTTTACATCGGCTTAACTGATTAATTAATTTAATTATTGTTTCCACACAGCGATTTTGTCCGATTTAATTACACAGCGACTTTGTCAGTCCTGACGAGTCATTAAGCAGGGTTTTTTGCTAAATTATTCGCGGGTT
>JAYTPD010000039.1:0-14773 GCA_043747435.1 Bdellovibrio sp. | reverse complement strand
AGGTTTTCAAGTGGCTTTGATTGCTTTTGATTACAATGGATTCGCCGCGATTCCTTCAGGTGGCCGTGGTCAGTTTGAAGCTCGTTATGCGTATGTTGGTCAAAGACGTCCAGCAATTTTTCGTAAAAGCTTTCAAGGCGGACAAGCTGATAACTATTCTTTAAAGAACGAATTAATTTCAACAACATCGGATTGGTCACCATGTTCAACAGGTCAAGATTTAATGATGGTTGTTGATGCCAATATCTTAGCAATGACAAATAGACAACGTGACGCCGCTCAATTGTCGATCGACTCTGTCGACGTACAAGCAGGATTATTATACAAATACCAATTCAGACGTTGCCGATAATTTTATTTTATAAAAATAAGTAAACGGTCAGAGAGGCTCTTGAAAAAGAGCCTTTTTTTATTTTAAAATCTTAAAATGGTTTGTTAAATTCGATGGCTTCTCCGGTGTGTCCCAGAATAACCTCATCATTTTGCATAACAACTTCACCTTTTAAAATCGTGTGCGTTGGCCAACCGACAACACTCATTCCGTCAAAAGGTGTAAAACCACATTTTGAAGCGATCCACTTATTCGAAATGACATTTTTCTTTTTTAAATCAACAACCGTGAAGTCGGCATCGTACCCCACTTGAATGCGACCTTTATCTTTAACGTTAAACATTTTGCGCGGATTCTCGGTGATTAGCTCAGTCAGTTTTTCAATACTTAAGCGTTTTTCAAAAACATGATTGAGCATAATGGGTAAAAGTGTTTGCACTCCTGGAAAGCCCGAAGGTGATTCAGGGTAAGGTTTACTTTTTTCAGCTAAAGTGTGTGGGGCATGATCAGACCCGATGATATCAACAGTACCGTCGTGCACAGCTTGCCAAAGTTTTTCTAAGTGTCTTCGATCCCGAATGGGTGGATTCTGCTGGGCTAATGTTCCAAGTCTTTCGTAGCACTCAGGCGCTGACAAAGTTAAAAATTGCGGAAGTATTTCAACTGAAGCAATATTTTTATTCTGTTTTAAAAAAGCCATTTCTTCGGAAGATGAAACATGCAAAATGTGGATCGGACGTTGATATTTTTTTGCAAGAGCCACAGATTTTTGCGTCGATATCATCGCACTTTCTTCATCTCGCCAAAGTGGATGGGCGCGTGGATGGGCCGCTTCGATCGCGAAATGCTTTCTTAATTTTAATCGGGCTTCATCTTCTGAGTGTATCGTTAAACGCAAGCGACCATTTCGCATCACTTCTTCAAAAACAAAATCATCTTCAACTAAAAGTGATCCAAAAGATGCGCCTAGAAATATTTTAACTCCCGGAGAATGCGGTAGCTTTTCAAGTTGAGCTAAAGTTTTAACATTGTCGACGGAAGCTCCCGTAAAAAAAGCATAGTGGCAGTGAGCACGATTTTTTGCTAATCGAATTTTTTCAAAGAAGTCAGCTTCGGTTGTTGTCCCTGGATTTGTATTGGGCATTTCAAAAAAAGAAGTCACTCCACCTAAAATGGCTGCTCTTGAGCCAGACTCAATATCTTCTTTGTGAGTTAGTCCAGGTTCACGAAAGTGCACTTGAGAATCGATTACACCCGGTAAAATTGTTAAATTTTTTAAATCTAATATTTTTTCAGAATGCCAATCCGCGGCTTCTCCGAGTGCCGCAATTTTCTTGTTTTTGATAACAATATTTGAAATTTCATTGACGACTTTATTATGTTTTTCATCAAAAGTAATCAGGTTAGCATTTTTTAGAATTAAATCGGCTGTATTCATCTGAATTCCTTGCTTGCAGAATTTGATCTACTTAAAAAAGTCTAGCTGAACTCTAGCTTTAAGTCCAGGAGCTCGTGGCTTCGGCCATGATGCTTGCCACAATCTAAAATAATTTGAGATAATGTGAATCTGATGAATGAAATCATGAATTGGATCACTCAATATAACTCTCTTATAATTCAGATTGGTTTCACAATTGTTTTAATTTTAATTGTGGTCTACGTGTATCGACTTTTTTTTAGCCCTACAGTTGCAGACACAATTGCTCAAGAAGCTAACTTAGAGCTGAGTGAAGTCAGTCAAAAGTTGAATCAAATTTTAAATCAGCAAAACTCAAATCAAGCAATGCCCCAAGCAACCCAAAAAGAATCTCAGCAAGCACCAAGTGATCCAAAAGCGAACTACGGAATCGAGACGGTTGAGCGTATGAAAGCTGAAATCTTACAGCTTCAACAAAAACTGAATGAGTCAGAAAAAAAAGTTTTTGAACTTACGCCAACTTCAGGAAATTCAAGTCAAAACGATAAAGCTTCAATTGCGAATTCGACGGAAGCAGCGTTTAACGTTATACAAGGCTCAAATGATCAGTCAGCTCAGCAAATCGCTGAACTGAATAAAAAAATGGAAAATCTTCAAGCTCGTCTGAGTGAGTACGATATTATCGCCGATGATATTGCAGAGCTCAGTCAGCTGCGCGCGGAAAATGCCGAACTTAAAAGTAAACTTTCGAATTCACAGGTTGAGGCCGTAAGTCCCAATATGGAAGTGGCGTCGGTCGTGAGTGAAATACCAAGCCTCGAAAGTGAATTGGCGGTTGATCCAATGATTGCAGAAATCGAAAAAAATCTATTAAATGATTTTGAAAAATCAACCCAGAAGGGGTCCTGATGAAAAACCTTTTTAGCTTTTTATTTTATCTGATCGTTTCAGTTGATTTGTATGCAGCCATTCCACAAAGTGGAACAGAGAGTTTTGATTCACAAATTTTAATAGCAAAAAATGAAAAGTTCACGTTAAGTATTCGCTGGCAAGCTTTAGTTAAAGCTGCTGAAGTCGCTCATTTTCAACAAATTTCGGAAATCAAAAAGTTTGCTCGTCATAAAGATTGGTATATGCGAAACGCAGCGCTTGTGGCACTCGAAAAAATTAACGTGAATCATGCGATGGAAGAAGCTCAGCTCTTGTTAAAAGATAAAGCTTTAGTCGTAAGGTCTGCGGCCGTGGATGTGATTGCACGACGTTACACGATTCAAAATCGTGATCTTTTAGTTGCTGAACTGAATCAGCCCTACAATTTTAAAAAGAAAAACAGTCTTTGGATACGTCCACAGATATTTAATATTATCGCGGCTAAAGCTCAAACTGATGACCGAACGTTTTTTACAAAGTATTTATTCGATTCAGATCCAAAAATTGCGAAGACGGCCGTGGCAACTCTTGAGCGCATAACGGACGTTCACTTTGATCAAAAAAATCAGATTCAAAGCTGGCAAGCTTTTGTCAAAAAAAACGGGTGGCTCTAGGTTTCTACTGCGCTATATTCGCAGCTTTTTTTAATGCTTGAGTAATTAAAATCTCGCGTTCGATTCGATAAAATAAAGTCATCTCTTCAAGGCCGTCTGAAGGAATATTTTGTGTTTCAGAAATAAAATCCTTAAAGACTTCTATTTTCTTTTCAATTGTAATACGAGTCGACTCACGCTGATCTGTTTTACCTTTGGCAAAAGTTAATGTGATTTTGTAGCGTGCGCTTTTATACTCAGGTTTCGTTTTATCAGGAGGCAGCCAGCCATCCACGGACTTAACATAGTCTGTTTCGATGACGCCAAAGTCTTGGTTCTCTGAAGCAATTGTGTATTTAATAACAGAATGAGCCGCTTTCCATACTAAATCATAGGGAGCAAAAAAAACTTTTTGATTTGAAGCTTTTTGCAAAATTTGATCCACGGTGTTCGGCTTTTTTTCAAAAAGTGAGCAGCCATTTAATATTAAAATGGTTCCGCATATAAAACTTTTTAAACGACTTTTTTTTTTCAATTTAAAAATCACTTGAAGAATGACTGACGTGCGTAGCTGCATCAATAATACTATCATCTAAATTGACCGGTTGATTCTGAGTGCTTCCAATAAAATTAATTTCAACTCGCTTCTTGTTCGAAGTTGGCGCCAAGGGCCATTCAGGTAATACGATATCACTGCTCCAGCCTAAACCGATGATATCCCAACGGTGATTGGCCGTAATAATATGGGTTGTTCCGTCAATTGTTTCAACTAAATCAGAAATGCATGCTGATACAGCGATCGGATTAATTCCATTTGTTGTCGGAGCAGTCGGCAAATGAATCGTGTAGTAAGCTGAGTTTTCAATTGTTGGGTTAGCAACTAAAGGTAAGAGCTTTTGTTTTTCGCCTTCCGTGTAGGGCATAAGCGATGCACTTAAACGATCACCTGCCGCAGCTTGCGAGGCCACTTCGGATTGCTTTTTGATAACACTCACGATGTAAGCAGGTTTGTTTGCCATGGACGTCATCGTTAAAGCTTGATTTGAAGCTGATTTTTTCACATCAGTGGGAATCAGAGTTCCAGCAACTTCACTTGCGGCCAACATCATCAAAATTTCATCAGGTTGTGTTTCGGCTGTTTGAGTTTTGACTTTCGCTGTGAATTCAAGCTCGGTACCTGGAATATCTAAGGCGGTTTTTGGAGCAACTAAAGTTGTGTCGCGAAGACCACCACCAAGTAAAGTAAAATAATTCATCACTTCATAAAAAGGTTTACCGGCGCGAATTTCATCGATTACAGTTTTAAATGGAAAGCGTCCACGAGCAGCGTAAAAAGTTTTAGGTCCTAAGCTGGGAACGAATAAACGATAAACAGGTTTTGCGATTGTTAAATTAACAAAGTAAATTTCTTTTTGAGTGGGCAATGAAACATTACTTGGAAGCTCTGCCTTTTGTCCGGCGACGGTCATGACGTCTGAATAAGGACTGATCACTTGATCTAAATTAAAATTTAAAATATCAGCTCGATTTAAAGCTGGCATCACCAGCCCAAAATCAATCAGCTTATCTCCATTTACAACCGGTAAGTTTGTAACAAGACCACTTAGCTCAACAGGTTGAGCCGAATAAATCGATTTCATTTTGAGTGTGATATTTCCCGGCTTTTGATTCAACATCGTTTGGCGAACATAACCTTCAGCATCCACCGTCACATGAGCTGCAGCTGTCCAATCAAGCGGGGCTTGGGCTGATCCTGTTTTATCTGTTTCAAGCAAGTTACCACGAAATGGATTTCCTGCAGCGTTTCCAATTAGAATTTTAGCAAATTGAATGGGTTCTCCGAATTGATTCACGACCGTTATGTTCGAAGCTTCGTTTGTTCTGGATTTTTCCCAGAGCGCTAAAGAAAACTGATCTGACTTCGCAATCGATGTTTGAACTTTACTGCAACTCGTCGTCGTCAGTATTAAAGAAACCAGAGTTGAAAGAAAAATAAAAGTTAAAGAATTTTTGAATACCATAAAACAGCCTTCCTTGTTCGCATTTAAAGATATTGCATCGATTAACTTTGAACAGGTCATCTGTTTACGCAGCTTATAATAAAAGAATTTACCTTAACGAGGTATCATTTCAGAATAGACAGTCAGCGCGCGACGATTGTAGCCGGTTAGAAGAATTTGTGCAGTCGTTGGCGCTCTGTGAGCTATTTGAGTGCCTAAACTCGATTGATAGATAACCAGTTTGTCGGCAATGCGCTCAACAAAAGCGATATGACCATGAGCGCTTTCAACTTGAGCCCATTGCATAATGAAAGCCGTTCTTTCGGGGTAAGCCCAAAGATATTTTTTGAACCGGTCTATTTCTGAACCACTGGCGTCGTATTTAAAATGAACAGCTCTAAAGTGCTTAAAATTTTTTGTTGCATACGAATCAAAATCTTGAGCTAAATAAGTTCCACTCGCAAAACCAGCTTTGGTCAGCACACGATTCACAAAAACATTACAAGCCGTTCCGAGCTTTCGAGCTTCCGTGTCGATCACTTTTTGCGCGTAGTAAATAATTTTTGAAGCTTGAATCTGAGTCGTTGTTGGCTTGATTTCTTCTGCTTGAGGACTTGGTTTTACGGAAGAAGCTCTTGGATTTTCTTCATTTGGCAAATCGGGCACAGGGCCCTGGGGATGATCGACGGTTTCAAATTCCGGGGGCGCTGTATTTAGATTACTTTGCGCAGAAAGGCCTCGGAGGGACTTGTTACATCCGCTTAAACTGAAGATAAAAATAACTGTTAAAAATAACTTTTGGATCACGCTTCCCACAGTGCGATTTTAGCATAAGGCCAACACAAGACTTATTAAAAAAATAAACTTAGAAATAGTTATCGAAGTGGACCAAAAATTGACAGCTAAAATTTTCAAAAAAACTTGATCAGGCTACTTCATAAGTTGATAGACGAGGGCCTCAAACTGCTCAGGTCGATTATTTTCGCTATGGCCATCAAACCGAGAACTTGTTTCTCCAAACAGCAAACCATTGGGATCTAAATGAACGATCTGAAAAAACAATTCATCACTTGCCAGCTGTTGAAAGTCGTTACACTTTTCTCCGGTGACATCGATTTCTTGCTGGTTTTTCCAATCTTTTGAGTTGCAATAGCCAATCATATTCAAAGAATCTGTCGTCTCAGCAGTCAAAGGTGCGTAGGTCACTTTTTGAACTTGTAAATTAATTTTTTGGTCAACAAGACGGTTGATTTTAAAATATTGATTAAAACTGATGTAGGGTATTTGACACTTTTCATCTTCGAAGGCCGTGATTTTTAAATTGAATTCAGACCCAACAGCTAAATTATTTTCAGCAATTTCAATTTTGAATTGCAAATAATCATCACCGATTGCACGACAGGGCTGTTCAAATTTCTGAGCCGCTTGAATAGTTAAGCCAAATAATAAAATCGGTATGAATTGAGTCAGGTTAAGAATTATTTTTTGCATTGAGGTCCTCCCAGCGTTTGAATAAATTTTCTATTTTCTTTTCGACGTCTGCAATTTCGGTTGTCAAATTAGATAAGTGACTAAAGTCTTTTTTAAAAGCTTCTTGACCTGATAAATTCAACTCAGCTTGCAATTCGACAAGTTTTTTTTCTTGAATTGCAATCGTGGATTCCATTTTATCAAGCTCAGCTTTTTCCTTTTGATTCAACCCTTTGCGCTCGTTATTTTTTTTCTCGGTCGTGAAGTTTGTGGTCTTTACATTTTGAGTTGGGGATTTTTGCGAAGTTTTTGCTTTAAACCAATCCTCCCACTGAAATGTGTCGGCAAAAGTAACGATTTCATTTTGCTGGGTATCGAAAGCCCAAATGACGTCACAATTTTGATCCATAAAATAACGATCATGGCTGACTAAAATCACGGCGCCTTTAAAGTCGTTCAAGCACTCGGTTAAAGTTTCTAATGTTTCAACGTCAAGATCATTCGTAGGCTCATCAAGAATCAAAACATGCGCTTTTTTTAGCATCAGCTTAGCTAAAATTAAACGACTAAGTTCTCCGCCCGAAAGCTGGGACGCGGGCATATCCATTTGCTGAGGCCGAAAATAAAATCGACTTAAGTAAGAACGTGCAAACACCGGCTCGTCTTGAACGTGAACATAATCTCCTTCGGGACAAATCGCTTTCAAAACACTTTGGCTCAGATCAATATTTTCTTTACCTTGTTCGAAGTAAGAAACTTCAATATCTTCATTAACAAAGACTTCTCCGTCGTCGACCGGAACTTGTCCCATCAAGCACTTTAGCAAAGTGGATTTACCGCTGCCATTGGTGCCAATTAAGCCGTAACGGTGGCCCGGGCTGATTTTCACTGTGAAATTTTTGAAAAGTAGATTTCCGCTGTAGGACTTTGAGATTTTTTCGGCTGCTAATAATTTTTTTGGTGACTTGTCTGTTTTGCCAAAATCAAGATTTAGTTGGTTTTGCTTGTTTTGATTTTTCAGTGCGTCCACTTCGTCAATTAAATCGTAAGCGCGATCAATGCGCGCTTTTTGCTTCGTCAGACGTGCTTGGGGGCCTCGTGCCAGCCAATCTTTTTCAATTTTCATGGTGTTGCGACGTTTGTCTTCAAGGCGCTTTTGACCGTCAAGCAATTGCATTTTATTTTCGATATGATTTTCGTAACGACCGTTTGTTCGCAACAACCCTTGTGGAAGCCTTGAATCTAAATCAAAAATCACCTGACAAGTATTTTGTAAAAAGCGGCGATCATGAGTCACGGTCAGCAAAGCCAACTGGTTGCTTTTATTTAAAAAATCTTCAAGCCAAATAATACTTTCTAAATCCAAATGATTTGTGGGCTCGTCTAAAAGTAATAAATTTGGTTTTTTCATCAGCTCGCGTGCTAAAGCCACTTTTTTTCGCCAGCCTCCAGAAAGACTGTTCACAAGCTTATCGCTGCCCTCAGGAAAACGGTCGAGCTCGAGTTTTGAAATCAGCTCGAAAGCAAGCTGCATGTTTGTAGCTTCGTAAGGATCATCCAAAACGGATAACATCGCCGAAAAAATTGTTTCATCTGGATTAAAAGTTGGTTTCTGCGTGAGGTAACCTAAACACAAATTTTGCGCGAATGAGATTTGACCTTGATCGGGTTTTTGCAATTGCGAAATAAGGCTTAACAAAGTGGATTTACCGGCGCCATTGGGTCCGATCAATCCGATATGCTCTGAGCTATCAATTGCAAAAGAAATATTTTGAAAAAGCGTTTTAGAAGCAAAACTTTTCGAGAGTTGATAAGCCGAAATCAAAGTGGCCATGAAATCCTTTAGAAAATAATAAGATTATTTATTTTTTTGTTTTTTTTCGCGACAAGCTGAAATGAGAGCGGGATCTAAATTGACACCTTCAACTTTTTCAGAGGGCTCAGAAAGTAAAGGCTGCATGCAATCTTTGAAAACAGCTTTTTTTTCTTTTACATTATTTTTACTAAAAATAGCTGCTTTGCACGCATCCATGACTTTTCGGCAGGGCTCTTGACTGATATCGACTTTTGATTCAGCTTTGTCTTCAGCCATGAGTCCATTTCCTAAACAGCAAACCATTATACAAATAAAAAGTGACTTCATTTAAACCTCTTTAGCTCTTCGTAAATTGTTCAAGTGTCGAAGTCACTTGTCAACTGACCACTGTTGCAGGGCTTTGAGTCAGTCGCACACCCGCGTCTTCTATTTGAATAAGTCTTTTTTTATACAGAGCTCCAAGTGCGATTTTATACTTTTTTTTGCTAACTCCAAAGAGTTCATAGATTTTTTCAGGCGGCGTTTTGTCTGTTAAAGCGTAAAAGCCTTTATTCGCTTCCAGCAAGCTGATGATTTTAAATGTGATATCATCATTGGCTTTGTGACCTGCAGGTCTCAGATTCAGATCTATTTTATGATCATCGCGCACTTTTTTTACATAAGCCGTTACTTTTTCACCAATTCGAACATCTTGAAAAATTTCGTTCTTGTAAATCAGCCCCAAGTGCATCGAATTAACTAAAACTTTAAAACCAAGCTCTGTCTCTTGATAAATCCAAGCTTCAACTTTTTGTTCGATTTTGTACTTTGGTATTTCTTCAGAGATAAATCTTTCGATGCGCATCGTGCTGCAAGGTCGTCCTTCGTGATCTGTGTAAAGTCCGACGAAGACTCCGTCATTCATGCGAAGTGATTGGGTTTGCTCGCTTAAGGGTAGAAAAAGATCTTTTTCTTGTCCCCAGTCTAAAAAAGCACCAAAAGAGGTGATAGAGACAACATGCAAAAATCTAAAAAGGTCTGTTTGGTTTGTGTTCATTTGACTCATAATTAGACTGTTTTAATTGTTAATTCAAGAAAAGCTTGTTTCAAAAAGAGAATTCAGTCTTTTTTTAAAAAAAAGTTAAATAGCCAGAATTAATCCTCCGATTGTTGTGTTATGAAAAATATAATTTTAATCACAGCTCTTTTAATTTCGTTTGTTTGGTCGCAAGATGTACTCGCAAAAGCGACAAAGAAAAAACAGCCTATGGTCGGCTTGAAACATTCGCAGACTCAACACAAAGCCCACAAAGTGAAGCCTGTTTCTGCGAAGTCGAAACATTCAACGAAGCAAGCTAAAAACCACGCCAAACCGACTTCAAAGAAAAAAAATCAGGCCTCAAAAAAAGTAAAACAGCGCCAAGTCAGCAGCGTATCTAAAAAAACGACCAAGAAAAAATTGGCCGCGAAGCCCAGCCATCATCGAAAAAGAAATTACTAGTCTTCAATTCGGAGCTGTGTATCAACACTTCCTGAAGTTGAAGATGTGCACAGATCATAGCAACATCAGTCAAAATAACGCCTTTTTCTTAAATGATTCGCTTTTACTAGAACAAATTGTTTTTTTCGGCTAATCTACGCTTTGGCCAAAAATCGACAAGAGGTTCTGTTAAATGAAAATTAAGCCCCAGCTCAAAACGCATTGGCTTGCTTCGCAAAATCCACTTTTGATTTCTTTAGGTGGTCTAAAAAGAATTATTTTTACGCCTCCAACTGCTTTTTTAGATTCTGATTTTAAAATCGACGCAGATCATTCAGTCTTGTTACCTCCACGCTCAGAAATTTTATTCCTGAAGCCGCCTTTAGAAGAAGTGCGCGATGTTTTATCGCGAAGTCATACTTTTTCGCGGGATCTATTTTGGACTTTATTTTCGGGACATGATTTGCTTCCCTTAAAAGTACAACCCGAAGCCTTACGTCAGTTGGCTCAGTCGATTGAGTTTCAAGACGTGAATGATCAAACAATGTCTTTAGTTGGAAGTTTTCGAAACGAAATGCTTCCAACTTTTTTAAATCCAAAATTTTATTTACAAGATCGCAGTTGCAATTGGGAAAAAGTGCTTCTTGATTTTTCAGATTCATTGATGAAGCCTTTAAAAGTCCTTGCTCATCAAAAAAGAAATGAAGAATTTAAAAAAACTTGGATTATTGTTTTAGAAATTTTAGCTTGGGCTTTGCAAAGAAAGCGTCAAGTCGGTGATCTTGAAGTTCTTTGGGTTGAAAAATCTTCAACCAGTTTGCCAACTGCTGCTCGAACTGGTTATGCGCTTCAAGATATTGAATTTGTATCTCAAAAACCCTTGGCTGTAACAATTCGCGCTGAAGATAAAATAAAAAATGCGGTTCAATTTACTTTTTGGGAGGGCATCGACCAACTGGGGCCGGCTTCCGTTTTGCGGCTGAATGCCGTGGGACATTTCAAAGAAGAGTCGACTTTTGTACAAGACGTTCATGCGACTGCAGATGAAATTCACAAAATGAATTCTTCGGAAAACCAACCGATTTTATGGAAGCCTTTTTCAAGTTCGACTGAACTGGGTGCAAAACCAATTCTTCATTTTATGCAAAGAATTGAAAAAAGTATAAGGCCCGAAAATATTTTTTATTTAAAACACCAGATCATCAAGCAAGATCAACTGAAACCTTTTTTAAAAATTCGCGAACATGAAGGTTCTTTGCAGATTGCTGTTTCATTTGAATTGAGTGGCCTTGGTCTACAACATTTAAACTTTCCGTCATCAATCTTCGCAAGCCTAAGCCCCTTTTTTGGAGGTTTGGAAACTTTTTTTAAGTTTGATCGTAAAGATCATGCATCAAGGCAAAGTCAGTTCAGACAAAACGATCTTCTTTTTTTACGGCATCAAGGGCTTGCCATATTTTGTCTTTTAGAACTGATTAATTTTAGGCTGGGTCGCCCCTTAACTTCCGGATTAAAAATCGATTTTGTTGAAGACCAAGAATCTGCTGAATTCGATCGGCAATTCGACAAAGTGGTGAAGTATTTAAAAGACTCTATCCCAGGGCTGCTTGGAAAATTAGGCCATTCGTTTGAAACACTTTTTTCGACTGATGTGAAAGATTTATTTTTAGATTATTTAGAAAAATTAAATCAATCTTTAGCTGAAGATCGCAGCTTTGTTATTCATGCTGATCAGGTGATTGAAATTAAAAACGTCCAACAAAAAGTTCTTTATTTTATTCGATTTTTAATTCTTCATTTCGTTGAAGAAAGTGGTGCTAAAACTCTGATGAGATCGAATTCTGCGATTGGAGAAAACTTTAGAAATAGCTTGCAAGCTTGGACCGAGCCCTTGGTGATTCCAAAAGATTTATATCATCAAGGTATTGCGCCCCTTTGGGTCGAACTGGGTGTTTACAATCGCTATGTGATTAATTTGTTATTTGACTTAGCCGACCAGCATATTGATATCGATTTTAATGGAAAGCCTTTTTTATCAGAAGAAAATCCCTTCGAATTTATTTTAACGATTGGTTCTGAAGAACAGAAACAAGATGCCAATTGGTTTGACTTGCATCCGCAAATATTTTTCAACGGACAAAAAGTTTCATCTGAAGAAGTGAAACTTAATTTTACTCCAGATCAAGTGGGTTTTGTAGAGTTTCGTGGCCAAATTTACAGGATCGACAAAAAGCAAATTCCTTCACTTAAATCACTGCAAAAATTTTGGAATCGAATCCAAGGCCGGCGCGAAGACGTCAAACGAAATTCATTTGGTGACCGTGTTTATCGTTTAGAAAAATCCCAAGCTTTAGAGCTTTTGATGCTTAAGTTTCAAGGTCTTCAAGTGAATGCGTTAGGTGAATGGAAAAAGATTTTTGATTACTTCGAAAAAGGTCTAGGCACTGAAAAAATTAAAATTTCTGATCAAATGAGAAAAGCACTTTTGCCTCATCAGCTTGAAGGAGCCCAGTGGCTTCACGATTTGTACGAGCTTCGCTTGGGCGCGATTTTAGCTGACGAGATGGGTTTAGGTAAAACATTTCAAGTTTTAGCATTTTTAGAAAGTTTAAAAGAGCGACAAAACTTGAAGCACTCTTTAATTATCGTTCCTACGTCTTTGGTTTACAATTGGGTTGATGAAAAGAAAAAGTTTGCGCCTGATCTACAATTTCAAGTCTTTCAGTCGAATGATCAAATCAAAATGCACGAATTTTTAAAGACAAATAGTGCCGCAATAGTGATCGCAACTTACGGTTTAGTTAATGAAAATATGGATTTTTTTGAAAAGTACGAATGGAACGTTGTTGTTTTTGATGAAGCTCAAAACTTAAAAAATATCACAGCCATTCGATCTGTATCTGCGCGAAAACTGAAAGCCACTTTTAAAGTCTGTTTAACGGGTACACCGATGGAAAATAATTATTTAGAATTTTTTTCTTTGTGTGATTTAGTCGTTCCGGGCTGTTTGGGTGAAGTCGATCAATTCCGAAAAAAGTATTATAACAATGAAGTTCGAACAGAAGCTTTAGTTGAATTGCGTCTGATGACAAAACCCCTTCTTTTGCGCCGAACTAAATCGCAAGTGAATTTAAGCCTTCCGGTCAAAACAGTGCAGCAAGTTGTGCTTCCGTTCACAGAGCAGCAAAAAGAAATCTATAAAAAAATGGCGATGACGTTTTCTAAACAAGTCGACGACCTCATTCGGGCTCAAGGCGAAAATAAAGCACAAATTGCTATGTTTGCGGCCTTGATGCGGCTTCGTCAAATTTGCTCGGACCCTGCGGCTGTGCCCGGCGTTCAATTTGCCGAAAGACCCGTCAAAGTTCAGCATTTCTTAAGTTCACTCAATGAACATTTAGAAAACAATGAAAGCGTTATCGTTTTTACACAATTTTTGTCGACGCTGTCGCGAATCGAAAAAGAACTTAAAAAACTTCAAATTAAGCACTTTACTTTACAAGGAAGTGTGAGCTCAAAAGAGCGCATCAAGTTGATTTCTAATTTTCAAAATAGTCCTGAACCCGGCGTTATGTTGATGACTTTAAAGACGGGCGGAGTGGGATTGAATTTAACGAAAGCATCTATTGTCTATCACTTAGAGCCTTGGTGGAATCCAGCCGTTGAAAATCAAGCCACTGATCGGGCCCATCGCATGGGTCAAACAAAAAACGTGAAAGTTTACAATTTATTGATCGAAGGCTCTTTAGAAGAGCGAATCGCTGAGCTGAAGTTAAAAAAGCAAATGTCTTTTGATCGATTGTTTTCAGTTGATGAAAAAGTCGATGAGATCATTCAAGAGGGTTCAAGTTCATTGACCCGCGACGATTTTTTATTCTTACTCAAGTAAATTTATGGACATAAAATTAAAAAAAACAGAATAGTTTTGAATTCTATTCTGTCTTTGATTGTTTAAATCTTTATCAGGATCAGCTCTTTATTTTTTTTCTGAATCAATCACATTTTTGACTTCAGTGGCTTTGTCTTTAACTGCATCTTTGCCTTCTTCAGCGCGATTTTTAGCTTCTTTGGCAAGACATTGAACTTTATTATCGCCAGTCAGTGTTCCGCAAACAGATTCAGTCGTGCGGTGAAGACCTTTTTTAGTTGTGCGTTTTGCGGAATTAACCGTTGTCTGAGCTTTTTCAGTCATTGTTTCTTCTGCAGAGCATAGACCTAAAAAACCAAAAAGTGTTGTCGCTAGAATAAGTAATTTCATTTTTTCTCCGTGTTATTTGTTTGTTAAATTATTTTTTTAAAGTTGTCTTGATTTGCTCAAGAACAGTTTCTTTTTTTGTATCGTAGTGAGCAACGATTTCAGAAAATTTGTTATTAAATTTTTCGTGCTCTTCACCGTATTTTTGTTGAACGAGTCCTGCAATTGATTTGATGTCTCCTTTTGTTTGTTCAATTTCATCGGCTGTTAATTTACCCCAGGCTTTTTGAATTTCACCTTTAATCTCGAGCCATTTTCCGTTAACCGTATCTTGATTGATCGTCATAAATCTCCTTCGTCTTTTAAAAAGACCTATTACAGTTGCTCTTTAAATATTGAAAGCACAACACAATAATGGTTTCATGGGTCGATGTCGCGAAAACTCGACAATAAGGCTGTTTCATAAGGAGCCTGTACCCGAACCAGCATTTAAAAAATCAGAACCAATACAGTTAAGTAAAAAATAGTTTTTAGAGTTTTTTATTTAGATTTTAAATTTCAC
>JAYTPD010000038.1:0-50665 GCA_043747435.1 Bdellovibrio sp. | reverse complement strand
ACAATCCAAATATGCAAAAACATACAGTTCATCGCGAAACTAAATAGTTTTAGCAATGATTCTGACGGACCAAGAGATTCTTCATCATATCGAAAAAGGGCTCATTAAAGTAGAGCCCTTTCGTTTATCGTGTTTAGGCACCAATTCATACGACGTTCACTTAGGTAAAACCTTAGCAACTTACGATAACGAAGTTCTTGACGCTAAATCTCACAACAAAATCAAAAATTTCGAAATTCCTGAAGAAGGTTTTGTTCTAATGCCTGATAAATTTTATTTAGGTGTCACCGAAGAATACACAGAGACTTTGGCGCATGTGCCATTCCTTGAGGGAAAATCAAGTATTGGACGGCTGGGCATCGACATTCATGCAACGGCAGGTAAAGGCGATGTTGGTTTTTGTAACTACTGGACGTTAGAAATTTCTGTGAAGCAGCCTGTACGCGTTTATGCCGGTATGCCCATCGGGCAGCTGATCTATTTTGAAATCAAAGGAACAATCATTAATCCTTACAACAAAAAGCCGAATGCGAAGTACAACTTAAAAACGGCTGTTCCTGTTGAATCAATGATGTTTAAAAATAAATTTTAATTCACATCGTTTACAATTAGACTACGGAGTTGGTTTCGGTTTTGTTGAATCAGCGATATAGTTAAAGATTTTACCCACATCAAGTCGTGAACTATTTATCGTCCAATTTTTTTGATCTTTATCACTGACAAATAGAATAAACTTGAATTTGTCGGGCCCCGATGTTGGAGCACTTCCGTATTTAAGAATATAAATAAAAACTCCAGGCAAATACTCTTCTTTAACCAGTGGATAAGGCTTCGCAAGCTCTCTCAGTAAATCTTTAAAAATAGGAAAGGCGGCTAAAGCTTCTTCTTTTTGAAGTAAATTATCACGATTCAAATCATGACGTGCGTACATCATCTCGACGTACTGAACAACATGGGGAAATAAATCCGCATCAGATAACAAGACCGTTTTTTGTTCGTTTGGAATATGCCCGGTAGCTTTTAACAAGTTAAAGTAATAATCATGCAAGTCCGTCACAGAATTTTGTAAACGCATATTCAAAAACTGCGGTAGCCCCTTAAATGAATAATTATTTTTAAAATAAATCTTCAATAAACAATCTTCATCGACTTGAGTCTGAACTCCAAAAAGACCCAACGGAGTTAAACACTCATTAGAAATATCTTTTCTTAAATCAACCGAGCGTTCAATTCCTGAGAAAATATGCATGATCAAATGATGAAGTTCAGATAACTGAGCTATTTTATCTCCGTTAGAAATCGATAAGAATAAACTCGACTCAAGAAATCGCGCGTTAATAAAACCCATGTTGCCAGGATCAACAAAATTCAAATCAACAGCTAAAGGTTTAAGTTGATCGTAAGCGACTTGAACTTCTTCTTTTAATACTCCGATAGGTAAAGGTTCTATGCGTGCGATATCATTTGCATAAGAGCGAATGATCATGCGTGCTAAAGCTCTGGAAAAATTTGACTTCGATAAATCGGAACGATGATAAAGACCGCTTGGTAAATCTAAAATTCTTAAAAAGCCTTCTTCCGTGAAAGTTAATGGAATCTCTTCACTGATAAAGTTTCTGATTTCGGTCAAACCCTTTTGAGTGTTTTCATTCGGTTCAGTCTTTATTCTTTGATCAAGCTCTGGAAGTAATTCATTTTTTGACCATTCAGGATTTTGTTCAAAAATTTGTACTATATGACTTTGAGTTCCGACCCATCGGTCCACTTCATTCGACAACTCTGATAAGGCCACTAAATCAAACCCTTTGCGTTGAATTTGATTAAGGCGATCTTCAGGTTTATTCAAAATATTTGACCATAAAGAATCAAAAAGTAAGTCCAAGCTTGCTTTTTGAATATGGGTTTTCACAAAATTTTCTTTTTGAAGTTCTAAAAAAAGCTGTGTGAATTCGCTGGTCGTGATGGCGTTTTCAGGTTTTAAATAAAGCTCAATTTTAATTGTTGTTTTAATTTTAGGCCAAATTTTTGTAAGACCTGACATAAACTCGGGTGTATCCAAATTATATTGCGACAAAAACAAATCGTATTCTGAGTAATTCAAATAAGCGCGAGTCCCTACGTTCATTAAAAGTTTGATATTATTGACTGTTAAGATTGTACTTGTTTGACCGGTTAAAGATGTCTTAATTGAAATAAACACATCAAATAAAGAATCGAAGTTATCAGGCAATTTGATTGCGTTTTTAAAAGGCCCGTTGGCTAAGTTTAAAATGAGGCCTCTTAAAGATTCTAGATTGTACGAACGCTCGATCAGCTCACTTAAATTACTCACAGCAGCTAGGATTTTAATCTCTGCGTTTTGAAAATCTTCATAATTTACTTTTTGTCTAAAAAGATGGTCTTTATCAATTGCCAAATAATCGATGGTTTGCACAAGTATCGATAAATTTTTAAAAAGTGTCGGTAACTTTTTATTCAACTCTGCAAAATCAGATCGGTCCCAGCCTCGACGGCCAATGGGACTTTCTCCTAAAATCATGATTTTAATATCGCCCAATTCATTTAAAAGCTCTTCGCTCAAGCTTACATCTGGAAAAATCTCGCTCAAAGGCTGAAGTAGATCATCAATTTCAGCATTCGTTAAAGACTGCGTTTCTTTTGTTTTCAAAAGATTTTCAATTAGCGAAGAAAAATCACTGGCGACTTTTTCATAAATCACCCAGCGCTCTTCAATTTGTTCAGGCTTCAGTGCTTTCAAAAAATATTCAAATCTTAAATTTTGAAAATAGGCTTCTGTTAATGTAAGCCCCATTTTTTCCCATTCGTTTCCTTGAAGTGAAGAATTCCCGCCAATCAGATAAGATTTAAATTTCTTTAGAAATGGTTGAGCTTTTTGAATTGTTTGAATTGTGCTTTCTTCGGTTTTAGCAAAGCGAGCGGACTCGATAATAAAACCAAAAACGTCATCAATCCGATATGAACGTTTGCCTTTTGCGAACTCAGCACAGAGCTTTTTTACCAAACGAGTGAATTCACTTTTAGCTTCTAAAAATTGCTTTTCTTTTTGAGAATCTTCGAAAATAAAGTACTGCTCTTGCCAGTTTTTCGTCAAAATTTTCATGTGTGGGTTTAAGCGAATCAAATCTGGTTTAAATAACGCAATTGAATTCACAATGAGATCAATTTCTGATTTCAAAACTAGCTCTTTGTTCCCACCAAACAATGCCACTTTGAAAATCATCACTTGATTTAAGAAATCATCTGTAAATTTTGTCGGGCTATCCTTTAAAAAATTAAGTTCAACAAAAGTTGCAATTTCTTTTGCAGTAAAAGAATTTTTATCTTCGCCACGAATATTTTCTTTAAAAGCGACAAACACGTCTTGCAAACAAACCACCGCTGAAGTGACTTGATCATCTGTAGCTGCGCCAGCAAAAAAGACTTTTAAATCACTTACCGCTTGATTCAAACATTGTGCGCTTTTAACTTCAGCAACTTTCTGATCAGGGTTTTTTTCTCCAATTTTAAGTCCGCAGCCCAATATTGTTGTTAAACAAATTAAAACAACTGGCCGAAATAATTTAGAAGACATATTGAAGGCCTCCATAAACACGGTCGTTTGCTTGGTTTTGACTTAGATAATTTTCAGGGGTGTCCGGAGCAATTTGATTTTGAACTCCGATCAGATCAAAGCCAAGATCAAGATTCATTTGATCTAAAACGGGGTAACTTAAAAAAGTGGACAACAAAGAGCCCTTATAGGCTTGATCATAAATCCATTTCACTTCGGAATGTAGAGCTTTGGATTTAAAGATAAAAAACTCGGTCGTAAAGCCCATTGAAATCGGTCTTCGATACTGAGTTCTTTGCGAAGAAAAAGTAAAAATACTTTCTTTGCCATTTTGTAAAAGATCTTTAATTTCCCCGCCGTTGATATCTGCGTACGCAAGACTGACTTTCATCTGGCGGTTAAAAACTGAAGTGAAGTCAGCTTGTAAAAAAATTCCATAAATTTGCAAAGGGCTTAAGAATTGCAAAGTCTCATTTTCGGGGGCTGTTTTATTATGTGGCTGGTCTTGAATATAAGAAAAAGTTGTTTGGAAATTTAAAAAATCAAAATTTAAATCAGCCGACTGCACTTCATGGTACGTTACAATCGGCGAAAGCTCGGCGTGCCCAACAAAATCTAAAACACTTCCATAAGTGTCACGAGACAATGGAATTTCATTTAAAGGATGATTCGCATAGGACACTTGAAATAGAGGTCTTTGAATTGATTCGCCTAAATACAGACTTAAAGTCTGACCTTGATTACGAATAATTTCATTGATGTTGTAATCACGTATTGCATATTCAATACGTTTATTTTGATCAGCAAATTGAAATTGAGGTGGCGGACGTTGTGCCCAGCGATTCGAAGTAACGATCGCGCCTTTGTCTTCGCGAACTTGCGGACCTTGATTTGGAAAAAACAAAGGCTGCCAGCCGGCGATAAAGCCGCCCACAGAGTTCGAGTACTGCGCCTTCACACCCGTTAAGCCTTGCGCTGTGTACTTGATACGATCATTCGAAAAATAAGAATTATATAATCCAAAGTTGTAGCTCTGATCTAAAAAACTAAGACTTTGAACTTGTCGGCCAAAGCTGATTGTGTTTTTTGGATCTTGCCCAAAACCAAAATACATTTCAGGAATCGCGAAATAGGAACTTTGAGACTCTGAAAATCCACCAACAACAACATAAGTATCAAAAAAAATTTGACCTTGTTTTTTTAAACCAAATTGCGCTTCAGCTTTTTGTTGAGATGTTGAATCAACTGGCGAAGGCGATAAGTAACTTATTTGTTGAAGATCGAATTTCAAATGGGGTTTTATTTCCTGATCGGCTGAACTTATTTCTGAAGATTTTTTAACTAAGATATAACTTTGGGCTTTGACAGAAACGCTTATAAAAATAGACAATAAAAGCACGAACAAATTTCTGATTAAATAAACATGAAAACACATAGTCTTACTCAATCGCGAGCTGACGCATGAGTCAATGAAATGCCGCAGATCGGCACCTCAGCCATATCACCTTGTAATAAATACTACTTGAAGGGTTTATTTCACGTTATTCTGAAGCAAACAACGGATAAAGCCAACCAGGAGAAACTCGATGAGTTCAACAAGCCTTGATCAATTTTTATCAAAAATGTGGGCCGATTACATAGCGATTAATCCCCAGGCCCAAAAAATTTGCAATCTCTTTACTGAAGCCGGTGAATCAATCGTCAACGACCACATCGCTTTAAGAACTTTCAAGCACCCTCAACTGGGTCTTCAGTCTTTGGCGCAGCATTTTATCAAATACGGTTACCGTGAAGCTGGTGAGTACTTTTTTAAAGAAAAAAAACTTTACGCCAAACACTACGAAAATAAAAATCCTGCATTTCCCAAAATATTTATCTCAGAACTTGAACTTGAAAAAATGTCGGCTTTTGTTCAAGAAACGATTCAGATTTGCATTCAGCAGATTTCTCATGAAAAAATAATTCACGAAGATTTTGTTTTTAGCGGCCGGCCTTGGCCAATTGATCACTCGACATATTTAAAACTTGCAAGCGAGAGTGAATACGCGTCTTGGGTTTATGCTTTTGGCTTTCGACCAAATCACTTCACCGTTAGCGTTAATCATCTTAAAAACTTCACCGAACTTCGTGAAATTAATGATTTTATTAAATCGAATCAGTTTAAGCTCAATAACTCTGGGGGAGAAATAAAAGGAACTTCGGCCGAAATGCTTGAGCAAAGCTCAACTATTGCCTCAGAGATTCAGTGGATATTTTCTGACGGCACTTATAATATACCCGGCTGTTATTATGAATTTGCTAAACGCTACCCCATGGCAAACGGTTCACTGTATCAAGGTTTTATCGCTCAATCGGCCGATAAAATTTTTGAAAGTACAAATCGACAAACCTAAAAATTAAGCTACGCGCTTAATAATCTGGTGAATTGTCTCTTCGTCAGATTTTTGTTTTTTCCAGTTTTTGTGGGCTGCAAGGAATGTTTTCACCATTTGTGGATCAAATTGTGAGCCCGAACAACGCCTCATTTCAGCGTAAATAATTTCATCCGATAAACCTTTTCGATAAACTCGATTTTCAGACATGGCGTCATATGTGTCGACAACAAGTATGACTCGAGCAATCAATGGAATTTCTTCGCCGGCTAATTTATCTGGATAGCCTTCTCCATCAAGCCGTTCATGATGGCCTCTGACTGCTGGAATAATTTGTTTGAAAAAAGGATGGGTTGCCAACGGAGCAATAATTTCTTCACTCAGAAGACTATGACTTTGCATGATATCTATTTCTTGAGGTTCAAGCTTTGAAGGCTTCATTAAAATACTTTTATCGATTCCGATTTTTCCGATATCGTGCAGCATACCAGCGAACTCAGCTGTTTTTTGCTCAAATTCATTTAAGCCCATATCGATCGCTAATTTCCGACTGTTCTCGCCCACACGCAAGCAATGCTGATAAGTACTTGGCTCAACAGCATTCAATGATTGTAGTAACGCTCGCACTGCTTCGTAAGCCCAATCGGGCACATCACCCCAAGCCATTTTGACCACCCTTTAACATCCTGCTTACGTGTCGGAGACCACATGACTGGACTTGAGTAATTGACGAAGCTTTCTCATAATAAGTCGATGAAAAGAAAAATACTTCCCTACTGTGCCTTGGTGGCTTTTATCTTTATGACAACGCTCTCAACCGAAAATTGTTATGCTCAAAAGATTAAAATCAAGAAAACCAAAGGTCTTAGCGCTATGATTGAAAGCTCAGTGCCTCTTGAAGAAGGTCAAGTTTACGACTTACAAACCCAGGCGCTATCTCAAGATGTCGATTACAAATCGACAAAGTTTAAATCACGTCAGAATTCAATTTCAATTGGGGGAAATCTTGTCTCTCTTCGAAGCGATGACTACCAAAAAAACTTAGCCTCGTTACAAGTTCGGTACGGTTGGAACTTAACGAATCTTGAATTCGGGAGCGTTTTGAACGCAGAGTCCGAGGATGTGGGTGCTGGCGCCACAACAGACTTCACAGCGGGCGGCTACTTTGATTATAACTTGATCGGCAACCGAGATCCTAAATACATCATCTATGGAGTCCTTAGTTTAATCACTTTTGGTACAAGGCAGTTTCCAGCCAGCAGCGGAAGTGGAAGCGCGACAACTTTAGAAATGAATTTAGGAGGCTTTTTGTCTTGGTTTTTAAATTCATCGAATTCGGCTTTAAGAATCGAAGCTTTTGCTAACCGCCAACAGATTAGCACCACGACCAAACAATCGAGCGTACTGGGCTTTGGCAGCCGCGCTTTGATGCTTTTTTATTTCTAAAAATAAGAAACCCGCTTTTTAAGCGGGTTTCTTATAAATCGTCATTATAAAGTATAAAACTTAAGTCTGAACTAATCTTTTAAGCTGATTTGATCAACGTCATAACCCCATTTAGCTAAAGAGGCTTTGTAGAGTGCTTTAACGTAAGCTTCACCTTCCGAAGGAGACAAACCTAAACCACTTGCTGAACGAGCCGCAACTTCGCGTGCAGGAGCTTTATCGCCTTCAGTGTAGGACTTGTAGGCTGCAATGGCTTCACGAACTTCGACTCCGCCAAAAGCTGTTTTGAAAGCTTTGTTGTAATCGTTTTCGGTAATCATTCCGCGCTCAGATGACATCACAGCCATTGAGTTCAGTGCTGAAGCAACAGCAACGGCCTTATATTGTGGTAAGCCTAATTCTTTAAGTTTTGCTGCGCCTGCCATAATTAAATTTTTATTCGCTTCAGATTTTAAAGCTTTTGAGTTTGTGCTTGAAACCTTATTTGCATTTTTATTGTTAATAGCTTGTCCAAAGTTTGCTGCACCCGTTTCTGCAGAATAGAGCACTCCGTTCTTACCAAACCAATAAGTTTTTCCCGAGACATTTTCCCAGAAAGCGCCCGTTGTTCCAACACCAATTATAGCTTGAGTATTCGGAATGTATCCTGCAAAATCACTAGGACGGTAAACTTTTACGTTACCGTAGGCGTCTCTAACTTCATTTCCTAAGTCATCGTAGACCACAGCTCGTCCACTTGAATCAAATTTGACATAGCTAAGGTCATCAGACCCGTAACCTTGCGAGTTGTAATTGGGATCTGCCGAAACAGTTACGCGTAAGCCTGTTTGACGTACAAAAGTACAACCCGGAGTTGGCTCAGCTGTAGAACGACAAGCATCTCCAAATACGGTTTCATAAGGATATCGAACAACATCTCCTGAATCCGATGAGCCGCCGCCATGAGCTCCGCCGCCGCCACCACCGCCGCAAGCTGAAAGAATTGATAAGGCCATTGTTAGGCTGGCTCCAAGAGCTAATCTTTTAAGTTTCATTTTTCCCCCAAGGAAATTGTTAAATACAAGTGACACCATTTATAAGTTAAAGTTTTAACTAAGCAAAAATGGTGACCAACTTTTTGGCCCCATTAATTCCGTTTAATTGATTTAGATGTTCAATTCGGGAGAATCGGGAGGTAAAAAATTCACGTTTGCTCAAACGTGAATCAAATTAATATTTCAATAAAAGTCGTTTTATTTGATCGCCACAATAATAATCAATCGCATAACCTGAACCTTCCCCAAGAAAGACAGGATCACCCAGCGAACGACATCCTTTTGTTGATTTAAAACTTAAGCGCGCGGGTGAAACTATTTTTTCAATAAGACCATTCTTCGAGTAAACAGGAATCATAATTTTAAGACCACGATTAAGTCCTGAACCCTCTGTTGTGAATAATCCTGGAAGTTTTTTGCCAGGAAAATTTCGATCTAAAATTGTGATCGGAAACTGCAGTTGAATGAACGAACTTTCTCCAAGAAAAGAAAACCGGTTCAAACTTCGCGTCGCCACTTGTGGACTGGATAAATCGTGATATTCAATTTCGCTATTTGTAATTAAAAAGACGCCACGTCGATCGACTGATTGAAAGCCTGCACGAATTTGTAAGGCGGCATCAAAAACGGCACGCTGTGATGAAATCATTTGATCATAAATTTGATTTTGCTCAAGATCGAGTAGTGTCACACGTTGCTTTTGATGCGCATCAAGCCCATACCACATTGTACCGCTATATTCAGTCGCTGAGGTATTTAAAGAAAAAGCGCGATCAGCAAAAGTGTCAATGAGATTTCGATATTGTAATGATGAATTAAAACTATTTATTTTTTTCTCGTTAACTAAAACTCCGTTCAGCATTTCACCCACGCTGAATTCGCTGATATAAGATGGTTTTAATTCAGTTCCACTATTTTTCGCAATCAGAACTGGAAGTACACCTTCGCTTATTTCTTTTTTAGTCGGCTGAATGATATCAACGATTCGACTTAAACTATTAACGGATGAGTGGGTTAATTTAAATTCTTCATCGAGGAAATAAAAATGAATGTCTGATTTTGTTTTGACGTTTTGTAAATCATCAACGCCCCAAAGATCGGTGATGTCCCATTTTTTCTTGATTTCAGGCCCTTTTGCTACCCAGGCAGGGCGCATTTGCTGACCTACTTTCATCCAGTAGAAATCAATCGGCAAAGCTAAACGTTTATCGTCAAAAAGATAAGACTTTTTTAAATTCATGTTCAAATCAAAAACATAGAAATGATTTCGATAAGGTCCCGTAATTCCAAGTTCTTTATCTAAATACTCAATCACACCAAAAATATATTCGCTGACTCCGTCTCCGTCGATATCCATTCGTATTTGATATTTGGGTCTCCATTGACTGATATCACCATCAAAAGCAACTTTTTGAGTGGGTTGAATTTCGTACTGGTCTTGATTCTGATTGTTGGTCATTTTCATTAACGAGATATTGAAAGCTTTTTTATCCAAAGGATCAGTGCCGATTAAAAAGTAATCTTTTTGCTTTAAATTGAAATCAAAAATTTGATTCACCGCAAACAATCGTGATCCGGCTGGGATGATTCCTTTGATGGGAATTGTTGTGATTTCAGGATCTATAATATCTTTTGTAAAATTAGATAAAACTTCAGCTTTGACTTCGAACTGACGATGAAGCTTACCGTCGACCATCACATACACTTGGTAGGATAACTCGCGAGGAATTCTAGAAAGGCTTGGATTTTTTTGATCTCGAATTTGTAATTTAACTTGAACTGTTCGTTCTTCACTTGTCGCCCATTTTTGATTTTTGTTATTGATGATTTCAGCTTGAATAATCGCTGGTTCAATTTCAGATTTTGTTGTTGATCGTAACTGAATCGTCACCTTTTTATTTTCGATGCTTTTCCAATAATTTTTTAATTGAAATTGAAAACTCAGATCGGCACTGTGACGGTCCCATTCGATCACTTGAGTTTCTTTATCCGCTGGAAGAATCAAGGCCTGAGCTTGAACTTGCATTGAGTTTTGCATGTCTAAAAGACCCGATAGGATATTTTTTTTATACGACGACGGACTATCGATTGGAACGCCCACGCCATTTACAGGGCCTTGAATCACTGGCAGTTCTTTTTGAATTGCGCGCGCACCCAGGATCAAACGGGGATAAATTTCACTTGCAGAAATTCCGCGTGACAGCATTTCTGCAACAACACCCGTAACAAAAGGCGTGGCTTGTGAAGTTCCAGATAAATAATCATAGCCCAAAAACCCCAGTAGACGCACGGATGAATCCTTCGACGGAATTGTTGATAAAATTTCAACTCCGGGTGCTGCAATGTCGACTCCTAAACCGTAATTAGAAAAACTAGCTAATGCTCCATCCGGTCGATGAGCTGCTACACAGATTACATTTTTATATTGGCAAGGACGTAACAGTGCATTGGTTGAATCATTACCTGCTGCTGCGACGATAATAATACCTCGTCTTTGTGCTTCGATGATCACTTCGCGAATAATATCTGTATTTTGATCTTCAGGCCAACCTAAAGAAAAATTAATCACTTGGGCTCCTGAGTTCATCGCATAAATAATTCCGCGGGCAACACGTTCGCTTAAATTGGTCGACGTTTGAAATCCACCACGAATATTTTCATTGGGTGATAAGTCAATACTAAAGGGCTTAATCGGCTGGTTTGGGCCAATACCACTCACTTGCACGGGAATGATTTCAACATTTTCAGTCACTGATAAAATTGTTCCGGCCACGTGAGTTCCATGCCCGGCAGGATCTGTAAAATCAGGACGCCCGATAATATTATTCGGAGTTGATTCGGCTTTGCCGTCTGCATTTCGTAAACCTTGATCGAGAACGCTCCAACCAAAACAATCGGCCGGATAAATATTATCTTCAGCTTGCAGAAATTGTTCGCGACAATCTAAAGAATCTGTATCTTTTTTTTCGGTTTGGCATTTTTTTAGTTTTTCATAGGCTTCGCATTTATTTTGATTTTTGTAAATAAAGTTTTTTAAATCAGGGTGCTCAAGATCAATTCCTGTATCAACAACAGCGACTTTAATTTTTCGACCTTTCACAGGTGGAAGTAAATGAATATCTTGGTGAACTACGCCTTGAATTCGATAAGACTGCAGAGGATTTAAATCGATACTAATTAATTCACCCCGATTTTGTATCCCCCACATCAATTCACGATGCTCAAGGGCTCTTGCATTTACGGTCAATAAAAGTGTCGGTAAAAATATCGTTGCTATCAAAAACTTTTTCATTAGAAACTCCCTTGTTTTTCAAATTCAACGGGGCTAATAAAAGATTTATTAGCAAAAACACTGAATAATCCATTGGCGTAAGGAGCACCTGATTTAGGCTCACCGTAAGAGTTTGAAATATAGTCGCCTAAATCACCGTCTTCATCACCCGCTCTAAAACCTGTTAACTCGACATAATAAATAAATTTATCAGCTCCTAAATAATTTAAAAAGTAAGCTTGCGGAATTTGTTCATCAAGCACGTAAAGAACTTCGGTCATCCATTTATTTTGTGCGCGAATATTATTTGCCGGAAATTCACGCGAGAGCTTAATAATTTTGTCGACCCAAGGCTCTAAACATTCATAATTAGTGCCGCGAGACCAGGTAGCCGTGAACTGTTGCTCTTGACCTTTGTCTCTTCGATTGATTTCACATTGCATAAGATAATTCTGTCGACCTTGCTCAAGACTGCCATTACCTATTAATTTCATGAGGTTATTGTAAACTGCTTGGTCTTGAGGGCGTGCTTTACCTTGAATTTCGCTGAGCTTTTGAAAGAAGCGACCAAGAAATTTAACTTTTTCAACAGGCTGATTGATAGTATCAGAAGCCAGTACTAAATTTTTAATCTGAGTCATTGCTTCAGGTAATAGTGACAAATGCGATGTGACACGAAAGAAGTCAACTTTTGTTACATTTGCAAGAGCTCCTTCAGGGATCAAAGGAAAATCTGCAATTTTAATTTCTTTCATTTGCTCTTTGAGTTCATTTAAAATTTGATCCATTTGTTTTCTTTTTAAACTCCAGCCGCCCCAAATATGTTCGATCACTGAAACTGTTGGCAAAGCGCCTTCACGATTTTGCGAAAGTTCAGAATCAGTTCGTATCACTCGCCACTGCGCGAACCCAAATGGCATCTGTGATGGATTTTGAGAGCTGGTTTGATACTGAGGCGCGTTCGTCTGAAATTTTTGAACTAAATAAGCATTAAGAGCTTCTAAGCTAAAACCAAACAGGTCTCGTCCACGCAGCTCACCTTTACGATTAGACACTAAATAAATTGGAATATTTTTGACTTCTCCGCCATCGACTTTGTCTGGAAGCTGAGTTTTTAAAATTTTAATCGTGTGCTCTTGATCTAATTGAGTCGCGTGATTCCATAAAAATTTAAGTTGAATTTCATTGATTTTAAGGCCGTGATCAATTTCAAATTGCTGCGCTTTAAAATTACTGTACAGCGGATCAACATTGGATTGAAAAATAAGAGCTCTTAAAGCGGCCGAAGCTTTGTCGCCAAAAACTTTTTGCTTGTCGATTTTAGCTTGAAGTTCTTCTGTTGGCGTGATTTCTCCGCTATCCACTTTTTTTAATAAGTTTGCATCATACTTAATTAAAAAAGCGTCGGTGTGTAAATCAGATGAAGAACGTTGTGCTCTTAATTTAAAGATATTTACGTAATAATTGGCATCAAAAGTAACACCGTAAACACTTGTCGACTGTTTATGATCTGGTTTTTCTTTTCCATCGGCATCGACCATATGAGAATCAACATCGCGCACGTAAACTTGTATCCCATCTTGAACACGAGAATATTGAATTTGTCTTAAAACAACTAGTTTACTTGCATCGAATGATACCGACGCTGATAAGCCCGGAACGAAACCAAACAAGGCATCAAGGCTTGAGCTCCAACCAATGGAACCACCGGCTCCGATTGAGTCTGTAATCGTGAAAACTTCACCCACTTTTAAATTCGTTAAAAACTGGTCAAGCTTTCCGTCCTTTAACGGCGCTGCAAGCTCTTGAAGTCTTGATCTGATTTTTAAATTTTTGAACCAAGCTGTTTGATCGGCTTGCTTCATATTTTCGATGGGAACAACGTGGGTGAATGTTCGAATATAAGCTGCACTTGCGCCAAAATTACGACGTATTCCATTGAGGCCTTCAAAGAAGTTTTGATAACCAATGCCACCTGAAATTGAAACTGAATCAACCAACTGCACCGGGGCCTGACTTCCGTAGAAAGTTCCCGTTGTTACAATTCGATTCGCATTAAAGTTAACTCCAGCTAAAACTCCTGAAGTGGATTGTAGAAGTCGAAGTCCATCGGGGTTAAATTCGACTCCGTTAATTTTTTGATTTAAAACTTTCACGACTTGTAGTTTTTCATTAAGCTGATTTAATCCCAATTGTAAAACTGCGGATTGTGTCGCAATTTTCATGTACTTAATTAAATCGGCCGTTTCAAAGGGCGACTTTCTTGGCCCGTGCGAAAAACGCTGCGGATATTCTGGAATTGTTTCGGTGTTCACGCGACCGGCTTCTACACACGAAGTGTTAATTGAATTCAAGGGCTCAATAGTAACTTTCAATAAACTTGTGGCTTCACTGCGTGAAAAAAATGATTGAAGCATGTTTCTAAAACGGTGAAGTAAAAGTGATTTTGCCAGACGAACTGTGCACTCAGGATAATGGGCAGCCGCTGCGATCTCGTCCCAATCTTTTTGTTCAAGGTCTGCATAGCGTTTTAAAATCCACTTCATATCATCATGAGATGTCAGTAAATCAAAATAAACGCTGTTCATAAAATTCATTTGGGCCCAGCCCGCACGAATCGAAACAGCCTGCGGAGAAAAACGATTTAAACTTTCACCCGCGTCACCCATCACAAAAGGTGCGGCTAAGGCTCGGAAGGCTCTTGATTGAGCTAAATATTGCAAGTTATTACCATTGGCTGGTGTTAAGCCATCAAATAAACCCGGCACTTCATTATTGAACTTTTCAAGGTAAGCTCCGTGCATTATAACTGTAAAATCAGTTTCATTTTTATCGCTTAGAAATCCACGCTTAAATGGATCTAAAGATAAACAATCGATCGCCTCTTCACTAGGACCATTTTCACAAAATGATTTAGAAATAAATTCGTTCATTTTGTCTAATGTTAAGAATTTAATTTTTATTTTATGTAAGTACTTAGGCGACTCTTGATAAAAACCAACTTTTCTAAGCAGAGCTGCTTTTAAAAGGCTTGCGTGAACTTGCAGACCAAAAGTTAAACCATATCTGATATTTTTATTATTTTCAGGACGCACATAAACCGAGTAAATCCCTAAATCACGAACCGCTCCCAAATAATCGTCAAATAAAACCGTCTCATTTTGAGACGGCATCTGCTGATGAAGTTGTAGATCTTCAACATCAAATTTTTTGTCTTGCCAATATTTGTTCTCAGCTGGTCTGTAATTCGACACGTCGTGATACTTATTATATTTCTTTTCAAGCTCACCAAATGAAAGTGCTTTTCCTTTTTCGTCAAATAAGTCAGCCGAGGGTTTTACAAATGTATTCAAGGGGATACGAATCAGCCCCTCTTGAGCTTGCGATCTGAAAGTGATGATCATCGCCGCTGCAAACAATAACGAAAGTAAATTGATTTGTTTCATGGTTACCTCTTCGAATTAGATCAATGCGATAAGAGGGCCGAAGATGTGTTTTATTTTGGGACAATCCAGCTACAAGAAAAGATCATCATAATTTGAAGTAGTATAGCGTGATTCGATCGAAAAAAATTGAAATGCTTCGGCTAAAGTCTTCTGCCTAAGACTTTCGATTTCTGAAGCTTCATTTTCACTAAAATCGTGGCCTAAAAAAACAAAGAGCAAGTCACCTTTTTTTGTTGCGATAGACCCTGCTAAATTTAAAGCCGGCACTTCAAATAAACGACCCGTCTTAACAACTAAAGCATTTTGATAATCTGAATTTAAATCGAAAGTACCGTCTTGATCAACAGTGGGGTTTAAAAGTAGCTCACCTAAATTAATTTGATGAGTGTCCGCTTGTTTTTTAAAATAAGAAAGAACTTGTAACATACCAAAACAGGTTCCTTTGTTATCACGTCGAATCGATTTTTCTTCAACGGATAGGCCAGACCCCGTCCAAATCTCTAAATCACTTGAAATTAGATTCAGCTGATTTTTTTGAAAATCTTTAAAAAGTTCTTTTCCACCCAGAATTTGAAATAAAGCCTGCGACATATAATTATTTGAATAGGTGTTCATGTTTTTTAAGTATTGAGTCAAGGGTGCCGATTGAATGACTTTTTTGTATTTATAATTTTGCAAATTAATTAGCTCAGCTGAACGAAAACTGACATTTTCAACGCTAAATGAAGAAGGCAGACTCAAAGCTAAATTCTTTCGAGCTTGCCAATCGATTAACTTTTGACGAGCCCGTTTTGTATTTTCACCCCAGTTTTCAGAATTTAAAATCAGTTTTAAATTTTCAATTGAATCCAAACTTGAAATAGGAACGGCATCAAGCTCAACATGAGGGCCTTGTAAAACCGAAAGATACACACGTGTCGATTCATCAATTAAAAGATTTCTAATTCTTTTAACACCTGAAATATTAAGCTGCGAAATATAAAAAAGAATTTTCTCGATATTAATGACTGGATCATAGTTTGTCCGAAGATACACATCGAACACACCGCTTTGATCTAAGACCGGATTAAAATAGATCTGGGTGTTAAAGCGAAAATCAGGGCCTAGCTTTGACAATGCCCAGGCGCTGGTGACCACTTTTGAAAGTGAAGCCAGCGGAAAAAGTTGCGAATCACGAAGCCCCGAGTAAGTTTCATTTTGTTGATCAATCACTTCGCAATAACTAATACGCAAGTCGTTTTGAATTTGCAGATTGCGATGAATCGTATTTTGACCTTCAACAGGGCGTTGAATTGGCGTTGATAAGTTTTTTTTCTGTTCAGAAGAAGCTTGCGGAGCGCAGCCTAAATTTAAAAAAAACAAACTCCAAAATAAAATTGAAAAGCGCTTCATCGGCATAGCACTTTTTATAAGCTATTCGATAATGAAAGCAAAGTTAAGCTCTTGAAAGCTTTGACAAATACGTAATTTCTACAATAGTTTATGCAAACTATGTCACAAGCTCCAACACAGCCAATAAATTCGACTCGAGTTCTAAGCGAGTTTAAAGTTACCCAAATTATTGATCACACTCACGAAATCAGAGAGCTCTATTTGAAGTTAACAAATAAAGCTGAATTTCAGTTTAAAGCCGGCCAATTTGTGATGCTTCATGTACCTGTTACAGGTCAAACAAAACCAGCCTTAAGAGCTTATTCAATTGCTTCGACAGAAGAACAAAAAGATGGTTTCAAACTTATTTTTAAATTTGTTGAAAACGGCCTCGCAAGTCGTTTTGTTTGGGATCTCAAAGGTGACGAGACTTTACAAATAACGGGCCCCTTTGGAAAAGTTTTTTTTCAAGAGCCTCCCACAGAACAAATTGTTTTTCTGAATACGGGAAGTGGAATATCTCAACATTTTAGTTTTATCGAATCTAAAATGAAACTTTATCCTGATTTAAAATATAAACTGTATTTTGGTGTGCGCCGTGAAGCCGATATTTATTATGAAAATGAGCTGAAGCGTTTACAAAAAAATTTAGCACATTTTGAGTATCATTTTGTTTTAAGCCGCGCCTCTGAAACTTGGGCTGGCAAAAAAGGCTATGTTCAACATTTTTTACCTGAAACAAATTATAAAAATACTCCGACCACTTTTTATCTTTGCGGAAATGGCGGCATGATTAAAGAAGCCAAACATCAATTGATCGAAGTGGCTGGTTTGGATAAATCAAAAATTTGGGCCGAGGCCTTCGATTAAGCTTTTAAATCCCTACAAGGTGGCTGTACTTGAATTAGGCTTAGCTTCCATTATCTGGGGGGCATCGTTTACATTGGTGCATTGGGCTCTTGAGGATTTTTCAACTTCAAGTCTGGTATTTTGGAGATTCGGACTTGCTTTTGTTATTGGCGAAGCCATCTCGTATCTAGGGAATCGAGAATCTTTTCAAAAATCACATCAGGATATTCCTAAAGCGTTGATTGCAGGCTTGTTCTTAGGTTTGTCGATTTTACTTCAAACACATGGGCTACGTTTAACTTCAGCCACTAACTCAAGCTTCATCACTTCTATGTACGTGGTTATTGTTCCCTTAGTTGCTTTTATTTTTTTTAAACAAAAAATAAAAGCTTCGCATTTTTTTCTGGGATTAAGTGCTTTCATTGGAATGGGATTACTTTTAAAATTTCACACTTTACAAGAATTCACATTAAACAGTTTTAATTTTGGGGATTTTTTAACTTTACTTTGTGCTATTGCTTCAAGTTTTCATATTATATTTGTTGGAAAATCAGCAAAAAACTTAGAAAGCTCTTTTCGATTTAATAATTATCAAAACTTTTGGTCATTATTTTTTATCATTCCTTTTTTAATCTACGAAATAAATTTTAAAAATTTATCAATCTTGCCATCGGAGTGGCACATAAAATCAGTCATTTCTGTTTTAGTGCTCAGCTTATTTGTCAGTCTGTTTGCATTTTATTTACAAGTTCGTGCTCAAAAAATTTTAACGACGACCACGGCCAGCCTGCTTTGCCTACTGGAAGCGCCGAACGCATTTTTATTTGCAACTTTATTTTTAAATGAAAAAATTGACACCATTCAAGCGGTCGGCGTTGTGATTATATTATTAAGCTCGTTTTTTTCTGTCTATGTGGATCGACCACAAAACAGAAGCCACTAAAATCGCGGCGCCTGTGAGTGCGGTAACCCACTCTGAAAAATGTAGAAATGGATCCAGCAACATAAAGAAAGCTAAAGAACCCAGTGCGTAAAATGCCCCGTGTTCTAGGAACGCGAATTGGTTCAGAGTTTCTTTTTCAACAAGGTAAAGTGTTAAACCTCGTACAAAAAAAGCTCCGACACTCAAACCAATCATGATAACAAATAGATCTGTTGAAAGAGCAAATGCACCCACAACTCCGTCGAAACTAAAAGACGCATCTAAAACTTCAAGATATAAAAATAAACCAAGGCCCGAGCTCATCCATTTGATTTTCTCCATGGCTGAGCTTCCCAGTAGATCGCTGAGGCCATGAACTAAAATAAAAACGACTACGCCCCACAATGCTGAAATCAGAAAAGTATTCGACATATTTGAGGGTAAATTTTGATGAATACCTAACAAAGTCATCAGCGCGATAGCTAATTCTGCGCTGTTAAAAGTGGAAACTTTTTGAATCGGTTTTTCAATAAAAGTAATCCAATGTGATTCTTTTTCTTCGTTGATAAAGAAATGCAGAAAGACCATCAGTAAAAAAGCTCCGCCAAAACTGCTGACTGATAAGTGCGAATCCAGCATCATTTTTGAATATTCGGCAGGACTGTTCATGGCTATTTTAAATGATTCAAGAATTGAAAATCCACCCGTGATTGAAACGATTAAAAGTGGAAAAAAAAGTCTCATTCCAAAAACAGCAATAACCATTCCCCATGTTAAAAAACGTTTTTTCCAAACAACGCTCATTTTTTTTAAAACAACTGCATTTACAACTGCATTATCAAATGAAATTGAAATTTCCAGCACACACAATAAAAAAACAGTGACTAAACTTTTGAGCACCAAGCTGAAATCGGCGGTTCTTTCCCATGTGAAGATTCCAATAAAGGCCAGTCCTAATGCTAAAGAAAAAAATGGTAAAACAAAATACTTCATCATGACCAAGAATCCTTTCGTTAATCGGCCGAGCGCTCAAGCAATGGTCGTAAAAATTTTGCGGTTTCACTGCGTTTTGAATCTAAAATTTTTTCGGGAGTTCCAACAGCTACGATTTCTCCTCCGAAAATTCCGCCATCAGGTCCCACATCAATAATATGGTCGGCTGTCTTGACCACTTCTAAATTGTGTTCAATAACGACGACTGTATTTCCCTGATCGACAAGCTCGTGTAAAAGTTCGACGAGTTTTCGGACATCATCAAAATGAAGCCCAGTGGTTGGCTCGTCTAAAATATAAAGAGTTTTTCCGGTGCTACGCTTAGAAAGCTCTTTTGAAAGTTTCACACGCTGAGCTTCTCCACCCGAAAGAGTTGTCGAGGACTGCCCAAGGGTCATGTAATCAAGCCCGACTTTCATCAATGTTTCAAGCTTTCGGTGAATCTGGGAATGATTCTTAAAGAAATGAAAAGCTTCTTCGACATTCATATCCAAAACATCCGCGATACTTTTTTCTTTATATTTTACATTGAGAGTTTCACGATTGTATCTTCGCCCACCGCACGTATCACATGTGACAAAAACATCCGATAGAAAATGCATTTCCATTCTTATTTGACCGTGCCCCAGACAGGTTTCACAGCGCCCACCTTTAACGTTAAAACTAAAGCGACCCGGTTCAAAACCGCGTAACTTCGATTCAGGAAGTGCAGAGTAGAGATCTCTAATTTGCGGAAGTAAACCCACATAGGTCGCAGGCGTCGATCGCGGTGTTCGGCCGATGGGCCTTTGATTGATATCAATGACTTTGTCAATGAGCTCGATCCCTTCTATTTTCTTGTAAGGAGCCGCCACCACATGAGATCTGTAAAATTCTTTTGCTAAAATTTTATAGAGCGTATCTAAGATAAGCGTGCTTTTTCCGCTTCCAGAAACTCCTGTAACACAGGTTAAGGTTCCGAGTGGAATTTCAAGATCAACATTTTTTAAATTATTACCTGTCGCCCCAAGCAGTCGAATTTTTTTACCCTGGCCTTTTCGTCTTTGTTTTGGAACAGGAATTCTTTTTTTGCCTGATAAATATTGGCCCGTCATCGAATTCAAATTTTTTTCAATTTCAGCGGGAGTTCCAACAGCCATCAATTCACCACCTAGTTTTCCGGCGCGTGGTCCAAGATCCACAACATAATCGGCGTAGCGAATCGTATCTTCGTCGTGTTCGACCAGCACAATCGTGTTTCCACGATCTTTCAGCTCACCGATAATTTCCAAAAGTCGATGATGATCCCGCGGATGCAGACCAATACTGGGTTCATCCATCACATACATACAACCAATCAGGGCCGAACCCACTTGCGTCGCTAAACGAATGCGCTGAGCTTCCCCACCCGAAAGAGTCCGCGCTTGTCGCGATAAAGATAAATAAGAGGCTCCGACTCGTTTTAAAAAATCAAGGCGGTCGATGACTTGTTTTAATATTTTTTCTGAAATGATTTTATTTTTTTCATTCCACTTTACTTTTTTAAGCCAGTCTGCAAGCTCAACAACCGATAAATCAGAAAGCTCGGCAATATTTTTTTCATTAATCTTTATGCTTAAAGATTCTTTTTTAAGACGAGCCCCTTGACAATCGGGACACGTCGATAAAATCATTTCTTCGGACTCTTCATCATCGGTGTCTTCTTCAGAAACCTTTTTTCCTTTGTAAGTGTATTTTACTTTTTCAAGTTTACGCCCGCCGACTTCAGAATCTGAAAACTGCTCTTCTTCAACAAGATCTAATGTGCCTAAACCATGACAAGTTTCGCAAGCTCCGCGTGGATTATTAAAACTAAATAATCGAGGCTCAAGTTCAGGAAAACTAAATCCGCATAGAGCACAGTTCGAATGAAGCGAATAATTCGTACGTTCACCATTGGTAGTTTCTATGATGACTCGGCCCTGAGCCAGCGACAAAGCTGTGTTGATACTTTCGCTGAGGCGATGTTTGATGGTGTCTTTTAAAATCAGTTGGTCAACGACAAGATCAATATCGTGAGTTTTTGTTTTCGTGAGCTTTGTTGCTTTTTCGAGTTCAATATACTGACCATCAACCTTTGCTTTCACAAAACCTTTTTTAGCCCATTTTTGAAATTCGGCCAAAAACTCGCCTTTTTTGGCTTGGGCCATAGGTGCCAAAATCGAAAATTTCGTACCCACGGATTTTTTAAAAATCTCGTCAATCATTTGCTGAGGCGTTTGTGAAGTTACGGGGATATGGTGAATCGGACATTCAGGCGTTCCCACTTTAGAAAAAAGTAAACGCATGTAATCGTAAATCTCGGTCACCGTGCCAACGGTTGAACGAGGATTGAGCCCCACTGATTTTTGATCAATCGCAATCGCTGGGCTTAAACCCGTGATCGAATCCACTTCGGGTTTTTTAAGTTGCTCTAAAAAATTTCGTGCGTAAGCCGATAGACTTTCAACATAGCGTCTTTGCCCTTCAGCATACAATGTATCGAAGGCCAGTGAAGACTTACCCGAGCCGCTTAGTCCGGTTAAAACAGTGATTTTATTTCGAGGAATGGTAATCGAAACATTTTTTAAATTATGTTCACGAGCTTTTGTGATCACGATTCCGTCATTTAAAATATCTTTGGACGCACTTTTAGGCATAAGGACTCACTATTTCAGTTTCTTTTGTGACTGGCAAGATGGACATAAGCCATACAGTTCCAGAATGTGATTTGTCAGTTGAAAACCAAAATAATCCGCGACTTGCATTTGGAGTTTTTCTATTTTTTTATTTTCAAATTCACAAATTTTTCCGCAGCTTGTGCAAGTCAAATGGTCGTGATGATCTTGCGTTGTGAGCTCATAGCGTGATGAGTGCCCGCCCATCCTCACTTCAGTCACAAAGTTTTTTTCTGCGAGATCACGTAAAAAACGGTAAACGGTCGCGAACCCAACTCCGCGATCTTTGCTGGAGACTTTTTCATAAAGCTCCTGGGCCGTCACGTGACGTTCGCCCGAGCGTGCTTCAGCGTCGTGCAAGCAATTTAAAATCAACAATCTTTGATCCGTTACTTTTAAACCCATCGCGCGTATCATTTTTTTAAATTCTTCGCGCTGATAACGAATATCTTTTTTAACAATATCTGCGTCCTCGGGACGAGGCAAAAAATCGTTTAAACCAAGCACTAAATTTTGCGAATCCGCCATATAACCTCACTGTTCGTGATGAGGGTTTAACCGATTTATCTGATGAGAGGTACTAAAAATGAGAATTGTTCTCATTTAGTTAAATTCAAGACTTAAAGGCTTGATATAATTCACTTTTTTAAGACTACTTGCATTATGAGGATGCAGACTTTCTTGGTGTTCACAAAAAATAGAGTATCCACTTTGAAGCGAGTTTGATTTTAATTGATCTGAAATTTTTCGAGCCGCATCTTCGCAGAACATCAAATTCTTTGCATTTAAAATTGCAAACTCCATTTCATCGGCTTTTTTGACTGTGGTTTGCACCGGTGTACCTAAGGCAGATTCCGTTTCATCGATCAGTCGATTGATTATTTTTTGATTGATTTCATTCAATTTGATTTGCACCACGGCACGACTTCTTTGCGCATGGGGAGTCGCTGGCAAACGTTCAATGTGTTGGATCAAATCGGTTGAGGAAATGTTTTTTAAAACTTCTAAAGCCAAACCCGCCGATTGCGGACAAGTGCTTGAGTAAAGAATTTCGTACTGTAACCAAAGCCCTTCTTGAACTAGATCTTTTTCAAAAATAATTTGAATGTTGTAGTTGCGGTAACCCGTGAGTTCGGATTTTAAAGACTGTGTTTTTTTAGGCCAAATCATTTTCATTTTAAGAGATAGTTTTTGGCTGATCCCCGCCTGTGAAGATAAGCATTCCCGAGCGAAAACAGATAGATTTTCGCTCGATAGTTTTTGGTTCAGAAGATGATCCTGATGAAGTTTGTATAATCGGGACATATGAATACCTCGATTATTTTCGAGCAGATTCACCCCAAGATCGAGTTGCATGGGTAAAGTCAGTTCTTTCAAATCTGCAGAATCGACAAGTAACGCACTTTGAATCTGGCTCATACCGACCCAGTCAAGTTGATCGAAATGAATTGATATTTCAGACTGAACGTCAGATTGAGCTTTCATAGGCTATTCTTAACAAATTATTATTTTAAATGTAAGGACTATTGTCGAGCTTCAGATGAGATTTGTGTCTACCTGAATCCCATCGAGTTACACTAATCACGATGTCGGAAGTATCCAATAAAAGTCTGTTTTTTATCATATCGCCGGACAAAAAGCTGACGGCAATCGAAAGCTTTTTAAAAAAGCGCAATTATAAAGTTTATATTGAATCAGATCTAAAAGACGCGTTAATTCGATTGATCGAAATTCAGCCCGACTTTGTTTTTTTGGCTTTGGATCACCTAAATCCGAAAGTTTCATCCCTTTCCAAAATTATCGATCAGTCCATTATTACTCATCTGATTCCTTTCGTACATTCCAGTGCAAGAGAAGAAATCAGAAAACTGAACTATGGTGGGTTTACGCATAAAATTTTTCCACCCCTATCAGGGCCGGGAATTGAAAGACTTGTTCTTAAAATTGAAAAAGAAAAATCAGCCGAAGCTTTACAAGACGCCTTAGCTCAAAAATCTTATTTGGTCGAAAATCAAACCGAAATCGTGAAGATTAAACAGATGGCCGTCGATCATTATAATTCAACTGTTGTTTCAGCTGACGAAGAAGAACAACAAAAAATAAAAATGCAAAAATCGTCAGTTATCATTCAAAAAGGAGCACGAGCTCAACTTCTTAAGTCAAAAAATGAATTTCTTACGAAAGTCAAAAAATCAAGCCTCAGTGAAGCTAAGAAAAAAGAAATCAAAAAAGATCTTGAAACACAAATTAAATCTGAACTTTTAGATTTGATTCAAACTTATCAACAGGACGAAGAGCCTAACGAACAGAATAAAGTGGTCTCAATTGATAATAATGCGCCTGTCGTTGAAGCCAAGTCATCGATCGCCAAATGTCTTTTGATTCAAAGCGAAAAATGGTGCGGCTATTTAGTTGCCTACAGTAATATTGAAATCGAGTTGTCTGCTTTAGAACCTATTTTAAAAAACTGGGTTAATCAAAGATTTGAAAACCTTCTTGAATCCGATGACAGCGATTACTTTGAAATGAAAATAAATCCTGAGACTTTTAAAGCTTGGGCTCCGATGAACGCAGAGCTTTATGATTCGATTCAGTTTAATCAGACGGAAATCTTTATTAGTTTTTTTGGAATTGATCCCAGCGAGTTGATTATGACTTTCGATGAAGAAAACGAGCTGATCGAAATTCAATTGGATTTGATCCCCATCGACGAAGATTTGCAGTTCAGCCTGCATCTTCACTTACCCGAAAATAAAAAGTTTTTACTTTACACTCCGGCTTATCAAAAACTAAGCCCCACTCAGAAAAAAAGATTGCAAGATAAAAAAGTAGACCGACTATTTACACCTGCTGTTTTTGAAAAAGAATGTAAAAAATTAATCATCGAGCACGAACTCAAAAATCTGATCGAAGAAATACAAATTGAGTCTTTATGAAGATGAAAATTATTTTAGCCAGCACTTCAATTTATCGAAAGCAGCTCTTAGAAAAAGTAGGTGTTGAATTTCAAACTGAAAAACCTTCTTTCAATGAAGAGCTGGCTCAAGAAAAAGCGTTTTCTGAAAAAAAAACAGCTTTGCAAATCGCTGAAATTTTATCTCAAGGCAAAGCGCGTTCGTTGTTAGAAAATAAAAAGGATGTTTTAATTATTTCTGGAGATCAGTTGGTTTTGTTTGAAGAAAATATTTTAGGAAAAGCCCATGAATTTAATCGAGCATTTAGTCAGCTTAAAAAAATGTCTGGTCAAACTCATCAATTGATCACCGCTGTGACTTTAATGACAAACCAGACGATAAAACACTTGAATCACGTGACAACTTTGAAAATGAAAAATCTGACCGATCAGGAAATCACAGATTACCTCAATAAAGATCAACCTTACGACTGCGCGGGAAGCTATAAAATTGAAAAATCAGGAATTTGTCTTTTTGAAAAAATCGATTGTGATGACTTTACCGCAATTCAGGGTTTACCTTTAATTTGGTTATCGACTCAACTAAAGGAGCTGGGCTATGAACTCTTTAAAAAATAATTTGATATTAGAAGCTCAAAGCGCTTTGAAGTTTTCGTATTCGCCTTATTCCAATAAAAAAATTGGAGCAAGCCTGCAGCTCACAAACGGGAAAGTCTACAGTGGCTGCAACATCGAAAATGCATCTTATGGTGGGACTGTTTGCGCTGAACGAGTCGCTATTTGGAAAGCATTTAGCGAAAACACAAGCTCAGAAAAAATTAGCGAAATTGTCGTTGCCAGTCACGAGAAAGAGCCTTGGCCACCCTGTGGATTTTGTCGCCAAGTGATGGCTGAATTTTCAACTCCAGAAACAATTGTTCGATTGGTCAATTTAGACCAAACCGAAAAAACTTTTAAGTTTAAAGACCTTTTTCCGGAAGCCTTTAAACCTGAACATTTAAAAAAATAAAAGAAAATTCTACTGAGCCTGCTGTTGAAGTAAATTTGTATTCGTATCGATGCGCGCTGATTTTTTAAATTCCTCAACCCATGATCTGTAGGCATCAGTGGATTTTTGTCGTTCCAGTAAATCTTGGTCTTGAGCTTTAACATCACTGAGCTCAGTCTTTGAGTCTTTTAACTTTATCAAAAACTGGCTGTCACCCTCTCGCACAAGTCTTTGAGCTAAGGGCTGAGCTTTTGAAAGCTCAAGAGCCATTTTTAAAGCCTGAGCCGAGTTCATCACGGGAGCGACTTCATTAGAAATATCAAAGTAGCCCGTTTCTTTCCAACTCATTTTAGAAGCAGCTAAAGTTTTCAAAACTTCACTGGATTCGCCTTTTGATAATTGAAATTCAATCGATTTCACGAAAGCTAAATAATTTTCGTTCGAAATTATTTTTTTGGCGATTTGGTTTTGAACTTGAGCTAAATCCGCTTTGATAAAAGGCTTCTTATCGACAACTTTGATAATGTGATATCCGAAGTTTGACTTCACAAGGCCTGAAACTTTTCCTACGGGTAAACTAAAGGCCGCTTCTTCAAATTCTTTCACCATACGTCCGCGAGAAAAATAACCAAGGTCGCCATTTTTAACTTTAGATCCCGGATCATCACTGAGTTGAGCGGCAACTTTTCCGAAATCCTCTTTCTCGAGGCGCTTTAAAATAGCTTGAGCTTTAGCAAGTGAAGCGGCTTCGTTTGTGGCATCAGATTTAATCAAAATGTGAGACGCTTTGATCTGCTCTTTTGTTTCATAGTTAGATTGGTTTGCTTTAAAATCATCTTCAACTTTTTTCTTAAAATCTAAATCAGCTAATTTTTGAGAAACAACTGAGTCTGCGACTTCGTGATTTTTAGCGAATTCAGCGGCACTTAGCTGAACGAATTCCAAATTGAGTTTTGAAGAGCGCAATTCTTTTTCTATATTTTTTTGTAGATCAGAGACCATCATCGACGATTCAAATAGCTGACGTGATCTTTGATTTTTGATGTCTTTACGAAGCTTGTTTTCGAATTCTCCAGGAGTCAGTCGGTTTGCCGACAAAACGGCCTTATAGGTATCTGATTGAAAAACACCGTCTCTTTTAAAATAAGTCAGTTCTTGTGTGATCATATGAAGAATTTCAGCGTCCGTCGCGAAGATGCCCTCTTTTTCAGCCGCCTGCGCAGCCAGAGTTTTACTCACGATTGTATTCATCACTTCTCCGCGAAGCATAGCGCGTTGCATATTTGGATCAAACTGCCCTCCAAAAAGTTGTGAGTAGTATTGTGACATGCGATTTTCTTCTTCTTGAAAATCTTTAATCGAAATAATCTCTCCATTTACTTCTGCGGCTGAGCCCATATTCATGCTTGAGCCATGACGACCCGTCAAATCAGAGAGCACGAACACCAACACAATCATCCCAAAAATTAAAAAAGCGATGATACTGCGACCCGAAATGCCTTTTTCGGTCAGGCCTTTTTTAAGTTTGTCGCTGATCGATGGTTGATGCGAAATTTTCATGACTTGGCTCCTTAGAGGATGATTAAAGACCTTCTATGACCTCATGAATTAGGAATTAGATCAAGAAAAAATATTTTAGAATCCGCGCGCTTGACGCTTGAAATCTGAAATCTATTTGTTATCGTAAAACCAACAACACTGATCGTATCAAATATGAGGCCGTATTGAATTTCCTTAATTTTAATTTTCGAAAAGCATTTATTTTACTGCTCATCATTTCTTTGCCGCTTATTTCAATTAACATGGAGCAAAAAAAAGTTCAAAATGATTGGTTTACTCAGCCCTTCAGCTTTTTAGCCCAGTCGATTCAAAACATTTTTGCATTGAGCAGCCTGGGTATCAAAACAACCACGTCTGAATATGTCAATTTGATCGGCATCAAAACACAAAACTCTTTTTTACAAAAAGAAAATAGTGAGTTGAAAACACGCTTAAATCAACTTTCTGAAAGTCAAAACGAGCTTGAAAGATTAAGAACGCTGCTTGATTTTCAAAAGAATACAAAAATGGATTTGATTTCAGCACAAGTGATTGGGCGCGATTTGGTTCCTGATCACAACACGATCACCATCAACAAGGGTACAAAGCACGGTCTTAAAGCCGGACAAGCTGTTTTAACTGTTTCAGGGGCCGTGGGTTACGTTTTTAAACCGCAGTATTTCACGTCTCATGTGATGCTCATCACAGATCGATACTCTGTCGTCGATGCTTTGATTCAAAAATCAAGGTCCCATGGAATTGTTGAAGGCAAATCGAAAGAGTCCTGCGCTCTGCAGTATGTCGAGCGCACAGAAGATATAAAGCCGGGCGATTTAATCGTCACAGGTGGCCTCGATAATATTTTTCCAAAGGGATTTCCTTTAGGTGTTGTTGCAAATGTTGAAAGAAAAACAAAAAATGCGTCGTTAAGTATTGAGCTTAAACCAGTGGTTGACCCCGGTAAGATTGAAGAAGTTTTTATTGTGAAACACGCAGCTCTTGAAGACTTTTTACCTGAACAGATCAGCGCCCAATGACAACAAGACGTTTTCGCTTTTATTTAAAACTGCTGATGATCACATTTTTCTTTTTTTTAGCCTGTGGTTTTCAGACTAGTTTTTGGCCTCATCTCATTTCATTTATACCCTGTCCACAGATTTGGTTGCTGCTGATTTTTTATATCACTTTAAAATGGAAACCTGTTTTTACTATTTTTTATATTTATTTTTTAGGATTTTGCTTAACCCGCTTTTCACAAATTCCACTCAAAATGGTCTGGTCGACCTTATTAGTCACGTTTACATTTCTATCACTCCTCAGGAATCGAATTCAACTCTCGGGAGTTTTTTCATTTGTGCTTTACTGTCTGTTTGGAAGTGTTCTTTTTCAAGTGAGTTATGTATTGTTATCTGAATTTCTTGAAAGAATTCCGACGACGATATTATTCGTTGAAAGATTTTTACAAATACTTGTGAATTTTATTTTTAGCTACGCTTTGTATTTTGTTTTCGAATGGCTGGATCAAATCTTTGCAAATAAAGAAATTTGGTCACAGAACCCGGCCAGCAAACAAGAGTTCGAGCTATGAGTGAATATATCAGCAACCCAGATGAAGCAAAACAGTTTCAAAGTCGTTATCGCACTTTATCTTTTTTTATAGCTTTAACCGTCGTTGTTTTTATTGTGCGACTGGCTTGGTTGCAAGTGATTCAAGGAAGTGAGCTTCGACAGTTCTCGGAAAAAAATCGTATCAAACAAAATAAAATTGTTGCGCCTCGAGGTCTGATTCTGGATCGTGACGGAAAAGCTTTGATCGAAAACTTACCGGGCTTTGAAGTGGTGATTTCTCCTCAGTATATTGAAGACATGAAAAGTTTATCTGAAAGCATTGGGCCTGTCTTAGGTCTAGAGCCAGCTAAAGTCATCGAGAAAATTCAAAAAAGTAAACGCATCAACGGAACTTTTGCTTTAGTTCGCTTGAAAGATAATTTAACGCGTGAAGAAGTTTTCAGATTAAAAAGACTGCGCTTGGATGCACCCGGGCTTGAGATTCGCGAATCGATCGTCAGACATTATCCTTTACAAGAAAACGGCTCGCAGATTTTTGGCTATGTGGGCGAGATTTCAAAAAATGAAATTTCAAAGCTCAATGAAAAATACAAAGATCAATTCATTTTTGAACAAGGGGACATCGTCGGAAAAAGTGGACTTGAAGAAAATCTTGAGAAAAAAATCCGCGGTAACGATGGCGTCAGCTACATTCAAGTGGATGCTCACGGGCGACAAACCGTCACCGAAATTCCAAACATTTACGGCGAACAAATCAGAGACAAAGATCCCATTCATGGGAATAGCGCCTTTTTGACAATTGATCGTGACATTCAAGAGGCCGCGTACAAATCATTTACAGATTTAGGACGTATCGGAGCTGTTGTGGCGATGAAAAGCAATGGCGAGATTCTAGCTTGGATGAATGCGCCTTCGTTTAATCCCAATTATTTTGCGACGGACATTGCAACAAAAATCATGAATAAATTAACAAGCGATCCATTTAAACCATTTCGCAATAAAGTCATTCAAGATCATTTTTCGCCGGGATCGACTTTTAAACCCTTTGTCGCTTTGTCAGCTTTGCAAGAAAAAGTAATCACCGATAAAACGGTGCTTTATGCGCCAGGTAAATTCTTTTTTGGAAATCGCTGGTATCACGATCACAATAAAAACGGTGAAGGCTACATCACTATTTATGATGCGATCGAGAGAAGCAGTAATGTTTTCTTTTACCAGCTGGGTATTAAATTAGGTGTCGATAAAATGTATAATTATATCAGCTTATTAGGGCTGGGTCAGCGCACACAAATCGAAATGGATCGCGAAGCTCCTGGACGATTACCGAACTCAGAATGGAAAAAATCAATCCGTGGTGAAGAGTGGCAACCCGGAGAAAATTTAAGTACAGCGATTGGTCAAGGTTATGTGACGGCAACTCCTTTGCAAATGGCCGTGGCTTATAATGCGATCGCAACCGAAGGAAAAGTGGTGAAGCCCTTCATTGTTAAAAAAGTTGTCGATCACGACGGAAAGATTTTATTCGAAAGATTTCCCGAAGTTGTTCGCGACGTTACTTTACCGCAACCCAACGGCTACAAAATCGATCCCGAAACTTTTAGAGTTGTGAAAGAAGCCATGCGACGGGTCACAAACGGAACCCGCGGCACAGCTCGCAGTCTAAAAATTCCAGGCGTTGAGATGGCCGGAAAAACAGGAACGGCTCAAGTTATGAGTTTCTCGGCAGACCAAATTTATTCAACTTGTGAAAGCCGTCCCATTCAAATGCGACATCATGGGTGGTTTGTGGCTTGGGCCCCTTGGGACAAACCTGAAATCACGGTTGCTGTTTTAGCGCAACACAGTTGCCACGGAAATCCGGGCGCGGCACCCATTGCTCGCGATGTGATTGAAGCTTACTTTAAAAAATATCATCCTGAAGTCATCGCCGAGGCCCTTAAAAAAGGCGAAAAACGAGTTCGTATCGAAATTAAACCGACAGATGGAGAATAAATAATGGCCTTACGAGGACTTCATGTTAATGAAAGAAATTTTTTAAGTCGAATTGATATTCGACTTATTCTTTTGATGTTTTGTCTGAACGTGATCGGTCTTTTTAATTTATTTAGTGCGACCCACGGACCCCATTCAACCGAAGTGGAATCTCTTTTTATTCAGCAAATCGTTTGGCTGATGGGCGGCTGGACACTTTTTTTTATTCTAACATTTATGGATTATCTATGGATCAATAAATTAATCTGGGTTGTCTATCTGGGGAATTTAGCCGCATTGATTTACACCGATTTTAAAGGAAAAGTGGTGCTTGGCGGTCAGCGCTGGATTGATCTTCATTTTTTTCGCTACCAACCTTCAGAAACGATGAAGCTGTGTTTGATTTTGATTTTAGCTGGAATTTTACTGAATCGAAACTCGCAAGGTAAAGGAATGGGACTGCGCGAGCTTTTTATTCCAACACTTTTAATTTTAGTTCCCTTTGGCTTAACTGTAAAACAACCCGACTTGGGAACAGCGATGATGCTTTTTTTAATTGGCGCGTCGATGCTATTTTTCGTCAAAATCAGAACGGGAATTTTAGTTTTTCTTGTTAGTGTGGGACTGGTAGCCCTGCCCGTGGCTTGGAAATACGCGCTGAAAGATTACCAAAAAAATCGAGTCTTAACTTTCTTATCTCCAGATCAAGATCCACAGGGAACTGGTTATAACTCGATTCAATCTAAAATTGCCGTAGGCTCGGGTAAATTCTTTGGTAAAGGTTTTCGTATGGGCACGCAGTCGCAGCTTGAATTTTTACCTGAGAGACACACCGATTTTATATTCTCGGTTTTATCGGAAGAGTGGGGCTTCGTCGGAAGCGTGATTGTGTTGCTGACTTTTGCATTTCTTTTTAAAATTTGTTTTGAAATTAGTTTTCAAGCGCGTGACAAATACGGCGCACTGATCACGATTGGCGTCACGGCGTATATTTTTTGGCACATGTTTGTTAATATCGGAATGGTGATCGGCCTTCTGCCAATTGTCGGCGTCCCACTGCCGCTGTTAAGCTATGGCGGCTCAGGAATGCTGACAACGATGACAGCCCTGGGCCTTGTATCAAGCGTGGCTTACCGCAGATATCTATTTTGAAATTCACGAATTGAAAATCAACTGCTAGTCTATGAATACAAAATCAAAAGGAGATTTTATGAAAAATATTTTTATTTCAATTTTATTATTAATCGCAACAAGTTCTTTTGCTAAAGCCGAAGAAGTCGGTTTAAAAATGAACAATATCGACACCACACAAGACACAACGATATCGATTAAAAAAGGCGAACAACAAGCCAAGAAAAAATGGGTTTTAACCGAAGGTGAAGATGACATCACCGGAGACAAAGATGTTGTTATGAAAAACGCAGAAAAAAATTGGTCAAAGGCCTGCAAAGAATGGAAAGCCGAATTCAAAGAAATGAATAAAGATAATAAAATTGTCGCGATGAACTGCGGAAAAATGAATTGTTCTAAAGAGGGCGTTGAATCCACTTGCACTTCAAAAGCAACCCACAAAGTAAAAACAATTTCAGAAGAGTAATTTTGCGAAGTGAGTGCTCATAATCGATGCCATTATGAGCACGAGCAAGCCTAAATATGTGTTTTCAAAAACTCTGTAATGTTGTCTTTAGGTTGATTTCCAACCAGTTCCCCGACTTGCTTTCCGTCTTTGAATAAAAGCAAAGCTGGGATTCCACGAATGCCGTACTGTCCGGGTGTTTGTGGGTTTTCATCGACGTTCATCTTCACGATTTTAATTTTTGAACTCATCTCTTGAGCAATTTCTTCAAGCTTTGGAGCCAATGCACGGCAAGGCCCGCACCACTCAGCCCAAAAATCAACAAGTACCGGAGTTGATGATTTCATGACATCTTGATCAAATGATGAATCTGTTACTGAGTTTGTATTTTGTCCCATGGGGTCTCTCCTTATTTTTTTACGAGTGCTCGAACGAACTTTCGTCTTTCAACGTCTTGATGCTTAGTTTTATCCTCAGGAAGCTCAGAAAATAATTTTTTATTCTCTGTTCTAGTTTTCCTCTTATTTAGTCCCTTTTTCAAATCTTGATCAACACCCTTTATAGCACGATTATAGGACTCAATACGAAGTGGAAGTTCTTGATTTAATGCATTAAGTTCGTTTTTAAGTTTATTTTTAAAGTCCTCAGTAATCTCAAATTCGATCATGTCTAGTTTTTCAATCAAACTTAAATCAGCTGACTGATCTGTGGGCAATGACTTGGGCGATTCGGTTTCTTTTTTTTCACTTTTTTTATTTTGCCCGAAAGAAAGTAAATCCTCTGTATCAAGCTCGATAACCTCATCTGCTTGATGAAGTTCACCCGTGATCACTTGAATTTCAGAATCAATCGTTGTTCCAGCAGACTTTAACAGCTGAGATTCGTAAGATCTAAATTGCGAATCTGTATGAGCAAAACGTAAAAGTTTGTCAGTGATGGACTCTTTATCTAACTGAGTCATATTAAGTAAATTGATCACTAATCGTAATGCGCTCATAGGCTCAAATAGAAGTAAATCCATTCTGACTTTAATAAACTCTTCGGGAGTCGACTTATGATCCTCAGTAAAAATAAGTATCACTTTACCGGGAAACTTTGTGGATTCTCGTAATTTTTTTCCTACACTCATTGATGAGACTCGAGAGTTATTACCTTTAACAATGACGTAATCGGGATTAAAAGTGAGGATTTTTTCGGTTAGGCTGTATTCATTTGTCATGGTCTCGATGTCAAAACCAACTTTACGTAAAGTCATTTCAAGGTGACCGGCGTACTGAATATCATCAATAACTAACAAAACTCTATCCATAGGTCTATTATTGTAGAATCAGGCCGATGACCTGGGCAAAGAAATTGTTTAAGATAAGTCTGGTTATGTTCAAAAATAAGCGTGTTTTCATGTATTTAATCACCGAGATGCTACCTTCATTTGTTTTGGGGGTTATTGTCTTTATTTGCATCTTACTGATGTTCCAAGCATTGCGTTTAACAGATTTATTAATTTCGCATGGTATTCGGTTGAGTGTGATTCTTAAAATTATGGGTTATATGAGTATTTCTTTTTTACCCATGCTTTTTCCGATGAGTTTATTATTTGCTGTATTGATGACTTACAATCGCCTGTCGCAAGATTCCGAAATTATTGCGTTTAAGTCAGCCGGTGTGAACACTTTTTCATTGATACTTCCTGCGCTGCTATTTGCATTAATGATTTCTTTTATCTCTTCACAAACTTCTTACTATTTGGCGCCTTGGGGCAACCGACAATTTGAAGTCCTCATTAATAAATTAAGCAGCACGAAAGCCGCAGCTTCGATTAAAGAAGGAACTTTTTCTGAAAGTTTTTTTGATCTAGTTGTTTATGCAAATAAAGTGGATTCTAAAACAGGAACTCTGGTGGATTTGTTTATCTACGACGAGAAACAGCCCGAGGCACCTTTGACGATCATTGCGCCCGCTGGAGAGATTATTCCGGATCAGACTCACCCGGGGCACTCTGTTTTGCTTCGACTGTATAACGGTCAGATTCACCGCAATGGTCAAACTCACACGGTGATTAATTTTGATGTTCATAATATTTGGCTGAACGACCCCATACGAATGAATGAAAGACAAAAGTCAGTTTCGTCATTAACATTGCATGAACTGAATGTTCTTCGTAAAAATCCGACAGCCCCAGCACAAGAGATTAAAAATTACGATATTGAATTTCATAAAAGGTCGGCGTTAGCTTTTGCCTGTTTGGTTTTTGCGATTATTGGCGTGGGCTTTGGCATCGTTACAAACCGTCGTAGTGGAAAGTCTTCTGGTTTTATTTTATCCGTCGGATTTATTATTCTTTATTGGATTATTTATTTAAGTTTTGAATCGACCGTTCGATCAAGCTCACTACCCGCTTGGATCGGAATTTGGTTACCGAATATCTTGCTTAGTTTTTTTGGATTATTTCATTTGAAAAAGGCTTGGGATTAAAGACTTAAAAAACGGAACGATGCAGTAGCATCCGTACTACTGGGGTCATCCTTGACCACATCGCCCCTCCCTTATTCTTATTTAGAAGTAAGTTTCGCTTTTTTTCAAAGACTTTTTTTAGAAAATTTCACTTTTTTTGTTTTAATTTTCAATTTTTTCTACACCACTAGCTGTAGTGAAAAACTCGACCTTTGGTCTCTATCTATACTAGGCCATCTTAATGAAGTCTTATTTACCCCACAATTCAGCCTTCCAAAAATCAAGCAGGTCGTCTGAATTTGCGATCGGATAAGCGCCGTCACGGATAAGTTTTAGATTTCCATCGAAACCGATCATCTCGGGATGAGCTGGAATTACCAATAAAGGTTTTCCAAATTCCAAACAATGATGAACAGTTAAAAAACTTCCACTTTTAACACTGGCTTGAGTCACTAAAGTCATTTCGCTAAGGGCCGCAATCAAACGATTTCGAAAATAAAAATGAGACTTATGCAGTTTCTGATCAAGTTCAAACTCAGTCATGAAAGTGCAAAGTCCTGAAGAGTCTGAATTCATAAATAATTTTAAATTCATGGGGTACATATTTTCTAAACCCGATGGTAAAATAAATAAAGTGGCGCGATTTGATTTGATTGCAATTGTGTGCGCCAGCTGGTCCACACCAAAAGCCCCACCACTGACAATGCCGATGCTTGATTGATTGATAAAAGCAGAAAGATGATTTTTCATCCAGGCTTCAGTAGCTGACGATATCTGCCGTGATCCCACGACGGATAAGAAAGAGAATTTTTCCCAGTGCGCTTTGCCTTTATACTCGATGAACAAAGGGGGCTCCTTCATCGCATGAAAAGCCTGGGGGTAATGAATATCGCCGGGGTAAGTCCAATTGATATTCAGCGACTGCAGCCGCTCAAGGTACAACTGAGCCGACTCGTATTCTTCTTTTGTAAAAATAAAGTTCGGAGGAATCTGCAAATAATGATTTGGATTCCGGAACTTGAATTTTCTCTGGAGTATTTTAAATAATAAGCTTTGCATCATAAGAAAGTCTGATCCAAAAGCCAGGCCAATTATTGCGAAATAACCTCGTCACCAACTTGAATTGAACTATCGACATCTGTGATCAAGGCCAGGGCAAAATTGCCGTAACGTTCGACGATTTTAATTTTTCCAGCTGGAGCATCGGTGCGGCGTGATTTAATTCCAAAAACTTGGCCACTCTCAAAAGAAAGAGGGCCCATGCTGACATAAATAAACTGAGATGGTTGATAATTCACTTGTTCGTAAACAATCGGTCCACCAACTATTTTTGCCGAAATTTGAGATTGCTTTTTGGTTTTTAAAGACTCAATGATATTGGTCGGCACAAAAATCTGACTGCGAGATAAAAAACTATTACATTCTTTGATTTTTAATTTTTTATCGCCGTAAAGAGATACTTTACCCACTTTTTTGTAAGGATAGAGTGTGGTTTCTTTTTCAACTTGAACTTTATCGAGGGGTTCTAAAATTGTGTACTCTGTTGTTTGCGCCTGACGAACAAATTCAAAGTTCTGTAGAAGCTCTCCGGGATAACACGAAAGATTTAAATCTCCTTGAACAGAGATTAAAATATCTGACAACACGACCCGGTCTGTGATCACAAAATCATTCTCTTGCGATAAAGCGGGAGTTTCGGGTTCTTTTAAATCAATGATGTCAACAGTTCGAGGCTTCGTAAAATAAAGCTCACTGCGGTAAACAGGCAAGCTGGGCGGCAAAGGTGTTGGGCGGTCTTGCAAGCTTAAGTTGTGTTTTATGCTTTGCTGTTCTGAATCCGAAGTCTGTGGATTATTTTTTGAACTTTTAGTCTGTTGTTGATCTTGCTCCGCAAGTTGTTGATCAGTCGCTTGGTTATCATTATTTTCATTTTGATCATTGACGGATAAAGTGGGTGTCTCCATTTGTGTACCTGGGTAAAAATGAATATTCATCCCGGGTGTAATGAAATTTGGATTTAGAATACCTTGCCGGTTCAGCGCCCAAATTTTTGGCCAAAATAAAGAGTCCCCAAAAAGGGTTTCGCTAATGGTCCAAAGCGAATCATCTTTTTGAACAATATAAACTTCTGAACTTCGACCAAATGTGGCTTTTGACCAAGCTTCGACTGAAGTGGGACTTGAATTGTAGTTTTGATAATTTTGGTGAAACCTTCGCTCAAGGGTCTCATCAGGATCATTTGCGTTTGATGTCTGTGCAAATTTATTGAGATTTTTTTTACGAGCTTTTTTTGTTATTTTTGGTGGTAATTTTTTGACTGGCTTTAAAGCTGATTTCTTTTTCTTGACGACGACTTTTTGCGGAGGCTTTTGAGTCGGTTGATCAATGATCGATCGAATATCTTCTAGAACAGGTTCATCGTCTTCTTTTAAACTCTCTTTACGCGTGCGAAGAGGATCAAGATTTTCGGGATCACCAATAAAAGAGCTGCTTTCTTTATTTAAATCATCTGGCGGTCGCAATCTGACGGCTGGATTTTGACTTTGCTGAGATAGCGGAGCCGCTGACTTTGACGAATTATCGGCGGGGGCTGAAGCCTCTTGCGCATGGGCGCAAAATGAAACAATCAAAATGAAAAATAAAATTCGTTGAATCATTTTTTAGTTTTTTGATTTCCTTTAACTTGATCGACTGTTGCTGAGGCTGATGCAGTCTTTCGTAAAAGTGGATTTTTTTGGCTGCGTGCCAAGCGCATGTTAAGATTTGCTGGCTCGGTCAGGCCCATTTCATTGTAAACTTTTGCTTTAGCCGAAAAAGAAAGTTTGACCTCTTTTGATTGGGGATAATTCTTTAAGACCGTATTGAAATGTTTGATCGCCATAATATAGTTTTTTGTTTCAGCCGCACGAAGACCCGCGTAGTAATGTTGAGTTGAAAGCGGTTTATTTTTAAGTTCAGCCTGGGTCGGTAATGTTGAACTTGGTTTTCCGGTGAGCTCTTGCAGTATTTTTTTCTCAGAGGAAAGTGGCGAACGAATTTGTAATTCTTTTGATGAAGTACCCGATCTTGAATTTTGATCAGAAGTTGATTTCTTAGAATGAGCACAACTTGATGAGACCAAAGCTAAAAAAACCCAAAATAAAATTGAAAATTGAGACCTAAACTTAAACATAAACATAGTGATCCTCCACATACTTATTAAACTGGATTGTTGAGATACAGGCAACGATCACAGCTTGAGTTATCCACAGATTATGTTTAAAAACCCTTTTTCTAGACTTTAGACCTATTGAATATCAAGCTTTTCAGCGTTTTGCTTAATTTAAATTCATGCTTAAATATATGAAATGACTTAATTTATTTAAATTTTATAAAGTTTCATTTCATTTTTATCCTTAATTCTTAAATGATACGCCTAGATTCCTTGCAGACAAGTGTATGCGATTGACTCTTTTACTTACAATTTGCGTTTTTATGTTGAGTGTAAGTCGAATTTCGGTTGCATCCTATTTTGTTTTTTTCTCGGAACTATTCCATCCACTTTGCTTGGCTCGACTTCCTTCGAACTCAAATTCTTTAGCTGAATTAGAAGCTCTTGTCTGCGGTCAAAATTTTTCAACACTTGAGGCTTCTTATTTATTTATTGCTTCAGGGCTGATTCATTTATTTGTGGTTTCAGGAGCTCATTTAATCTTTATCAAAAAAATGCTGAGTCCAATTGATGCCATTTTGCCACATCGTTTTTTTAATTTATTTTTATACACTGTGCTTTTTATTTTTATAGCCGCTTGTCAGTTTAATGCGCCAATTGTTCGCTCTTTTTTATTTTTAATCTTAAGCGCCTTTCTTAAAACTAAAAAAATTCACTGGCCTTTGAATTACTTGGTTTTTATTTCGGGGATGCTGACTTTAGTGTTTAATCACCAATGGGTTTCTTCTATGAGTCTTCAACTGAGTTGGCTGATTACAATAAGTTTTTTATTGCAAAATATTTTCTTTAAATATGCTTTTGTACTTTGGAAGCACTTGCTGAGCTTTGTTTTTATTTTTCCAACTCTTCTCTATTTGCAAGTGCCACAGTTTTTACTTGTTTTAACGAATTTAATTTTGACTCCATTTTTAGAGTTTATTTTATTTCCACTGAGCTTAATTGTTTGGTTTATTCCGCCCCTTTATGTTTTATTTGATCTGCTGATCAATGGCCTTAAATTTGTTTTACTCAAATCGGAACTGACTTATCAGTTTCAACTAAGCGCAACACCAACTTGGTTTTCACTTTTTAATTGGGGGCTGATCATGAGTTTACATTTGATGATTCATCTATTTGAAGTTAAACAAAAGCGAAAAAGTATCTTTGCATGAAGCTTATTTTTAAAATAACTTTTATGATGGTGTACTTTAAAAGCAGTTTAGCTTTAGCACCCGAGTATGTAAATCGCTGGGTGGTTTGGAACACCGGCCAGGGTCAGTGGGTGACTCATATTTTAAATGAAGAGTGTCTTCACTACGATATGGGCGGTGAACTTGGATCCTTCAAAAAAGTTAAAAAGTCTTTACTTATTCTGTGCGGACTTAAAAAAAATAAAATCAGTTTAAGCCATTGGGACTTTGATCATATTTTAAATATTTTTGAATTCAGCCGAGCCGTGCCTTACTTGTGTTGGTCAGAAAAGCCAACTTTTGATGAAGCTAAAAAAAACTCTCAAAAAATTTTAGCTTTGCGAATACCGGCATGTTTAACTGCAAGTCCAGTTCAAATTTGGAAGCCTACATTCGCAAAAACTTCTAATGACTCGTCTTTTGTGTACAAAGATCAACATTACTTGATGCCCGGGGACTCCACTTTATTTGAAGAAAATGTTTGGAGTGAAAAAATGAGTCATCTTGATGAAGTTCATGTTTTAATTTTGGGCCACCATGGCAGCCGCACCAGCACAGGAGAAAAACTTTTAATGCATTTAAAAAATTTGAAACTAGCGATCGCTTCGGCCCGTTACGCGAAATACAAGCATCCCCATTATTTGACAGTTCGTAGACTGCATAAATTTAATATCCCTCTTTTAAAAACAGAAGATTGGGGAAATATTTTTTTTAATTAATTATTTGCTCCGCCAGCTGTGATCCAATCAAAAATGGCTTTTTTCTCTTCGGCTGATAAGCTTCCACCGGCCCCTTGCGGCATTGTGTTTAGCACAGCCACTGATGTGTAAAGTCCGCTGTTCAGTGGTAATGTTTTTTGAACTGTATTGCTGGTTGAAGCATAAGTGCTAAAGCTGACTCCGCCCGCCGAGTTTGCCGAACTATGGCAACGCAAACATTTTGTTTGTAAAATATTTTTGCTAATACTGTTATAGTTTGCAGCCAATGGAACCGCAGTACCTGGAGGCAAAGCCACCGGTGGTGGGCTGTTTGTGTAACTTGAAATCCAATCTGAAATAGCCACGATATCTTCTTGAGCGAGAGGTTTTGAAGGAGGCATACTTCCAGATGAAATCGCTTGAAAAAGAGGTGATAAACTGGGCTCATTCGGAACAACTGCGCCCGAAGCCAAAAGCTGATCGACATTCATCACATCGACTCCGCCTGAGGGGTTTTCCGAGTTATGACAAGTCGAGCATTTTGTTGTTAAGACGAGTAAAGCTTTTTGCTGTTTAACATCAAGCTCTGTTAAAGTTGCAACTGAGCTTGCACTTTGTGAAACGGGCTTTGAACAATTTTGATAAAACAGAACTGTAAAAAAGCTAGCGCTTAATAACAGCACTGATTTTATTTTTGATTTTAAACTTTGATTCATACTTAACCTTTCACACGTACTTTAATTTCAATTCATTTCGGCTTAGTTATTTTTGGCTCCGTCTAAAAGCCATTTTTCGACTTCTAAAATCTTAGATTGTGTTAAAAATCCATCTTGGGGCATCGGCTTCGCTAAAAATTCAGGATTTGGATGCATGCGCACATACATTTTACTTGCAACGTCTCGTGGGATTAAAACGCGACGATCGATCATCATTTGATAATCAGTCATATCGTATCCTCCAGCTGTATCTTTTGAATTGTGGCACTTGACGCAGTTTTGTCCTAAAATACCTGACTGAGGATTCATCAAATCACTAAAAGATAAAATATTTGGATCACTTACGGGGTTGTTATATTTATTGATGACAAAATTAGTATGTTCGTTCGTTCCGATTAAAACGGGCCCCAGTATAGATGCAATAGATAAAGTGAGAATTCGATTTTTTTCGCGACGAATATCTTTAGAAAAAGTAACTCGCAAGACTTTTGTTTGTTCACCGTAAGCAAATGACACTGTATTTTGCAAAATTTTATAATCCCAGTCATAGCGATTGTAAGTCGTGCCCACAACAGAACGAGCCAAACCAAAATCTTTTGCTGCGGGATCACACGCGCCATTGGGACAAACCATATTGTACACTTCAGGCAAACACATCGCACTTAATGTATTTGTTGCACAAGTTGAAGTGTTCTCGCTCAGCGTAACAATCGTTGGCTCAACAGCAGGAGATGTTAAGCTAAGTGTGATGTCCATAAATCCTGTGTTCGGCGTAACATACAAAGTGCGAGCTCCAGAAATATTCACCGTGTTCGGCGGCGGCGGAGCCGGTAAAACGACCGATGAAATATTAATAAATGAAAGTGTTACGGTATCTGTTGGTAAAATCACTTTAGGTACAACCAAACTACCGGTCGAAATGAGCCCTGTTAAATCGTTCGCGCTGCCTGAACGAATACTTTTATCGATGTAACTGAATGTCGTCGGATAATTGAGAAGAAAACCATTCACGCTAATGAAGATTCCTTGAATGCGTGTGTCGACACCGGCACCATAAATTGTTGGTGAAGAAAAAGTGTAGTAAGTAAATCCACTTGCATTTTTTAGACGTGTTGCAGTTATCGAAATTTGACCATTTGGAATATTCGGTAAAGAATCCGCTCCTTTGACTCGTGTTAAATCTGAATTTATGGTCCACGTGAAAACTTTTTTATCACCATCGGCAGCTAATCCAATCGCTTGTGGAGATGTTTTTAAAGTGATTTTATCGATTTGTGATTCTTGCGGTAAAGCTGATGTGTCACCTGTGCAAGTCGCATTGTTTTGAAGTCCTTTTTGCCACTCAAGCTTGAGTTCATTGACTTGTTGTGTGTGTTGAATTCCAGTGTAAGGCGGGTTATGAGCCGGGTTAATGGCATTGTTACTTACTTTGACATAGCCCACTAATTGAAAATCAGTGAAAGCAGTTTGCAAATCTGAATTCGCAAAGCGTCCTTTTCCGGGGCCATTCGAATGGCAAATCGTGCAGTTTGTTTTCAGAAAAGTTTGCCATCCACGAGCATATAGATTTTTAAGATCTTGTTCGCAAAGAGTTCCCGTTGCCCCGCTGCCTTGAGACGAATCTGAAGCAGACGTTGAACTTTGACTGCTGCTTTCAAGCATCAAAGCTTGTTGAGAATTTCCCTTACAATTATTAAAAAGCAATACTAATAAAGCAAAGCTAAACACTAAACTACTTTTTAAAAAAGTCTGACTGATCATTTTTTTCACTCTGAATCCCCCTAAAAAATGGCCTAAGTAATTTTAGTGATCAAATCGATATCGACAGAAGTAAAAGTTCTTGGCAACAGTGATTCGACTAAACTTAACTTTCCATTAAAAGATAAGTAGTTTACGAATACTGCACCTGCAGCCATTTCTGCACTACCTCCGGTTAAAAAAGTATCATCTGCAGCTTGTGCCGATGTGTAATTTCCAAGTTGGCTTAAACCTTTGATCGCATGAGGACCTACTGGATCGTAACACATCATATATCCACCGCTGGCTGTGCCGCGATCTGAAGCCCACGGTGATCCCGCAGCATTTGAATCCATGCTGGTAACAGCGCCGTCTGTCGTTACTGCGACAAAACCTTTTTTACCCATCACGGATAATGATTGAAGAACTTTTCCCATGACTGTTCCAAGCTCAAGATCTTTTGCGTCGCCGCTTGTGCGCGTGTTGTTGTGATAATCAAAGCCACCCATTTCTAAATTGACAGAGGCTGCATTTCCATTCAGAGCATTGTAAACCATCGTTGCAAAAACGAAATCTTGACTGCCTTTATTGGTGTTATTATTGATTCCCCAAACAGCCGCAAACTGTGCGTTCGTCAACGGGTCGATATTTAATGAGCCCGTGTTCGCAATTAAATTTGTGTTATCGGCATTAGCACAACCTAATAATCGCGCCAGTAAAGTTCCACCCGTCATATTTTGAATGGCCGCTGCTTGCGAAGCCGTTAAATTTTGGATTCCTTTAAATAAATTTCCTTTTTGTGTTGAACTTAAACCAGCCAAAGATCCGCTGACACCAAGTGAACCCACCACATCTTCATACCGAGAAACAACTAACGGTGCCGGAGGTCGAACGTAAGCAAACTGATTGTTAACTCCGGTGTCGGTATTGGCACGACCTAAATTAGGTAATTTCGAGCCCGCAAGACCCGCGCTCATCACAAGACCTGTTATGTCTAATTTATTTTGTGAGGAGTCATCTTGCGAGCGGTACCAATTCGGAACAAAATTTGAATTGGATAATGTCAAAGCTGATGCTGACCCGCGAAGACCTGCGAGTACATTTGAATTCGCGTAGAAAACAGCACGATTTGCAAATTCATAACTCACAGCTAAGGTTGAACCTAAACCCATACCCATTTTTGAGTAAGAAGATAAAAGCTGACCACCGCGATCCAGTGGTAAAGCATTCGCCGAAATCGCCATTCCGCCCGAAGCCTTGATACTTATGAACGGGCAAAGATTACTGGTGCCCACGACTTTACATAAACTCTCTTGAGCTTCAGCGCTGCCTGAACGAGCTAAAATTGTTAAGAAAGAAGGTAATACCATCGACGATGAAAAACCTAATAAACCCGTCGCTAAAAAATCACGACGTGTGACAGGCTTATGATCGTGTAATTTTTCGAATGTTTCTTTTTTGGGAAGACTCATTTCAAATTCAATTTGTTGTTTGGTTTTTTTAATCTGTTTTGTTTTCACTTTTCCCACCCCTGTTAGAAATTAATTTTTTAAATATAGTTTATTAAGCAAATCAGTTAAGTAATGCATCTAAGCTTGAAAGCATCGACGTGCAAATCATCAAAGCTGATTTACGACCGGCGTTCATTTCTGTTACCCCAACAGACGAGTTCACCATATCTAAAATCAATTGTCTTTCCGAGCTGCTTTCGTTTCGCTGCCAACATGACAAAGCCATCCGAGTGATGCTATCAGATAATTGCGAATTATTTGGAAGCGCGCTTGCTGCCATATCAAAGCCCATAAATAATCTTGGGCCGGATTTTATTTCTTGATTAATCAGATCATTACAAATTTCACCGGCAATACTTGTTACCGCCATCATCATGGGTGATGTCACTGTATTTGCTGCCCCGTAAGTCGAGATCGCACCTTTTTTTGCTTCGTACATCGCTAAAGTTGCGTCACTTGGTGTTGCAAGACCCGAGCACGAAGAAAGTTGATCAACAACTTGCTTTGAATAAACGATTGAAACTGTCCGCGCACCAGGAATTACAGGGATATCAGATCCACTGCCGGTTGATGTGCTACCTGTCTCGGAATCATTGCTTGACGAAGTGCTGCCACCACTTGTTGAAAAAGATTTGCTACAACCATTTCCAACGCTGAGGATCACGCCCCCGATGATCACTGCAAAAACCAACAAGGACTTATGTTTAAAAGATTTCATTTTAGTTTCCCCCTAAGCATTCTTTTGAAGTTACAATTTTTTGGAATAAAAACTTTAAGTTATAATTTCGAGTTGAAGAAAACTCTGTCGCCGCGGCGTTAATCATTGCATCTTCTGAAGACGCCGGTTCACGCTTGCAAACTTGGCTGTAAATACGCTTCGCCATGCAAATAGGAAACTGTCTGGAATCAGCCAGCATTTTTCCGAACTCAGCGATGCCTTTTCCTGAAGTTTGTTTCCATGCAAAATAAGGCATATTTGACCCGTAAACGGCATCATTCACCCAATTATCATCGACAGTGATTCGTCCGCCAGGAAAAACAGTTTCATTATGATTTAATTTATCATGAACATAACTTGCACCCTCAGCTTTGGATTTAAACATACCAAGACCGTTATCTTCATCTGTGATTTTTGTGACTGCAGGACTTGTGAATGCGTGCATCACGTAATTATTATTAAAAGTGAAGTAAGCAAAAGCGGGTCTGAAACCATCCATGATCGTGTGACAGGCACGACATGTTGTAGTGAATTTTGTATGACTTCCACCAGGAAAGCGGTCGATATCACGACCCACTACATTATCAGGGCCTGTACTATCTGCGACTTTTTCTAAAGGCGTGCACATAAATTCACGCAAGCTAAATTCAACCAAACGACGATTCGTTCCCGCAACGGCGTGCGCGGATAGCCACGCACGCGATGTTAATATTCCTGCTGGTGTCGGCATGTCTTGTGCTTTTGTTCCGTCAAAAATCTTTTGTTTCAATGGCGCACCTGTTTTATCAAATCGTGTCAGCACTTTGGCTAAATCCACGCGTTGCGTATCTAATGATTCGTAATGATTATTTGAGCGTAAAAGATCTGTTGTCATCGTCGATGGCACAGCCGCTTTTGCAGTGTCGGCCATATAAGTAATATTATCCCAGAGCAGTCTGTGCGCACTTAGATCATCACGAACAGCACCGATGATTGTTGCCGTCATATCGTTTAAAGGAACGTTGATTGTTTCAGCGCGATTCGACATTTTAGAGGCAAAATCTCGAACAGTAATATTGAGAAAGCGCGAATCACTTGTTGCAATTGCAGCCGCACCTAATGGATCATTTAAATCTAATTTTTGAACCATCTGAGTCAGCACAGGATCATAGATCGGAGTTTTAACCCCTGTTAAACGCTGAAAAATATCTTGAGCTTTTTTACGTTGATCATTGATTACGATACCCACATCAATCGGCACAACTGGATTTGTAACAGATGCATTCGCTCTTGTACCCACAATTTGTGCATCCGTTAAAGCTTTGCAATAAACAGCGACAAGGTACATCTTACCTTTCCAATAACGGCTGCGCGCATTACAAGTAGGATCAGTATTTGCCACATTACCTGTGCACTGAGTAAATACGCCGGGTGCATTCTGAACATCAATTAATGTGGATGCAATATTACCAATTGATAATTTAGCATCATCATACCAATCAGCAAATAAACCTTTACCATTTTCAATTCCAAAACCCGCTGCAGTCTGAGTTACTTTTGAAAGATTTCCTTCGCGGTCGCTGACGTAAAGTCGGGCCACTTGGTCTTTTGTTAATGTCATCAAAATCTTTTGCATTTTGACCGCGGGTGGATTTGCAGATTCCGATGAGGGAACAATCACTTGTGTTTGCGCACTCATAATGGGGTTATTTAAATTACCGCCCGCTGTCGCACGATTTGTTCCTGGATTTTCGTTTCCACTGGTGTTGACAGTCGAATAATAAAGTTCACCGTTGTCATAAAATTGACCTAAATAAAAGTTACTGACTTTAAGATCTGTCGCAAGCGAAACAATCCTATTAGGCTGAGGCGTTTTACCGGGATATTCTCCAACGCTTGTTTTAGCTGGATCGTTATTTTCAATCCAAGCTTCTATTGTAAGCTCACCACTGGCTTTACACGCATTAATTAATTTTGTTGCCGGTGTTGCTGATTGAATTAAATTTCGAGTTTGCAAGTTAATGTAATTTAAACCATTGTCTTGGCCACGTAAAATCGCACCGCTTGATGCATCTGCGATTGTTAAATTCAGTGGAGTTCCGATGGTTGATGAATCGACAACTTGATTCCCAGATGTTTCATTAAACTCATAAAGTACAACGGCATTAGCGCGGCGATAAGCTATATCAATTTGAGCTTCTGCAGTTGAAACCGCAAGCAAGCTGAATAAATAAAGACTTAGTTTTGTTCTCATATTGAGAACCCTCCCCAATCGTTGATAACATTCCCACTCAACTTAACTAGACCCCTCTAATTAAGTTGTTCCCCCCAATAATTCGAGCCCGACCAACTTACTTATATCGGTAGATATAAGATGCGCCTGAATTATCATTAGGATCATTTTTAATACGAGCACCAATCACTACATCGTTGCCAGAAGCTGCAACAGCGTAACCAAAAGCTGAATTTGCAGCTCCGGTATAGGCTAAATTTCTGTAATAAATTTTTGTTAAATCAGTGTATAAATAATGATCCACTGAACCAATGCGTCCGTTGGCGTAAGGGCTGCCAATATAAATTCCTGTCGAAGATAAAGCTAAACCCTGACCCAAGTTATCACCCGAAGCACCACCTGTGTAAGTGCGAGCGATTGTAGTGTCAGCATAAGAATTATAAAAAGTGACTCGGCCCTGCGCTGTTTTTGTACCTTCGCTGTAATTCGGAGAACCAACGGCTAAACGGTTTCCGATTAACGCAACTGTTGCACCAAATGTTTCAGCCATCATTGTACCTGTTTTTTTCGCAACTTGCGTCGCAGTTGATCCACTGATTGAATAAACGTAAGCTGAACCTGGTGATAATGTTAGACGACCTTCAGCTTGCGGGGCTCCTATCGCAATCAGACTTCCGTCTGCAGCTAATGCCGAACCAAAAGCATTGTTTGCAGCTTCGCCCATTATTGAAACTAAGAAAGTCGCGCCATCAGAACTAAAAACACTGACAGATCCAGCTTTGACTTGACCGCCACCATTAAAATTTGGCGCTCCGACAAAAATATTATTTGCCGTGATCGCAACAGATTGCCCGAAATATTGATCCGCCTGAGACGTCGGTGGAGATATTTGACGAGTCAATGTCCAAACATCATTTGTGACATCAAAAACAAATGCCATTCCCTGACCCGCGCGATAAGGACTACCGATGACCATTCTGTTTCCGCTGATCGCGACCGATGCAATTGTATCGCGAGCCGCCGCATCGCTGATCATGACTTTTTGTTTTTGAATCCAACTTGAACCTACTAATTTATACATGTACACGGCGCCAACATCCAGAATTGCCCCGGTATCTTCCGTTGGAGCCACCACAGCCGCCCACCCATTGTTCATCGCAACTGCTGTTCCGAAATTGGCGACAGCTTGAATATTGCCAGCGGAATCTTTTAATTTAGATTCGTTCCAGCAGGCGTTTCTCATGTTCACTTTAAAAACTTGCGCAGCTGAAGTATTGTTTCCTTGAGTTCCTGTGACAGAATTTCGCGCTGTTAAACGAATTGTAAAACTACCTTCTGAGCAACGCTGATTTCGGGTGTCTGGCATGATTTGAAAATTTGTGCTTGTTGCACCAAGCGGAAAACCCACGCTGCAGTTATTATTCATGTAAGAATCTTTGGCTAAATTAAGCTGGCTTTTGGGCGTCGTCATTGTGAGTAGATTCACACCATTCATATCAAAGGCATTAGTCATCGAAATGGGATAATTTGGATTATCCGATATCACTTCACAATTGAGCTGAATCGCAAACTGAGCCGCGCAGTTTAAGCTATCGAATTTAGCTTTATCAGTAATACCAAGATCCGATGAAATTGAGATCGACGTATTTGTTTTTTGGTCACCCGACTCTTTTGATCCTAGACCTGAGTCAACTGTTATTGATGATAGCGCCGGAGCCGACAAACTAGGTGTACGAGTTAAAGCTTTGCACTTCGCTTGCACTTCAGCCAAAGACGGACCTGTCGGTCCAATTGGAGCTGTCGGTGAAGTTGTTGAACCACCACCCACGCCACCGCCCGAGGCTGAATTAACACCAATTCCCGCAGCTTCAGAACTACCTGTACTAAATCCGCCGCTGCAGTTTTGAAACATTGGAATCAAAATAATAATCACTAAGACAGTCAAAATTTTTCGTCGCTGAATATGTAGATCTGACAAAACTTTTTGAACTCGATTCACGTTTCCCCCTGAGCAAAAAATCCCCATTAAGCAAATAAGTTTAGTTCATAAACATCTGCTCTCCATACAGTTTATCAACACAAAGATAAAATTCCACAATTTGTCAAACTCAGTTCGTCGAACTTGTTTTCAGAATTTTATAAGGTCTTAATATAACTAGTGATTTTTTTTCGGTTTATTTTCTGCTGGACTTTAATGTGTCTCAATAAAGTATTAAAAAACTAAATAGTAAAAAAGTTTTACGCGCTATTATGAGACGTCGATTATATCGACAATATTTTAAGAGCCGCTTGAATCCACTCAGAATAAAAAACAGTCTGATTGAAGTACGAAACTCCGAAGCACGAGCCCGACACAGCCGAAAGAACTCCAGCAACATAAAATTTGTTTCCTATTTTGATGTAAGCTGGCCCACCCGAGTCGCCTTTGCATACGCCAAAACCCTGGGTTTGGTTGGCTCTCATGTAATTGCTTTGACTCAAAACAAGACCGGCCTCAACAATCACTTTTGAAAAACGCAATTCACCCGAATCTTCTTTAGCTTCATCACTGACTCCGTAACCCGCAACATAAAACCAAAAAAATTCGGGTGTGGACACAGCCGTTTGATGTATCGTTTTGAAACGCGTTATCCACGTGGTGGGTTTATATTGCGCTGGTAGTTCTCCGGCGAATTGAACTAAAGCTAAATCATGGTTTGGCTTTTCGTCGCTGGGCGCTGCAAAATCATGATAATCTTTGTTCACGATGACTTTCGTGATTTGCAAACGCCTGATGACTGCAAATTCGTAAATATCTGGAACGACCCAAAAATTTTCTAAGCTTTTCGTAACACAATGCGCTGCTGTTAAAACAATATTTTTTGCGATGAGTGTACCCGTGCAGCGCGAATGCAAGCTCGAATTTTGCGTATTTAAAACCGCAACTGTGTGAACCTGTATTGTTTTTCGATCTGCTTCTGTTAAATAATTTGGAAGTGGATCAGTGGATGTGACTCCACCGACGATGGCAAAAACTTTTAGAGCTGTTAAAAAAACAGAAAGGCCGTAAAATTTAAACATAAAAAATCAATCATATTTAGTTCGGCTGAATTGTAATAAGCCCGTCTGCATTGACTTCAACACGACTATTCACAACTGTTTCTATTCCGTTGTTGCGAGCTTTCATTGATAATTCCGAAAGAGTTTCCAATAGATGAACTAATTTTTCAGCTCCGTTCGTGGACGAGTAAACAATCGGATCTGTGTCTAAGCCCTCGCGACCATTCGTCGCATTAAAAAAATACATTTTAACTTCACGATCAAAACCTGATTTTTTGATGGCTTCGTCAAAAAGAAGAATCATCTCGTCTGTTTCAGTTGTACCGGGGCGAACTCCATGTCTGATCGCACCACGTGCATTATCCGTTAACATTCGGATTCTAAAAGTGTTTCCGTCTTTATTTCGAAGAAGTTTTGTATCACCGATATAAAATCGGTAAGCGCCTTTGTAAATTCCATCGACAGGTTCCTTAGGGCTAAAATCATTGCGAAGTATAAAAAATAGCCCGCTGGGATCTTTTCCTTCTGTCACAAACAAACTGGTTGTCAGATCACCGTCTCCAAGATCTTTATTGATCGCTTCAATCGCTTGCTCCGCGGCCATGTCCACAGTTTAGTTGAAATTTAAAGGTTGAGTGGCTCAACCAAAAGTGTTTTCAATAGGTTACGAGACTTTTGAAGATACAAAAAAGAAGG
>JAYTPD010000037.1:0-67012 GCA_043747435.1 Bdellovibrio sp. | reverse complement strand
CCTTCTTTTTTGTATCTTCAAAAGTCTCGTAACCTATTGAAAACACTTTTGGTTGAGCCACTCAACCTTTAAATTTCAACTAAACTGTGGACATGGCCGTTGAAAGGCCGTTTAAATTTGAGCATCGAAAGCCTGATGTTTTTTTGTATGTATCTTGTCCGAAGGTAAATGTTTTGTAGCCTTTAAAAGCATCTTTCATGCATCGACTGGCAATTTCACCACCTGCATACTGCCCGAACGGCAAGCCGATCAGGGTGCATCCCAACACAAAGCCGGTTGATTTACTTGTATCTAAAAATATTTGAACGGCATATCCACCCGCGGTAGCAGTATAGCTAAAAACAGTACCGACAACTTTTTGCGTTTTAGACGCCAACTTAAGACCGAATTGCTCTTCAGGAATTTTTTCAAGTGCAGATTCACATCTTTGATTCTCTAAAGATGTGTTAAAGTTTTTATCCGATGTTGCACATGCGACTAGAAATACCAATAAGAATAAAATCTTAAGCCTTATAACGACTTCGAAAGTATTTATTTCTATGCGAACTTTCATGAGTTAAATTCTTAACATTTTTTTATGATAATACAGCAAAAAAGTTTAAACCAAGAAATTAGACTCCTTCAAAAGCCTTCAATAATTGAGTAGCTTTTTGATTGATATATTTCTCAGTCATTTTAATCGAACTTTGCAAACAGAATTGCTGTAGTAAATACGCGTTACCCTTGTACCAGTCATGTAAATGTAAAGCACCAATAGTTGCATAAGAATGACGCCACTGAAGCGGCGATAAATATTTAAAATTACAATCTTTGCAAATTTTCTCCCAGATACGATTAATACTGTCAGGATGCGTTTTCAAAAACGAGTACACCTTTGTGGCCAAGACTCCACGCTTTTACGATATTATCTGCTAACTGAAAAAATGGCACTTTAGCATCAGGGAAAAGATGCTTTGCCTTAAGTCCTAGAAAGTTACGTCTACGGAGACTTGTGCAAATTCCCAGATACAAAGCATATGCACGAAGCTTTTGTTTCGGATTATTTGTATAAGTACGATCAATCTTGTTTTTGATATCGTGTAGATCTTTTTCTGTATATGTATCAGCGCTTATTTTATTTGTGCGGTAACCGCGTTTTTGCTAAAGTCATATTAATTTAATCTCGCAATTTATTCTCAGTAATTCAGAGGTCAGAATGGCAAAAAAAGTAACCTCAAAAAATATATCTACTCAAAGTATTCATCCTTGGCGACTTTGTGCCCCGGGCAGACATTGGGTGCGAGAACACTCCTTACACATACCACCAAGTAAAAAAAATCCGGGCGGCAGTACAACAATTCGCCACGCACATTGTGCGGATAATCCATCTAAAAAAGATCAGCTCTATCCTGATGAAATTCAAGAAATGGCACAACAAAATTTTTCGAAAATTAAAGAAAAGCCATGCTCCATAGGATTAGAGTTCAAAGAAAAAGGGAATCAATATGATAATCTCATCGCTGGTTGGACAAAATATTGGAATGATGTTTTAAAACCAGATATCCCTTTAGATCCAAATCTGGTTAAAGCTTTGATTGCTACTGAATCGGGTTTTAATCCTAAAATACTTGCTAATAAAAAAGATAAAAATAGCGCTCGTGGGCTTATGCAAGTGACCAATGAGAGCAGAAAAATTTTAGGTAATGAAAAGGGAGAGTTAAAAAATCACTTTTTAACTCTTACGCGAGAAGATTTGAACGATCCTTGTAATAATATATGTGCAGGAATACGCTGGTTGTTTCGTAAACGCGAAATCGCATCTAGCCTATTGAAAAAAACGGCCTCTTGGGAAGAAGCGATCTACGAATTTAAAGGTGGACGGACGGTCTCTAAAGCAGAATCAAAAAAGCTTATGGACGAATTTAATAAAGTATTCGAGGAGCTTTCAAAATGTGGAAAGTCATAATTTTTTCATTCTTATTTTCAGTAAACACGATGGCTTTAGAAAAAAATGCCCACTTGCAAGAACTTAATGAACTTTTTCCTTATGCCCTACTTACAGATGATTTTGGAATTTTAAATAAAGACGATTTGAAAATGAATCAGTGTCTTGCAGAACCATCTCTTTTTTCTGAAGGCGGCAGAACTTTTTATCCGTATTGGCAATGTTTCGAAATCAAGGATGTTAAAATGTTTTGTGAAGGTAAAAAATATTCTGCCGAAGAAAAAAGCCGAATGACCATGCTTGTACTTTCTGGCATAAGAAATAATGAACTAAATGAATTTATTTCAAGACGACCGGTAAAGCTAAAGTTGTGCCATCTTTATTTACATGATTGGGTGAAATTTACGAAAAATGAAAAGTATGTTTGTATCTCTGGAGATTTTATTAATTCAGAAATTACTAAAGCTGGCCAAAAAAAGAAGTTCTGGATTTTTGATCGGTATAAGACAAAAAAAGGCTGTGATGCTTATTTTCGGGGGACCTGTATTCCTAGAGAAAATAATCGAGAATCTTGCGTGGTGGATTAATTTTTCTAACGAAATAATATTGAACGATTTATTTATAACGGCGATGGCTTTAATCGCCGATTTATCACCAGAGCAAAAAAGGTGTTCATCATAACTGCCAGAATTTAAAATTGTAATGGCGTCTCGCGCTTCCGCATCAAGTCCTTTTACAAACACTTCTTTATATTCTTTGAGCATTTTTTGTGTATGCGCGAGTTCTGGATCTAGGCGCTTAATCTTGCCTTCACCCTCAGATTTTTTTAAATCTATATCAGTTTTTACGCCCGTTTGGCTTTAAATACTTTTCTTCATTTGTCACTATCGCCCTCCGCGGCAACTTTTTAATCGCATGCTCGCAAGCTTTAATAACCGAATTTGTCAGCAAAGATTAAAAATTTAATTTAAATTTTGATTTAGCGATTACCGAACGTTTCCCAGTCATAACAACAAATATTGAATCCTAATTTTTTCTTTGCGTCAGTTTTGCGAGGGTTTAAGGTTCCTGTTGTTTTTGGTCTTATAGCAGGACTAAAGGTGTTCGGACAACTTTTGGGTTTAGTTGGCTCTTCAGCAAATTCAGATAAAGGAATGCAACCGTCTTTATCTGAATAATTATCCAAACTATGTATATTGACTTTTGAAAAAGCAATTACAGAAATAAAATTAAGAGTAAAAATAATTAAAGCTGTATGTCTCACCAAGAAATGATGCAGGCGATATCTTTCATTGTCAAATTCAATTAAAAAACCGAATTTTTAATCTATTTTTTTAAATCAGCATTCTTGCCCGGAGTAAGAAGCAGTTTACGAACTGGTGGACTTTCCGCAAAGAAATAAATCAATTCGGCATCGGGTAATTGTTGAATCACTTCGCTAACTGACTGAATTTCTAGAGTGTTGAGGTTTTTCGATATTTTGTAGTCGTCTGGGAATTTTTCTAAATATTTTTGGATCCAAGTATGTAAACTGATTAAACCTTGATCGGGAACATAGATTGAACTTTGATATGGTGTCGAACTTATAAAAATTTTTCCGCCTGCTTTTAAAAGTCGTAAATATTTATTAAGCACAGCAACTGGATTTTTAGAATAAGAAAAAGGTCCAAAGTAATCTGTAATAACCGAAAATAATCCAAGTTGATAGTCGGGAATATCTTCGAAATAAGATCCTGATATATATTTAAAGTTTTCTTTAGGAACTTGGGTGAACCATGGTTTTTTGAAAGCTAACGCAACCATTTGCAAAGAATCTTTTGCTTCTAGCTTTCTTTTTTCAAGATATTCAATTTGAGCCTTGGCTCTACCCGCCCCCGCATCAAGCCAGCGATCTTGAGATGTTAAATGATCCAAAAAAGTTTCAAACTTAAATAACGTGTTATATTCAGCATAGCCCCGATTCGTTACGAAAGAATTTGAGTTGATTTTATCATGAGTTTTAGCAATTTCAGTTTCATATTTTTTTTGCGATTGTTTGATTATTTCTGAATCGAATAAAACAGTCTCATTTTGAGATTCAAATAAACTAAGGCAATTTTTGCGCTGCAGTGACTGCGCCGTTGATACCGAGGCCATCATAAAAAGCATTAGACTCAAATTAATAAGCTTCTGGCAAAATTGTCGCATGAGACTCCTGATCATCTAAAAAAATGCAAATTATAGACCTGAAGTTGCTCGCCAATACGGGGGGTACTTGAATTGTTTTGATATACTCGGATTTCTTGATGCTGTAGACTTAAATCATGAAGTGTTTTTTTTACTTTCTTTTTTTTGCGCTAGCTTCATGCTCTAAAAAGCTGGATGGCACAGCTCCGTCCAACCCGTCGATTTCCCCGACAAAACTAAGTGTTGGATCCGTTTCAAATTTAGGAATTTTTGATCCTTCGCTCACTTTCGACAACACAAATAATACTTTATGGATGAGCTACTCTGCTGTGAATACTTCGTCGCAGCTTGAACCAAACCAAAGAGTTGTATCGACGCGCGTTGCAAGCTCAAGCGATGGCGGTGTCAGTTGGTTGGATCAGGGAATTACTTTGGCTGCGGTAAATAATGTTACAATCAGTTTTCCTGGGCTTCCCACTCAAGGAGCCTGGCAAAACGAAGTTTCAAGAATTCTTTATGACCCTAATTCAGTGAATGCAAATGATCGCTGGAAGCTTCTGACTCATCATTATTTAGAAGTTAAAACAACGGACTCGAACACAGATCGACGTTTTGAACATGGTTGGATCTCTTATAAAAAAGCGGCGACTCCGCAATTACTAGCTTCGGCCACCGAAATAAAACTATTTGGTGCTGCCAGTTACGATGCCGCAAATAATTCTTTAGGCGGATCAACAGGATCACCTGTTGGCGGCGCACCAATTATTAATTTGCAAACTCTTCATCCTGATTTAAATAACTGTCTGATTTTTACAGAGCCTGGATTTTTGTCGTCGGCGTCTAAGCTGTATTTAAGTTTGATTTGCGTTGAAGCCGCAAACTATCGCGTTGTTTTATTTTTTTGCGCTCAGCCTTGCGCAGTAACTTCGGGATGGTCTTACACAAAGACGCTACTCCAAAATTCTGATGCAGTTGCATTAGGGTATTTAAACTTTTCAGCCAGCGAACTTTTTAATTATCAAAATGAAAATTATCTTATCGTTTCGCCCGAGGGCTTAGCCGGCGCTCCGGGAATATATCATGGATGTAGTGTTTATAAATTTTCAAATATTGATACAGGTGCGCTGGCCTCAACTTCGCCAATCAAAACGATTAGCGGCAATGCTAATTCATTCAATGGTGCTTGTGCCTTTAACGAAAACACAACAAATGGATTTTATTATTCTGAAGCAAACACCTTAGAGCCCGACGCCTTTCAAATTTTTAAATCAAATGTGAAGTTTTAGACGTTAATGCCGCCACTGACTTCAATTCTTTGACCGTTGATCCATTGGCCTGCATCGGAACACAAAAACGCGACGACTCCACCGATGTCTTCGGCTTCACCCACACGACCTAAAGGCGAAAGCGAGCTTAAAACTCCTTTGAACTGAGAATTGTTTCGAATAGCCGCATTGTTAAAATCAGTCTCTACCGGACCCGGAGCAACGACATTTGCTCGTATACCCTTCGGGCCGTATTCTTTTGCGATGTATTTTGTTAAAACTTCAATAGCGCCCTTCATCGAGGCGTAAACTGAATAACCTGGATTAGAAAATCGTGTTGTTCCCGTGGATATATTGATGACTCGGCCGCCTGAGTTCATAAAACTTAAAACTCTTTGAGTTAAAAAATAAACGCTTTTAAAGTGAACATTCAAAAACTGATCAAAAATTTCTTCGGTCACTTTTTCCATCGGAACAGTGGCGCCCATTCCGGCGTTGTTCACTAAAAAATCAAGGTTGTCTTGTCCCCATTCGCGCTTGAGTAAGGTTTTCACGGATTGTGCAAAGGGTTCAATCGATTTAAAATCAGACATATCCAATTTGATAATTCGTGCTTTTACGCCGAACGATTCAGCCTCTTTGACAACAGCGGCAGCTTTTTCTTCTTGATCTCGATAAGTGATAATCACATCTGTTTTATCTTGAGCAAAGCGTAAGGCAATGTCTCGACCAATTCCGCGACTTGCACCTGTGACAAGAGCTATTTTTTTACTGTTCATTTTTTATCTCCCTTTAAATGTTTAACTTCAAAATATAAGCACCCACAGCTATCAATATAATGCCGAAAAAAATTTTCAAATTATTAAATGTGCTCATTTTTTTTAAAAGCTCTTGCTGGTGACAGTCGGCCAATATTAAAGAGTGATTCGGTGTATCCGCAATAAGCCCGGCCACTTTTATTTTTTCTTCTTTTGATTCCTTGACGGCGGCTTTTGCTAAATCTGATATTCCTTCAAGCAATTCTTGATCCGAAATTTTACCATCGTGATTTGAGTCAAATCTTTGAATCTGAAACCAAAGATTTGACTGACTTGATAAAGCTGTGTTGATAAATCTTTTGTAGTCGCCTTTAATTTTTTGCTCTGGCGAATTAACCATCTGCATTTCACCATTTACGTAGACTGGAGAGCCCACAAGTATTTTTTTTTCGACCAAACGATAACTGCTGGTAAAAAGTTGACTCAAAAAATTCGCGGGTCGAGTCACTTGTCGAAGTGATTCAATATCTGCAGCGTAGCCACTCAGCTTTGTTATTTTTTCTGAGACATCTTCTGTTGCTTGTGAAACGGGTTGCACAAAACAAGCACCTGTTCGATCAATGACATAAAAAGTTTTATCGAAATTAAACTCGTATTCTGTTTCCCATGAAGCGTTTTTTCCTCGACGAACAAGTTTTTGAACTTTGTAATTATAGTAAACGGCTTCACGTCCACAAACTGCGGTAATTGAATTATTTAATGGCCAAGCATAACCTTCAACTTCGATAAGCCCCTGCGGAGCCGATGCAATATCAATTCGTGCGACGTCTTGTATTTTTCGATATCTTTGAAATTTTTTAATGCTTCTGTAAATCAGCATTCCGCCAAGTACGAGACAAAAAAAACCAGCGGTCTGAGGGTCCGATCGTCTTGACATCTTAGCCTAGATTCATTTTTAAACTGGGACGAGTCATCTCTGTAGGCTCTGGATGATAAAGTGTGTGCTGTTGATACCCCAGCATGTTTGCAAAAAAAACATCGGGAATTTGCTGCGTGCGAGTGTTGAAATTTGTAACTGTTTCGTTGAAGTGCTCGCGTCGATCGGCGATTTGGCTTTCAAGATCGCTGACCCGAGTTTGTAAATGAACAAAATTTGTATTCGCTTTTAGATCAGGATAAGCCTCGCCTAAAGCCATCAAGCCCCGCACAGCTGTAGACATTTCATTGGCGGCATTTACTTTTTGTTCAGTTGTTGCGGCTTGCGTGTATGTGTTTCGGGCTTGAATCACTTTTTTTAAAGTGGCTTGCTCGTAACCCGCATATTGTTCGACGACTTGAATTAGTTGAGGAATTTCATCGAAGCGTTGTTTTAAAATAACTTCGATATTAGCCCAAGAGCGATCAATTTGATTTTTGAGACTCACCAGACCATTGTAAACGCTGACTCCCATGACTACTAAAACTAGAATCACGACAACAAGAACAACAAATCCAACCATAAAATTCTCCTTACAATTCTTAAAATTGTAAGCGAGTTTTTTGGGCTGAGATACTATTTTTGATGATGAGGTATTTTTCAACTAGCCAAACAGACAGTTTGATTTAGTGAAGAAGTTGACCCGAAACAATGTTTAATGATTCGTTTATTTCTTCTTGAGTTGCATCACGCGCTTCTAGAGCTTCAATTTCAAAAATTAAATCTTGTCCGGCTAAGGGATGGTTGCCATCAAGGCTAACCATATCGTCGTGATATTGTAGAATTTTATAAGTGCGCTCAACACCCGTTTTACTGACAATCGTTACAGGATCACCTGGGCGCAAATTTTTAGGTAATTTTTTTCTTGGAAATAAAATAACTTTTTTAGGATCGTAAAATCCATAGGCTTCAGCGGCTGATAAAGAAATCGATCTTTTTTCGCCTTTTGTTAAATTCTGTAAACCTTTTGCAAGCCCTAAGAGCATTGCTTTTTCATCTTGTATGGTGTTTAGAACTTCGCGATTGTACGTCGAACTGATGAAGTTTCCGGCTTTATTTTTTAAAAGACAGTTGAATGAAATAACTTGGATATTCATAAATTTTTCTCCTCGTGATGCGCCCTGCTGGCGCACTAGAAAATAAAAACCGACCTTTACAGGCCGGCTTTATGATCTGATTTTAGATTTAAATCAAACGAGCTAATTAATAAGATCGACGAGAGTTGTAGCCCCCACCAGATCCTTCAGTTCGCGGAGCTTGTGGCTTCGCCTCTGATACATTAATCGCGCGACCATCTAAATCAGCACCATTAAAGCGAGTAATTGAATTCGAAGCTTCAGTGTCTGTTGACATCTCAACAAACGCAAAACCCTTACTGCGACCAGATTCGCGATCCATGATCACTTTTGCAGATTGAACAGTACCACATTCAGAAAAAGCCTCTGACAATGTCATATCAGTTGCAGAATAAGGCAGATTACCAACGTATAATTTTTTACTCATAAAAACCTCCTATAGGCTTGAGCGCTATTTTGGAGGAAATGAACGGAATGCACAAAGACTCAAAAACTAGCAATTTATAACTTGTCGGTAGAATAACACATTAACTTAAGTTCACCTAAGCATTTAATATTTTTAAATCACGTCAGAAGCATATGGCCAAGAAACACTCTCATTTTGTTTGTAACTCGATGCGAATTCAACAAATCGCGTGATTAAAGGCCAGTGAAAGCTGGTTTTCTTTTTTCGCTGATCGCTTGCAATGCTTCTTTGTGATCAAAAGTTCTTTGTGTAATTCCCTGATAAGAAGCTAACAAATCTAAACTGGTATTTAAATCATTTAAGTAAGATACTTTCATCGCTTTTTTACTAAGTTGAACGGCAATAGGTGCATTCGCACTGATTTGATCTGCAATTTCTTGAACTTTGTTATGAATTTCTGATTCTAAATAAATGTGATTCAGTAACCCTATTTTTAAAGCTTCATCGGCTAGAACAGTTCTTCCGGTTAAAGTCATTTCCATTGCTTTTGCAAAGCCAATGACTCTTTGTAAAAAAAATGTTCCTCCGTCGCCGGGTACCAAGCCAATTTTGACAAAGCTTTCTAAAAATTTTGTATTTTCAGAACCAATTCGTAAATCGCACATGCAGGCCAAGTCGCAACCAGCTCCTGCGGCAGCTCCGTTGACTAAAGCAATCAATGGTTTTGAAAAAGATTCGACGGCTTTGGCCATCGTTTGGATGCCTAATTCGTAGCGCTTTCTGAGCTCGTTGCTTTCACCGGCAAACATTTCAGAGCGCTGCTGCATATTTTGTAAATCACCGCCAGAGCAAAAATTTTTTCCTTCACCAGTTAAGACAACAACGCGAATTTGTGTATTCATTTCTGCTTGAATTAATTCATGAATTAACGAATCGATCATTTCGTAATTGATTGAATTGGATGTTGTTGGATTATTTAGAGTCAGCCATAAAGTATGATTTGATATTTTAGATTTAAGCATGGCCGTATTTTAAATGTAAAAATGATTTGTTTGCCAGCTTAAAAAGACGATGACATACTTTAATAGCTTAATCTTTAAAGGAGAATCTATGTTTTTAAATAAAAAAAGTTTGGTTTTTATAACGTTGGGTTTTTTAGTTTCATCTGGCTGTGTCACTTCTGGTAAATACAATACTTTACAAGAACAAGAGAAAAAAACAGCTCAAGAAAATGAAAATTATAAAATGCAGCTGGGCGCTGCTCAGTCTAAAATAAGCGAACTTAATAATAAATTAGGTCTTGCAGATAATCAGAAAACACAAATGCAAGATTCAATTAATGATATGAAAAATGCCATGGATCAACTTAAAAAGCGCCGCATGGAAACAGAAAAAAGATTGGCCGAATTTAGAGAGCTTACATCGAAATTTAGTAAAATGGTGAACTCGGGAAAACTCAGCGTCAAAGTTGTTCAAGGTCGAATGACCGTTGCGCTTTCAACTGATATTTTGTTTTCGTCGGGCTCAGCAAAACTTTCGACAGATGGAATTAAGGCCATTAAAGAAGTTTCTGCATTACTCAAGGGTCTTGAAGGGCGTAAATATCAAATCGAAGGACACACAGATAACATACCGATGAAGTCTGAGCTTTATCCATCTAATTGGGAGCTTGCTTCGGCGCGCGCAATGACTGTTGTCAAAACAATGATTGATGCGGGCCTACCGCCCGATCAAATTAGCGGAGCAAGTTACGCTGATACTCAGCCCGTCAGTGACAACTCGACTGCTGAAGGAAAAAAATTAAATCGTCGTATATCGATCGTTATTGTTCCTGATCTATCGGGTTTGCCAGGCAACGAAGAGCTTGAAAAAATTGTAACGAACGAAACAAACTAAAACTGAAATGACGATCACCGTTCTTACATCAAGGGAAAACCTGGGCACAACAGGCGTACAGGAAGTTCTTCCTTTGATTGAGAACTGTTGGATTGCGATGAATTCAGCTGATCACGAAGTTGTCGTTTTAAATATTGATCAGCTGGCTTTATCGGATTTGACGGCTTCATTTTTTAGATCAGATAAAATTGTCATCACTTGCTTTAATTACCGAATGTGCAAAACCATGCAGTATGTTCGGGACATTCTGCGATTAAATGTTGGTTTGGTCATTTATGTTCATCATATGGCGACAATTGCTTTTTGGCCTTATCGCTACTTCGCTTCAAACGACTTATTTTGCCAGACTGATGTCTTTATAACTTCGTGCCAAAGTGATAAAGATACTTTAGAAAAAATTTTTGTGAAACCAACTGTCCAAGTGATCCCATTTGTTTTAGATGCAGAAGAAAATTTATCGCCGCTAAAAAAAATGACTCCAAATAAAAATTTAATTTATTTAGGACCGATTTCACCACAAAAAAATATCCATACTCTTTTACTGGCGTATTCATTATTAAAAAGATCTGCAAAAGAAAACCCGCCTGTCCTGATTCTATTTGGAAAAGAAGATTATTTAGGATCGCCTAATATGAATTTAAGAAATGATGATTATTTAAAATTTTTGAATCATCTTGTTTTAAATCTTGAATTGAAAAAAAATGTTTTCTTCAAAGGTCATGTTGATCAAAATCAAGTCGCTGACTTTTTAAAGGATAAGAGTAATTTATTTGTTTCGGCCAGCTTGCAATCAGATGAAAATTTTGGTCTAGAGGCATGCCGCGCGTTAGCCGATGGCAATCCAGCCGTTTTAAGTGATTGGGGCGGGCATTCAGATTTAAAACTTTATTTTGACCAACAAGTCGATTTGGTTCCCGTTCGTTTAGCTGAATACGGACCCAGTTTAAGCGCATTCGACTTATTTAAAATAATTAAAGAGGCCCTAAAAAAGTCTGCTGATGTAGTTCGGCAGCCAATCCAGAAGTTCACTTCTTTAGATTATTGTATTGTTGAACAAAAAAAAGCTGTTTTAACACAGCACTTGCCACTTCAATTAAAATTTGCAGAGCTTGCAGATCAGATTTATGAATCAAAGATCGACTTTACGAATAGTACGACCCAAATATTTTCAGGCTTTAATGATGCTTTATTTTTAGAAATTTCTAAATGCTACATTGGAAAAACGATCGCCGATGAAATCGGAACTGAGTTGAGCTATTCAGCAGTGCCTTGGGTAACATACAATCAAAATACTTTTGTGATTGATGACCCTCACAAAGGTCGGCTTTTTATTCCAAATGATTTAAGCTTAGAAAAATTATATTCAATCCATCTTTCTAATGGATTGAATATTTTAGTCTCAAAAGAAACTTGTGAAAGATTATATAAAAATGGTTTTGCGAATCCCGAAAAACTGAATTAAAAATGTTTCAAGTATTCTATAAGAGCCACTTTTTCTTCGGGGTTTAAACCTTCGGAATGGATTTCCTTGTTATCACGAGCGTATTTGGTTCCAAAGTAGTGTCCGCGATTCACCACGAAATCGTTACACTTGCTGACTGCTAATAAACTTTTAGATACATTCTTCATAAAAAAATGTGCCGCAGCAGTTCCTTTTAAATTTTGCTTTCTAATTTTGATGACAGTCTCGACAAGCTTTCCAACCGCGTAAGTGAGCTTAGCAAGATGAGCTGGGCTTGCGCTGCTGACATCAATGTTTGAAATTAAATTAACCGGAACGCCGGCAGGTATAGGGCCCAGATAGATCATATTTCCCATTTCTTTGGGATCTGTATTTGCACTAAGGTAATCGCTTGAAGCCACTTTACGTTTTGATTTATCTTTATTTGTAGGATCCTCAAAGAAGACGTATTCAAATCCTTTTTTAAAAATGTTATTTTTAGCCATTGGATTTGAACTTGCTGATTTTTTTATTTTTTCGAAAATAAATTTAGGTAAATAGCCATAAGGGATTTTTAAATAATTTTCTTTTGTTGTCACATCAATTTCGCCAGGTAACTGATCGCCGAAATTTGTTTTGTAATAAACCGCGCGCGTTCCTGCGCCTTCAATTTTCGCTGCATTTGGGTTTGCGCGAGTTTCAGGATTTAATAATTTATGAATCGAATCATCGAATGATTTCATACGGCCCTCAATAGTTCCGCGGTCATCAAATAAACCTAATGAATTATTTTGTAAAAATGGAGCTGTTGACCACAGGCTGATTAAAGATGGTGGTCTTAAAAAGCCGCGTCCTCCGCCGGGGACTTCAATAACTTCACTTTGCATCATTGATCCAGAGTCGGTGGGATAATTGACTGTGAAATTACCGATCGAGGGTAAATTTTTATAAGTCGTCGATGAAAAGTTATCCCAAATATCTCCTTTGATCGCATTTGTTGCAATGGGACTGCAAAGTTGGCTGTCAATTAACGAAACTGGAATTCTTAAATCTGTCGACATAAAATTGTGATCTAAGAAATCTTTTTGCTGCACTAGTTTTGTCATTTCTTGTTTAAAATCAGGCGTTTTAGAATACTGCCAATATGAATCCCAACATTTTAAATAGTTTTTACCTTCACAATTGTTGGGGTTATTAAAAAAGCTATAAGATTTTTCAGGCAACTTGCTTGAATGGCAACGCGCACAGCTTTCTGCAAAAACTTTTTTACCCAATGAAACTTGGGGACCTTCAAAGTCCTGTAAATATCTTTGTGCTTGAGGAGCATATTCTAAAGCTTTTTCTAATTTATCAGGCTTACCCGCCGCCAAAAAGAAAAGCGCTAAGTCTGGCGTCTGTTCAATATTAGCTCTCCAGTACAGCGAGTTTTCTTCGGCTGTTTTAATTTTAAATGGAGTTATGACAGGGCCACCCACAAGTGGAATAAAATGTTTTACCCAATCGTTGCCAAATAAACCAATATTCACATAGACGCGATTTAAAGCACCCAAAGCACCAACAGAATCGGATCCATCTTTTAAAACTCGCGGTGAAATAACCATTTGTCCCTTGGATGTATTTTGAACTGTTGTTCGCAGTGGAGAATTATCTGGTACAACCGCCGTGTTTAATGTCGTAAATTGTTTATTTAAAGTTTCATCGCCAGTTAGAAGTTCACTTGCATTAAATTTAATTCCTGCGGTAATTCGCGCCGGTAGATCATAAACAGCATTCATTGTGCGCGCATTGTTAATACTATCTGAAGAAACCAACGACGTATCTAGTGTTCCAGGTCTTGACGTGTGTAAAAGCTGATAAATAAAACTATCCTTATTTTTGACCCAATCCCACATAAAGACCCTATCGAACCAAAAATATTGTGCCCCGGTATTTGAATTTAGGTCGGCCCATTTAGGATTATTGAAATCTATCGGAGGATGGCTTGGGTTCGGACCCACATGGCAAAGTGCACAGGCCATTCCAACACGATAAGGACGAACTAATTTTGGATCATTATAATATTTGGCGTCGTTATAATATTTTTCGGGGTCCCATGCATCGGCAGCTTTTTGATCAAAATCTGGATTTGGAAATAAACGAAATCCAACAACACCTGTTGGGTAGCCGTAAAAAGATCCAACTTCTAAAGTTTTCTTTATTCCCTTGTAAGTAAGTTCTTTTCCTCGAGCTCCTATTTTAATTCCTGGATAAAGTTTTGGATCATCAAATGGATCTGCTGGACAATCTGCTGAAACAATTCTTTCGTCAAGATACAAACCCCATCGATCTTCACGAGGACCTGTCGCTTCTTTAAAACAAGGTTCGTTCACTAAACCTAATTTTTCCCAACGATTATGTCGCGCGGATGGAACATTTGCTTGAGTTGAGATCGTTTTTAAAAAATCAATCCCACCAAAAGAGGATATTCCTAAATCAGACCAGAATTGATCGTTGCCAAATGTCCAGACGATCCAGTTATTTCGTCCGCGAGCAGCTCTTCGAGCCGCATCAGCCTGGGTGATTCCAGGAATAAAAGGGCTTAGTGTGTTTTGCAAATCGGTTCTGTTGGCTGGCTTTGTAAGCCCGTTATCCATCTCTTGAAAATAATCAATTGAGGATCCTTCAACGAGTTTTTTGTAATCTTCGTCACTCAATTGACCGTTCTCTTTTGCCATCATCGCTTCATCTTTTTGCTGATGAATTTTTGGAAACAACGCATGCATAAATGGCGCAACCGCTGATTGAACCACATAGTTTTCAGCAAAAACGGGAATCGAAAAACAAAAGAAAGTTAAAGCGCATAATGCGAACAAAAAGCCAGCAAATCTTTTCATAAGATGATCTCCCAAAAATAAAAATGAATCTCACTCCATCATAACAAGTTTAATAATAACTTCTGCATAAGCCTTTGGATTATGGCGTAAACAAACTAAAACTGTAGAAACGTCCGTAAAGGGCTCGATGTTTGTCGAGTTTGATTTAAATATATTTTAAGCTAAGCTAGATCTATTAAGGAGTATGTCGATGTTAAAAAACTTTTATTTGATCGTAACGCTTTTATTTTTATTTTCATGTTCTCATGTACCAATGGCCAGAAAAGTAGCGCAAAACAGCGAAGCTGATTTGCCAAAATCTGATCTAACAGTTTGGTCGTTGAAAGAAATGGCGCAAAAAAAACAGTTCGATGAATTAAATGATTTGTACAATCACCACAGTCTTCCGCTTGAAGCTTTACCCGTTGGATATGCAGCAGGAGCTGGTACAAAAGTTTTTAATGCAAAGGGTTTAATCTTAAAAGCTTTGGATGCCGTCGTTGGTGATATGTGGAAGGGTAAAATATTTTTTACATCTGAAAACAAGCTTGTTTCGCGTGGCATGAATCGAATTAAAGCTCTGGATAAACATATTGTGCCAATGGCTAATTTTGTAACTAAAATTGTTCCTGAACATACCCTAGTTCCAGATGTCGACAAAGGAAGAAGTATAGTTCTTTTAAATTATGCTCACCCGGCCATGCGCGACGACCCCTTTATTCAAGAAGAGCTCTTAAGAAAAATTCAAGTGTACGACTTAATGGTTGCTGTTCCAGGAAAATATGGACCCGTTTTTATTGGCAAAACATGGTTGGGTAAATACGATAAAAAAGATGGCGAGTTTAAAGCTTTTGATAAAGATAAACTAATCGCGTGGTACTTTTTAGATTTCAATCCGGCCGCTCTTGAAGAACAAGAAAGAAATCATTCAGATGGTTCTGTTGAAGTGATGATGGATCCAATTGCCCATGTCAGCGAAACAGATGTTCCCTATTAAAAAAGGAAATACAAATGGTCCAAGTCGATGTCTTTTGGTCTTACGGACTCAGCGCAGGTTTAGCATTAGCTGCTAGTGATCAACTCAAAAATGAACCCAGTTTTTGGAAAAATCCGTATTTTACTTTGTCGTTGATTTGGATTGGTTTATTTTTTGCTCCATCAGGAATTTATCTACTTTGGGATAATCCTGGTTGGGAAACAATGTTTTTAGCCCGCAATTTTTCTTCGTTACCCGCCTGGTTAGTTATGGCTTTCTCGTTCACAAATATCTCGCAAGGCATCTTAGGATTTTACATGACCTGGTTTTTTATTCGCAAAGCAAATAAAGCCGCCGCAGTTCTACAGACAGTCATCAGTCACTTATGCATGTTTGCAATATTAATTTTTGGATGGGACGGAGCTGGCTACAAACGCTTTTTTTACGCCGGCACCGGAGAAGAATGGCATCAAGGAATTAGCTACCCGCTAACCGATTTTTTTTCAGCCCGCATTTTTTACACATTACTTGCAATGGGAGCCATTTTAATTCCAACTTATATTTATCTGATCAAAAAATTTCGGGCTGGGCGTTTGTAGTCGACTGAGTTAAATACGAGATTTTCAAACCGAATCCGCTTTAATAAAATTTTCTGCGCCGGATTTGCGAAACCACAAGCGTTCAGAAAGAAAAAAGCAAACGGCCATAAGTGGCACAAAGAAAATAAAACTAAAAAAACCTAGCAGGATATAAATTTTTGTATTTAAGTCTGCGGGTAGAATCCAAATGACAGTTAGAACTAATCCTAAAAATCCAAAAATCATCAGCTGCAAAAAACAAATAATTAAAATCGCAGCAACAAGACTACGTCGCACAGCTTGAAGTGTTTTTAAATAAATTAAGACCGCTTTTTTTTTAACTTGTCCAAAAATGTATTGATACGCCATTTGGCCTAAAAAGTAAGAAAAGATTTTTCCTAACCAATTCATTTTTATTCGCCTTTTTTATTTTGACCCAGAAACCAACCGACGATAAAAGCCACCAAACCAACTAGGCCTAAAGTGACCCACGGATTATTTTTTACATTTTCTTCGACTTGATTTTTAGTTTTGCTGACTTCTTTTTCAACGCCGGCTTTTAAGTTATCGAATTGCGGCTTAAAATCGTCTAACATTTTACGAAGTTCGTTGTAGTCTTTTTCAAGAATATTTTTAAAGTCTTGAGCTTTGCCTCTGCCGGCCGTTTCTAGTTTTTCAATCGCCTCTGATAGAGACGAGGGATCACTGGTCTGTTTTGCCACGATAAAGCTCCTTTTTAAAACATCTTATCGCTTATCGGTTTAATTTTTTAAGAAGTAAATCTCGACTTAAGTCGCAGGTTTTTATTGGGCGATGACTGTAAAGTTTCGAGGCTCTGTATCTGTATCCGCGATGACTTCGAAATTCATTCGCGCAATTTCGTGGCCCATTTCTGTTTCGACCTGTACACGCCATTCGCCGACTTGATAATTTGATTTGACTGTAAAACCACGAAAGCCTTCTTTGCGTCCACCTAAAATATCTAAGCGAATACGATCCGTTTTTTGCCAGCCTTTTTGTGGATTTTTTAAAAACCACTGAATATAAATTTGATCAGAAAATCGGGCCGGAGAATAAATTTGAGTGTAGTAATAAATTTTGTCTTGCGGGCGGGCTTTGAACTCTTGATCGCCAGACTGCCAGAACTTCCACCACGTTTTTTCTGTTGAAAGTAAGTACTGCCCGTTATTTTTTTCGACAAGATGATAAATACCTTGGTATTTCACGCTAAGTGGAACAGGCGGAATCCATCCCAAAGTGTAAAAAACAGCGAATACGCACAAGACCGAAACCCCAGGTAATAATATAGCCTTGAATAAAGTGTGATCATCTTGAAGTTTGTTTTTCAAAAATCGAACCTGCAAATAAAAAATCGCCAGCGTTGACGCAATCGCAAGACCAAATGGTGTCCAGCCAATAAAGCCTAAAATAAGTGGAAATAAAATAGACAAGTATGAAAAAAGACAAATTGCAAAGAGACCGACTTTAAAACTAACTTTCGATTTTTTTACGATTGGAAGCTCATTCGCAATAATAAACCCAACCATTAGAATTAAAAAAACAATACTACTGATAAAGGAAGAGCTTTTGATATAAAAAAGTGAATAAATATTAAGAAGAGTTCCCAACAAAAAGTGCAGAAGTAAATTACGATAGCCCCACACTCTTTCAACGAACCCCTCTGACGGGCGCCATTTGTGCAAACGAAATAAAATTTCATGATGAATCAGAAAACTAATAATTAATAAATAGACAAATTGCTGCACTAAAGAAAATAAATCGTCCACATCTTGAACTAAAAAAGCATCAAAAGTAAATCCGCCAATAAAGAATAAAACTTCAAAACGCGTTTCATGTTTTCGATAAAGCTCAAGAGTTTTTTGTTTCCAAATATTTAACATTGAGCCAAAACTATACCTGGATTTAATTTATTTACAAAGCTCGAAAGATTTTATTTTTCAAAAGGTTTTCCCTGATCCAACGTTGAGTAAGCTGAGCCCTCAATAACTGGGCTTCCCGCGCTAAAAGGCGTCAGTTGTTGATACATCAGTGGATTTAGTATTGTTTGTGCGTCTTGAAAAACTTGCTCTGCAACTTCTTGCTCGAAAGCGGCGTCGTGGGTCTGTTTAGAATCCCAGTTGATGTAGGCGGCTTCATAATTTTCATTCGCGATAACGATGTAAGCTTTCATTCCGGGCTAGTTTAAAGTTCATACCTCTTGAATTTTAATTTCTGTTTTGATGATTCCGCCTCGTTGAAAATCGATTTCGATGTTGATGGCGCCTTCACCTTGCGCGACCCACTGCAGTCGAACTTCATTTGTATTTTTACCTTTTGAGGCTGAAATCGGCGTATGAATTGGAATAAATTTATTGCGACCTTGTAGATGTTCAATATTAAAATTTTTATCACCTGCGATAAGTTTTAGTTTTTTACTTAATTTTAAGCGAACAAAAGGTTTTTGAACAGCTTCTACTTTAATCGCTTGCTGGCTTCCGTTGGTTGGAAGAAATCCCAAGTTTTCGACAATGAGCTCAACGTGGTGTGTGTTTTCGTCAACTTTTTCTAAGTTGATTTTTTTAATTTTAACAATCGGCATAAGTCGAGCCATTTGTAAAATCATCTCGTTAACTTTTTTAGTTTCGGTTTCCAAAAATTGAGGCGGTGGATTTCTAAATAAAAATCCCGTCTTCCAACCACCAATTTCAACTTTTCCTAGTTGGGGGTGTTCAAAAGATTTCCAAGGCTGATAGTAATCTTCGATTTTTAAAACAGACTCGGCCCAAGAAAAAATTTTCAGAACATCTTCTTCGGCTGGTTTGAAATAGCGTGAAACGTGATCGGTCACTTCAACTTGCGCTTTTTTCCAGACATCCCAGATCTCGACGGTAAAAGAAAATACTCCGCGCTGTTCGAAGCTCCAATCGTCAGCCGTGCCGGTTTCGGACTCCCGTGAATAATACTTAAAATCTTTTTGTGTTGAAAGTGCTTGATAACCAGAAACCTCTGCGGCTTTATCAACGATCAGTTTAGAAATCGCTAAATCCGCTAAATCAAAATTATCTTCAGAGCCCGCCCCCGGAGGACGCAAAACTAAGCCTCCGTATGTGTGTAATGCAATATGCCCGAAAATTCGATGACGTTTTACAAATGCATCGACAAAAGCTTTAATTTCGGGCGTCGACATCGGATGCGAGCCTGCCCCTTTTTGAATTCCTTCGGGCCGAAAGTGAGAAGGAAATTGGCGGTTGAAATCAAGACCAAAAATATTTTCTTGAATTTCGTTAAAGCCATCAAAATCATTAAAAATTCCCTCTTTGTAGATTTTAAAATATTTTTGATTTACTTCAGGTAAATCAAAGGGACTTCTTTGGGTGAGCAGATTTTTATTTTTTTTAGATATTTTAAATGCGCCTGCAGGATCTTCTTTTCGCATAATCAAAACTTCACCGTCACCATTTATATCTTGAGGAAGCAAATGATCTTCGCGATTATTTTGAGGCCAAGGCACCGGGCTTGATCTTATTTCATAATTGTTTTTTAAAAAAAACTCGGCTCCATCTGGACTGACTTGCGGCAAAATGTAAAAACACATGTGATCCAAAAGATATTTAATATCTGAATTTTTTTTCGAATTAAGAAGAGTTTCACAAATAAAATAAAGACAGCTTTGGGCTCCGGTAATTTCACTGGCGTGGGTATTGGCATCAACCCACAGCGCTGGCTTGTCTTCGGCCGCCCCCGTATGACGATTGGTTAACGAAACAAGCCAAATTTTTCGCTTTTGAGGCGTTGTTCCAATTGAAGAAATTTCAAAAAGATCTGGATAGCTTTTCTGTGCAGACCTTAAAAATTCAGTGATTTCTTTGTAATTAAGATATTTAGCTTTGTTTAATTTAATCATGCTCTGCCAGGATTCAATACGACTCAGAAACAGTCAAAGATTATCTTTAAGTTGCGAGTGCCTTAAAATTCATTTCTCTCAGCCACAAGTCTATGTTAGATCAGTCCTCCTAGGAGATTTTATGTTTGCAGCTCGCAGCTTTATTCTTTCGATTTTAGTCTTATTATTTTTTCAAAATTCTTTTGCGCAGGTTTGGGAGGACTCATCCAATTCAGCCTTGAATCAGCCACCGGTTGAACCTGTTATTCGTCATTTTCAAGAGTCTGATTTTCAAAATTTTGCGTGGTTAAATGAGTTCACAAATGTGATTGTCATCAACAAGGCCAACGAAGGCTCAGACAAGCAAACTTTAAAATTGTATGTTAACGGCCAATTAAAATTGGTCACAAAAGTATCTACGGGTCGCGAACGTTTTGAGGTCGGATGTTCTGAGGGTCAAGATCCGAAACTAAATCACTGTTCAACGCGGCCTTACTGGTCGACGACTCCGGTGGGTTATTTTGATGTGGATAAACTTGATGAAAACTACTTTTCAAATTTGTGGAAAACGTGGATGCCTTTTGCTGTCTTTTTTGAAAGCGGAATTGCGACCCACCAAGCCCCAGCAGGTACCGAAAATAAATTGGGTGGACGCGCTTCGGGCGGATGTGTTCGTATGCATCCAAACTTTGCTCCGATCATTTTTAAAACTGTCCAAACGACAGGGCAGGGTCTGATACCCGTTATTAGTCGCGATGGAGATCTTCAAAAAACTCAAGCGGGTGATACAATCAGAAAGATCGGTTTTAAAACTTTGTATATCGTTGAAAACGAAATTGTAAAATAATATGCTGACAGAACTTCTTAAAACCTCTGAAGAAAATCGAAATTTTTCTTGGGACGAAAAGTTTTTTAAATATTTATCTGAAACGGAACTTTGCCTTTTATCCGAGGAACCTCAGCAGGGTCCAGATAGCTGGCCGTATATGATGACGGATCTGAAAGAAACTCAAAGCAGTGACCAACCCTATGTCAAAACAGATTCGGCGCAAAAAATTATTCATTGGCTTTCAACAAGGGGCATCGGCCTAGTTGTTAATCCCAAAAGAGAACCCTACCCTGACTATGTATTTTCTTATGGTATGCTTTGGTCATTTCGTGAAACCGGTTATTTTATGCAACCACCAAAAACGCAAAATATTTCAAAAGATTTTACTGTTGATTCTAAAAATACGCTAAAAACAGGGCCACCTTCAAAAGAATACTTGCCTGAATATGTTCGCGTGATTGTTCGAAATTTTTTAATCGATCAAGGCATTTTTGCAAGCCGAGTTTTAATGATTGCTCCGGATGGAGAAAATTATGACCTTTGTTTTTCTTTAGAATCATTGGGTTCGCCACCTGAATCTGAGCATCAAGGAATTCTAGAAGCTTTGTCTTGGTTTATGCCACCACATTATTCGCTGGCTTTGGTCAGCGAAAAAAGTTTACCCGTTTTCGAAGCACTTTAAACAAATTTAAAATCTACTTTTGTCGAGGTCTAGCTGTATTGAGCCTGTGACCCCAGCTTACAAAAGTGCTAATCTATTTCAGGCTTTATAAAGCAGCTTGAGGATAAGAATGTTTAAAAAAATATTAATTGGATTCATAGCTTTGTCATTTGTGGCGATCACGGCTGTCGTTTTAGTTTATTACTCGGTTAAAAAATCTTTGCCTGAAATCATCAAGCTTGAAGATTATAAACCTTTGTTGGTGACGCAGGTTTATGATCGCAACAATAAAAAAATAGGTGAATTTTTTCGTGAACGTCGCGTGTTAATTCCTTACAAAGATATTCCTAAGCAAGTTGTAAATGCTTTTTTAGCCGCCGAAGATGATCAATTTTTTACTCACAGCGGAATTAACCCGCAAGCTTTATTTCGAGCAGCAATCGCGAATATGCGTGCCGGGCGCAATGTTCAAGGGGGCTCAACGATCACTCAGCAAGTCGCAAAAACTTTGCTGTTGCAAACAAATGAAAGAACTTTCGCTCGTAAACTTCGAGATATTTTATTAGCACTTGAGATGGAAAAAAACTTATCTAAAGAAGATATTTTGTATCTTTATTTGAATCAAATTTATTTTGGTCAAGGCGCCTACGGAATTGAAATGGCCGCACAGACTTATTTTCAAAAATCAGCAAAGCAATTAAGCTTAGCAGAAGCGGGAATCTTAGCGGGGTTACCAAAAGCGCCCACTGATTTTTCGCCGGTGAAAAATCCTTCGCGGGCAAAAGAGCGACAAGTTTATGTTTTACATCGGATGGCTGATGTTAAGTATATTACTAAAGAAGAGGCTGACGAAACGATCAAACAACCTGTTAAAGTTTTTTTGCGAGAAGACTACGAAGCTTTTGCGCCATTTTATTTAGAAACAATTCGACAACTTTTAGTGAAACAACTGGGCGAAGAGGTTTTGCTTCATCAAGGTGTTAAGGTTTACACAGGTCTTGATTTAAATTTTCAAAAGTCTGCGAATGAATCTGTTAAAAAAGGTTTGAAAGAACTGGATAAACGCCAAGGCTTCAGAGGCCCCATCGCAAGCTTAACAACAGACGAAGAAATCAATGAGTATATCGAAAAATTAAAAGTTAAGCTGATCACAGAATCAAATCCAGAGCGCACGATTCTTCAAGACGGACAGTTTGCAGAAATAGATTGGCACATCGGCCGTAAAGGAAAAAAAGTTTCCGAGAAAAAAGTCGATACGAAGTACGAAAAACTTCCTTCTTTTTTACTGATTGGAAACAGCTATGAAGCTGTCGTGACAAATGTGGATGATGCGCAAGGCTTTGTTGAAGTGCGCTTGCCTGAAACAAAAGGCATCATTGATTTTGAGTCGATGACTTGGGCTCGGAAACCCAATTTTGAAAAAAAATTTGAATTTGATCTTATCAAAAAACCTTCGCAAGCTCTTAAAAAAGGTGATGTGGTCTTAGTTAAAATAACAGCTGAAAATTTTCAGTGGCCTAAATCTAAAACAAAAAGAGCAGACCCTATCGCAGATGTATCGGCTTATTTAGCTCTTGAGCTTGATCAAGAGCCGATCGTCGAGGGCTCGTTACTTTCTTTTGATCAGCAAACACAAGACGTGGTTGCTATGGTTGGTGGGTATAGTTTTGCTCGCAATGAATTCAATCGCGCTTTGCAAGCGGCACGACAAACAGGTTCGGCCTTTAAAGCCATTGTTTATGCTGCAGCTCTTGAAAAAAACTATAATCCTTCAACACTAATTATAGATGCACCCATTATTTACAAAGAAACCGGTGCCGACGAAGAAGGCCAAGGTGATGAAAAAGTTTGGAAGCCATCTAATCACGGGCGAGAATTTAATGGTGAAATTACGATGCGTAACGCATTAGTTAAATCTTTGAATATTCCCTCTGTTAAAATCATGGAAGATATTGGTGTTCCGTTTGCTTCAGAGTTTGCAAAACGCTTGGGTGTGTTTTCAAAATTGAATCCTGATTTTACTTTAGTTTTAGGGTCAAGCTCTTTAACTTTATATGAAATGACAAAAGTTTTTTCTGAGCTGGGACGAATGGGTTTACGCACACGGCCTCAGCTTGTTAAAAAAGTGATCGACCGCTCAGGGAAAGTTCTTTTAGAAAATTTGGATCTTGATGCGCGCTACACAGATGAAACTGAAAAAATAAATTTAGATTTTGAAGAAAAAAGAAAAGCTTACTTAGAAGCTTCACAAAATTTAGAAGGCGCTGACTCTCCATTTTATTTTGATAATCCCGATCAGTTGATTCGTCCCCGTACAGCTTACGTGATCACGAATATGCTGAAGGGCGTGATTGAAGATCCAAGTGGAACCGGTGGAAAAGCCGCACAACTTGGACGTGAAGTCGCTGGGAAAACAGGTACTACAAATGGTTATGCTGACGCTTGGTTTTTAGGTTATACGCCTAATATTGCAACAGGCGTTTGGGTTGGTTTTGATAAAGAAAAAAGCATTGGCCGCTCTGAAGTCGGCGGAAAATCGGCCTTACCGATCTGGCTTGATTACATGAAAGACGCACACAGCAATTTGCCGGTTTTGACATTTCCTATTCCAGAAGGAGTTAAAATCGTGAAAATCGATGCCGAAAGTGGTAAGCTTGCAAACTCGGCAAGCAAGCGTGTGATTGACCAAGCTTTTATTGATGGAACTGAACCCACAAGCGCTGCAAGCCGATCTGAAGAAACAACAGATCACTTGAAGCAGGACATAGATGAGTAACCAAAAAGATATTCATGTTTGGGGCGTTAAACAAAATAATCTAAAAAATATCGAAGTCAGAATTCCGATCGGTCAGCTGACTGTTATTTGTGGGCCCTCGGGTTCTGGAAAAAGTTCTTTAGCCTTTGAAACTTTATTTGCTGAAGGACAAAGGCGCTTTATTGAAAGCATGTCGAACTACGCGCGCCAATTTTTAAATAAAGCTCCAAAGCCCGACATTGAAGGCATCCACAATATTCCGCCAGCGATTTCAATTGAACAAAAAAATTCTGTTAAATCCAGCCGATCGACTGTGGGAACAACAACTGAGATTATCGATTACCTTCGTTTATTTTTTGAAAAAGTAGGGGTGCCTTACTGCCCCGATCATCATATTCCGGCGACAAAAATGTCGACAACCCAAGCGACAGATTTAATTTTAGAAAAATTTTTAGATCAACGTGGATATATCTTAGTCGAAATTCCAAAAAAAAATCGTATTGTTGAAGGTAAAAAACTTCATGCTTTATTACTGCAAGAAGGCTTTCTAAGAATCACAACTTTAAAAGAAAAAAAATCAAAGAAAAAATCAGACCTCAGTACTTTTGAAATTCAGCCTGTGATTGATATCGGAGAGCCTGCGAATATTAAAAAAGGAATCCCTGCAGATACTTTTTATTTAGTGATTGATCGCATGGCATTTACCAAAGATGAAAAAGGCCGACTAACCGATTCAATTACGCAAGCTTACGAAGCCAGTACAAAATATCTTTCGGGCTTGCAGACGCGTAAAGCTTTTATTTTAACAACTGAAGGCGAATATTTGAAGCTCAGCGAAGAGCCCTCTTGTTCGGTTTGTGGATGGCAGCCACCACAGATCAGCTCAAAACTTTTTTCATTTAATTCGCCCATGGGCGCCTGCCCGTGTTGTAAAGGTTTTGGAAATATTTTAGAGCTGGATGAAGCTAAAGTAATTCCAAACCCAAATCTTTCAATAGCGCAAGGGGCTTTAAACCCGTTCACGATGCCCAGTGCCGAACATGATAAAAAAGCCTTAATAGCGTTTTGTAAAAAACAAAAAATTGATCTTCAAAAAGCATGGAAAGATTTGCCGCAAGCTCAGCGTGATTTAATTTGGAAGGGAACCAAAGAATTTTTTGGTGTTGTGGGGTTATTTGAATACCTTGAACAATTAAAATATAAAATGCACGTGCGTGTTTTTATTTCGCGCTACAGAAGCCCGCGCCTTTGCCCCGACTGCAAAGGCTCGCGCTTGCGCAAAGAAGTTCAAACCATTTTTGTGCATAAAAAAACGATCACAAGTCTTACGTCTTTAACGATTGAAGATTTGAATTTATTTTTTGAAAAAATTAATTTGTCTAAATACGAAATTGAAGTGGCCGGAGAAGTTCTTAAACAAATTCGTTCGCGTCTTAATTTTTTAGTGCGTGTTGGTGTTAATTATTTAACTTTAGATCGTGAAACCAGAACCTTATCGGGTGGCGAATATCAGCGACTGATTTTAGCAAATCAGCTTGGGATGGGTTTGTCTCAAGCTTTATATGTACTTGACGAGCCCACTGTGGGATTGCATCCGCGCGATAACGACCGACTGATTTCTATTCTGAAAGATTTAAAAAATTTAGGAAATACATTAGTGATTGTTGAACACGACCACGACGTTATAAAAAATTCCGAAAATATTATTGAAATGGGTCCGGGCTCGGGCTATTTGGGCGGAAATGTCGTTTATTCGGGGCCAACGGAATCATTTTACAAATCCAAAGATTCAATCACGGTACCTTTTTTAAAACAAAAAGTTTGGGAACCGATTAAAGCTACTCGGCCTGTTGATATTGATACTTTTAGATATAAAATTGAATTAAAAGGCTGCAAAGGCCATAACCTCAAAAATTTAGATGTTGAATTTCCACTGCATCGTTTAGTTGTAGTTAGCGGAGTCAGTGGCTCGGGAAAATCAACTTTGGTTAGTAAAACACTTTACCCCGCATTAGCGCGTAAGCTCGATTTAGAGTATGAACCTTCGCAAGAGCACTCAAAACTCAGTGGTTTTGATAATTTAAAAAATGTTTTGTTGATTGACCAGTCACCGATTGGAAAATCAGCGCGCAGTTCGCCGATTACATATTTAAAAGCTTTCGATAATATCAGAACGCTCATGGCTGCCACGACTGAAGCGACTCAGCGGGGTTATACTGCCGGAACTTTTAGTTTAAATGTGGATGGCGGGCGCTGCCCTGCGTGCCGCGGAACGGGCTATGAAGAAATCGACATGCAATTTATGGATAATGTGATTCTTCCCTGTGATGTGTGCGACGGAAAAAAATATCGACCCGAAATTTTAGAAATTCAATTTCAAAATAAAAATGTCTATCAAATTTTATCGATGACTGTGGCAGAAGCCATGAATTTTTTTGTGGCTCATCCCCATATACGAAAACCACTTTCGGTTTTAAAAGAAGTGGGACTTGATTATTTAACTTTGGGTCAACCGGCGAATTCACTAAGTGGTGGAGAGTCCCAGCGTTTAAAAATCGCCAAAGAGCTTTCTATGGTCACACAAAAAGCAACTCTTTACATTTTAGACGAACCCACAACGGGTCTGCATTTTAAAGAAGTCGATTTACTGCTTAAAGTTTTGCACAAGCTGATCGAAGCCGGTGGTTCGGTCATCGTTGTTGAACACAATTTAGATGTTATAAAAAGTGCAGACTACATTATCGATATGGGCCCCGAAGCGGGTAAAAATGGTGGCACAGTTGTGGTTTCGGGTTCGGTTGAACAAGTGATTGCCGCGAAAAAAAGCTTAACTGGCCAATACCTTAAAAAATATGTAGGCTTATAGAATGTTATCGCCCGAATTAAAATCAACTTTAAAAGAGCTGATGGTTTTCAAAAAAAACCTGATCGTTGTTGCAATCAGCGGAATCATCGGCGCGGCTTTAAAAGGTTACATTGCGCTTTTTATTAAGCAGTTGATCGACGCCGCTTCTTCGCCTGAAAAATTAAGATCGATGGCCTGGATTGGTATTCTAGTTTCTTTTGGAATTGGTATCAGCCGTTATTTTCATATTTTTTTGATGAACTTGGTCGCCGAAAAAGTTTCGCAATCTTTGCGCGAAAAACTACAGGCAAAATTTATGAAGCTGAATTTAAAGTTTCATAACACTTATGCCTCGGGTTCGGGCGGTCTGATCAGCCGTACGATGAATGATATTCGCATTGTTCACGACGGGCTTCGTTTATTTGCTGATTTATTTAGTGCTCCGTTAATTTTTATTTTTCTGATGTACAATTTATTTGTGCTGGACACTCAGTTGACGATTTATATTTTACTGATTTCCCCTTTGATGGCGTTATTTATCAGACAAATTTCAAAAGGTATTCGAAAGTACTCTATTTTTGGAATTGAACAGCTTGAGCGAATTACTTCGACAATTAAAGAATCGTTAGATGGTGTTCGCACAATTCAAGCTTTTAATTTAGAAAAAATGATGGAGAAAAGACTTCATTCACAAGGCCAAGATTTTATTGAAATGCGCCGAAAAGTTCACGCCAGAGTCGAATCAACTGGTCCGATCACTGAGTTTATCGCGACTTTTTTAATTTTAGGTGTGGTGTTTTATTTTTCGCAGAAAATATCTGTTGGAAAAGCGACAGCTGGTTCGCTGATTGGTTTTATCACAGCTTTATTGCAAATTAACGAGCCGATTAAAAAATTCCAAGAAGCTTTTGTGCGCGTACAAGAAACTCGGGTGGCGGCTGCACGAGTGTTTCACTTGCTCGACGAAAAAAATGAAATCGAAGAGTCTTCTACGGCTTTAGATTTTCCGGCGGACTGGAAAGAAATCGAATACCGCAATATTCAATTTGCTTACGGCGAGAAAACTTTAATTGATCGCTTTAATTTAAAAATTAAACGCGGCCAAGTGATTGCCTTTGTTGGCGAAAGTGGCAGCGGAAAATCAACTTTAGCAAACTTATTAGCCCGTTTTTATGATCCAAACCAAGGCGAAATCCTGATCGGCAACAGAAACATTAAAGAAATTCAGCTTTCGCAGCTACGAAAAAATATTGGCCTTGTTTCACAAGATGTTTTTTTATTTTCCGATACGATTGAAAAAAATATTCAAGCGGGTGTTGAACATAAATCAACTGACGATGTACACCGCGCTTCGCAGGCCGCTTTTGCTCACGATTTTATTTTAAAACAAGCCCATCAATATCAAACAAATGTGGGCGAGCGCGGAAATTTACTTTCGGGCGGAGAAAGACAACGCGTCGGCATTGCGCGTGCTTTGTTTAAAGATGCACCGATTTTAATTTTAGACGAAGCCACAAGCGCACTGGATTCGGTGAGCGAAGTGCAAGTGCAAAAAGGTTTAGAAACCTTGATGAAGGGCCGCACCACTTTGGTGATTGCACACCGACTTTCAACAATTCAAAACGCCGATCAAATTTTAGTTCTTAAAAAAGGGCAAATTGTTGAACAAGGCTCGCACCAAGAACTGCTGGCCAAAAATGGTGAGTACAAAAGATTATTTCAGACACAAGTCAGTCAAAATTAAATTGTCAAATTAAGGCCAAGCAATCGTGATGCTGCCTGCTGTTCCATTGTTAGCGCCGTTGCAACCCATACCGTTGCTTGCTCCACCAGCGCCGCCTCCCGATGTTGGATTTGCATTGCAAGTTCCACCCAAGCAGTAACAACCTCCGCCTCCACCGCCACCGCCGGCATCTCCACCTACTCCGTTGCCGGCATTTCCGCCATTGTATCCACTTGATAAGCTGCAAGCTGCACCGCCAACTCCGCCTGCGCCTTGATCGGCTGCTCCTGCACCACCACCACCACCCGCAACAAGATAATCAACACCAGAAAAACTAAGTGAAGTTGCACCGCCGCCACCCGCGCCAAAAAGACTTCCAGAGGCTCCGCCACCGCCGCCGCCGCCGCCGTATTTACCGGCCCCACCAAGACAACCAGCTCCTGCTTTTGTGCCCCCTGTGCCGCCTGTGCCTGTTCCGGCGCCGGCAGTTCCCGCGCTACAGGCGTTTGCGGTACCACCCGTACCTCCGGCATAAGCACCAGTTCCAGCTGTTCTTGAGCATTGGCCGCCAGCTCCGATTGTAACCGTATAAATTGTGTTAGCCGGTTGATTTGAAAAAGATTTAACGGCCTGGCCACCATTGCCGCCAAGAGCTTTGGTTCCACCCGTCATTGCGGCCGAGGCACCGCCCCCTCCATTAGCTGTTGCGGTGAAAGACGTGCAGCCCGCGGGTAATTGCCATGTTCCAGAAACAGAAATTGTTGTCGAGCCCGAAACACAGCCGCGATAAATTAATGTTGAAATAAATTCGGGTTGATAAGCCGTGTTGTCAGATTCAAGCGTCGCTTGATATTGAAAAAACCGATTTGTTGGAATTGAAAGCGATGGAAAATTTGAAAACAACATCACCGGAGACGTCGTTAAAACATTTCCTAAGCCCGTAGATTGAATTCCGTTATTATTAATTTCAGTGAAGTAAGTCGCATTGGTATTGTCGGGACCCTTCCAGGTTGCGATATCTGAACAGTTTGAAAGAGTACAACTTTTCAATTGAAACTTAACTCGATTTCCTCCGCGGCGAAATATTTGTTGGGCTTCGGTAGCGCCGATAGGACGAGTCCACACAGCCACTTCATCGATGCTTCCATTGTAGTTAACGCCCCAGGCATCGTGCCTTCCAATTTTTGTATTTCCTAATCCCGTCAGCGGCGCGTTCGGAGGCGTTCCGACTGTGACGCTTGAGGTTGCCGCCGCAGTTCCATCGACATAAATCGTAAATTGAGTTGCTGCAACAGCAACACCTGAAGTTCCATCCCACACAGCTAAAACATGATGCCAGTTTCCGTCGTTATACGCGCTGGATGTGCATTTTCCGATGTAAATCGTATTTGAATCAAGACCGTAAGAAATTTTTCCGGCGGCGCAGCCTCCGGGATTATTTCCGATTCCTAATGTAAGACTTGAGCCTGCGCCACCACCACGATCTTGCAAAATAACATTATTACCCCCGTTAGATGTTTTGAACCAAGCTGAAATTGAATAATCGCTAACGGCCGTTTGCGTGTAAGCAATATCAACATAATCATCCGTTCCATCAAAAGTGATTGCGCTGTTAAGTTTTCCACTTGCTGTGTAAGTCATCCCCGCGGCATTGGCATTCGACGCAGTCCCGGATGTTCCAACAGCAGCAGCGATTGCCGCAGCATTCGCAATAGCGCCTGATCCGTTGAAGTGAAGCAGTTCAACTAAATTTGTTGTTAAGCTTGCTGTAATCGCTGAATAATCTACGGCAGTTTCGCTAGTTGCTGGAATTTCTTTTCCGTAAGGTAAAGTTGTGTCCCACTCAAGCCTGAGCCAAGGAAGCAGCGGAATACAGCCACCAAAAATATCGTAAACTTTTGATGTGTAAGTTCCCGTGGATTGACCGACACTTAGCACGACTGAGTTCCCTGAAATATTTGTGTTGGAATAAGTTCCTAAATTAAAATCTGCCGCAACTGAAGTTGATTCGTTTGTGTAAGTGTTTTTGCAGTTCCAGTTGGTGTATGGAATAAACATCTGCGCCAAAGCCAAATGAGTCTTTAATAAGACTATGAAAAAAATGATTTTTAACGTACGTGCCACAGTCTATAATTATATTATATTTTGCGCTAAATACAAATTTTGCTTCGTAGAAATTAAAAGAATGAAGCCAGCGACCTAAGTCTAGAAAATTCCCGTATTGAGATTTAAGTTCGATCTGTCTACTTTTTTTTCAACACCCCATTAAGTCTGTCGATCTTTTTGACGATAACTACACCGACAATAGAAACTCAAAAAGGAGTGGTTATGATTAATTGGGACGATTTTGAACATATACATGTCATTAAAAAACTTAAACACATATTAAGCGCTTGGTGGAATATCGATATCGTTTTCACCGACGAACGCGGGCAACTGAAAGGCTTTGATAATAACAAAGTCAGTTACTCAAATGCCGCTGTAAACTACATCGTTCACAAAGAAACATTGCAAGCAAGCCTTGCTGAATTAGTTTCATCATCGATACAAGATTTGCGATTATCAAATAATCGTTACCTCCTTAAAAAGTGGGATGTCACAGGTTTTGATGTTTGTGTATTTCCAATTGTGATCGAAAATGATTTTGTTGGAACCGTTGTGGCTATGGGCTTTTATAAAGATTCTCCATCGGCTGCTCGTATGTCTGAAGTGCGCGAACGTTTAGCGGCGTTTGGCTGCTCAGCTGAACTGATAGATAAGTCTTTAGGTAAATTTCAATATCTTGACGATGCCAATCGCCAACATTTTTGTGAGCTTGTTGAACTTGTCGCGCAAGAGATCGTCACTTTGCATGTTGAAATCTCAAGCCGTGAAAACCGTATTACTGAGCTTAATAAAGAACTCGGAAATCGATTCAAGTACGACAATATGATTGGTAAATCTAAGCCTATGCAATCGCTATATGCTTTGCTTGATAAAATTAAGTTCGCTGATTCCACTGTGATGGTTCAAGGCGAAAATGGAACTGGAAAAGAACTCATTTCAAAATCGATTCACTATAATTCGAATCGTAAAGATAAAAATTTTGTGATTCAAAACTGTTCGGCATTCAATGATAATCTTTTAGAGTCTGAATTGTTTGGTCACGTTAAAGGTTCATTCACAGGTGCCTTAAAAGATAAAAAAGGTTTGTTTGAAATGGCTGATAAGGGAACTTTTTTCTTAGATGAAATTGGTGATACGTCGCCGCAGATGCAAGTGAAGCTTCTAAGGGTTATTCAAGAGGGAACTTTTACTCCGGTTGGGTCAACTGAAATGAAAAAAGTTGATGTTCGAATTATTGCTGCGACGAACAGAAACTTGCGCGAGATGGTTGAACAGGGAACTTTTCGTGAAGATTTGTATTATCGACTGAACGTGATTAATATTCGAGTACCCCCACTGCGCGAGCGCAAAGAAGATATTCCTGTTTTAGTTGAATATTTTTTAAATAAGATTGCCGAGTCTTCGGCAAAGCCAAAAAAGCAATTGATGGGTCGCACTGTCGAAAAGCTTTATGATTACACTTGGCCTGGAAATGTTCGTGAATTGCAAAATGAAATCGAAAGACTTTGCGTTTTGTCAGGCGAAGAACAAAAAATTAGTCACGAGATTTTGTCTCCGAAGATTTTAGAACTTGGCGAAAAGAATAAAGTTCAAGGTTCACGTTTACACGGTAAACTTAAAGATGCCTTGGAGGATCTTGAGCGCGAGATGATAAAAGAAGGCTTACGCCGCACAGGTTGGAATAAGTCTAAGCTTGCGAAAGAGCTTGGAATCAGCCGCGCCGGTTTAATTATGAAAGTCGAAAAATACGCTTTAGATAAACGAAAACTAGCCCGAGTCTAATACTTTTTACAAGAGTGTCAAAGGCCTAGGACCCCCGAAACTAAATATTTCGGGGTTTTTTTATTGACGACTGTTTAGACAGATAAAAATTACTTTTTTTTCTACGAATAATTTAGCTGACTTACGCGCTTGTCTCACTCAACTGATAAAATATTTTTCACTTTCGATTAAACCAAAACATGCGGCACAAACTTTGTAATGCCTTACACCGGGTAGCAACAATGTCGTCATGTGGGGTAATATGAACGAAATTTTGAACGATGCATCTTGGCTGAAGGCTCATGAACTTGTGCACGATAAGTACGGTAAAAACTTAAGCTATCGTGCGATTAAATTATTTTCTGAATCAAGCGCTAGTTTTTACAGCCATGGTGATGATTTAGTTATCCCTTTAAAACTAAAAAATCATGATCTTGGCGATATTGTTGTTTCACGAGGATCTTTTTTAAATATTCAGCAAAAGTCTGAAATCGTAGACCTTGTTAAATTTTTAATTGAACCTAAAATTTACAATTTACACTTACAGCAGTCCGAGCAAAATATTCGTGCTCAGCAAAAAAAATCTGAACCAAAAGGTCAAGTTGTCGATTTATTTAAACTTAATACGGCACAGTCCAAAACACTATCTCAAATTATTCATCTTAAATCGCAAACAAAGCAAAGTCGGCACAAAGTGGCTTTAAAAATTCATGAAATGGCCGAAAAAAATCTTTTTGTCCATTTGGATGATATAGCGGCTTCGTTGACGAATGTTGAAGACATCCGAACTTTAAGCGACTTAACAATTTACGTTGAAGACATTGATACTCTTCAACTTTCAATGCTCGAGCTCTTAAAAAAGTATTTACTGCTGTCCGAAACGAACGGACCACTTTTTTTGATTGGTTCCAATTTAACTTTAGACGAGATCAAAAATAAATCTTGGCCTGCACAATTAGATTCACTGAAAAATGATTTGATGGGTTTTTATTTTGATATCGATAGGGTTCCCTCATCACAGCAAACCAGCCCAGAAATTTTAGAACTGTTGTTTTTTCAGCTAGACAATACGATGACTTAGAATAATCATGGAGACATGATTATTTCTGAGCAAGTTCACGCGTGGGTTTCAAAAAAAATTGCGAGTCAAAATTTTTCGGTTATTCAGTTGGCTGGTGATGCCTCGGCTCGTCGCTATTATCGAATCGTTGAAGGCGAAAAAACTTGGGTTCTAATGAGTTGGGAACCTTTTATCGAAAAAGACTATCCGTTTTTAAGCGTTCAAAAACATTTTCAATCCTGCAAAGTACACGTGCCAGAAATTATTGCTGTCGGTGCTGATCAGGGCCTTCTTCTGCTGAATGACTTGGGTGATCTAACGCTCGAGCGAAAATTTTGGGAGCAATCTACACCCGAAGCATCTCTTTCGTTTTACCAAAAAACTTTAGACGAACTGATTAAAATTCATGATGTCTCGACAACTTCAGAAATAAAATCGACGGCATCTTTTATAAAATTTGATACCGCTAAATTTTTATGGGAAATGAATTACGCAAAAGAGCACTTGCTTTTGGGGTTACTGAAGATCAAGCTCAGCGATCAAGTAGCAAAAGACCTTGAGAATGTTTTTACCGATTTCTGTCAACTGCTAGACGCCGAATCCAAAGTGATTTGCCACCGAGATTTTCACTCTAGAAATGTGATGATACTTCGTGATCAAGTTCATGTGATCGACTTTCAGGATGCGCGACTTGGGCCAGTTCAGTATGATTTAGTCAGTCTTTTTAAAGATTCATATGTTGATATCACGGACAGCTATGCCAAAGTTTTGATGGATTATTACTTTGAAAACTCGAATGTCAAAAAATCGAAAAACTTTAGCCAAGAACACTTTTTTAAAATGTACGAGCTTCAGTCTTTACAAAGATGCTTTAAAGCCTGCGGTAGCTTCGCAAGCTTCATGAACACACGACAAGATCGTCGTTATTTAAAATATTTATCGGGAACACTAAAGCGTGTCATGAAGTCTTTGTTGCACTTTCCAGAATACACGATGCTTCAAAGTATATTAATTGATGCCGGGGCTCTTGAAAAAAATTACGAGACTATGCCGTGAACTCAGAAATTAATGTTCTGCTTTTGGCGGCAGGCCTTGGAACACGCTTAAAGCCTTTAACTTTGAAATATCCAAAACCCTGTGTACCTTTTTTAAATGTACCGCTGGGGTTGTATCAGTTTCAGTATTTAAATTATTTAAATATTTCAAATTTAGTTGTGAACACGCATCATCTGCCACAGCAAATTAAAAATCTTTATCAAAATCAACCTTATTATAAAAAAGAGATTTTATTCTCAGACGAAAAAATAAAAATTCTGGGCGGGGCCGGCGCTTTAAAAAAAGCTGAGTCTTTGATGAAAACAGAAACGCCGTTTCTGCTGATGAATGCCGATGAGGTTTATTTTACAAAACAAAAAGATTTTTTAAAAACAGCTTTTGCGAAACATCTTGCAAACAAAAATTTAGCCACAGTCGTTGTGATTCAGCACCCAGAAGCGGGTCAAAAATTCGGGGCTGTCTGGGCTGATCAAAATAATGTCGTCAAAGATATTAGTAAATCAGCACGACATGCCCACTTAAAACCTTGGCATGCAATCGGCCCGATTTTTTTATCTAAGGAAGTATTAGCTCTGATTCCGAACGATACTGAATCAAATATTTTTTACGACATCCTGTTAAAAAAGTTAGCTGAAAACAAAGTTCAAATATTTCCAATTGAGGCCGACTGGTACGAAACCGGAAACCCTAAAGATTATCTTGAGGCCACAAAACAGGTTTTGCAAAATGCCAAGACAGATGTTTTAGATTTTATTAATCAGTTCGATGATTCAGTTTTAATTAAGAACAAACAAACTTTATCTTTGGTGTCTAAAAGTTTTAAGACCGATTATTCAAAATTACACGGTCATAACGTGATATCGAAATCAAGCCGATTGTCAGTCGATAATAAAATCGAAAACACAATTAGTTTTGATTCTGAAATTTTAGACAACGCTTTTTTTAGTGACTTATAAAAGTATCTTGTGCCGTTTTAACTTTGTAGCGGCGATTCATCATATTAAATATGTCGTCACCCGCAACACCGATAGCTTCACCGTTAAAGTCGCGTGTAAGACCTTCGCCTGCTGGAATTCGTTTTTTTTCTCCGATGGTGCTGATGACTCCAGACCCTGAATCTTTCGAGCCCGATTTGCCATTGCTGCTTATGCCTGCTGAGTTCAGCGATGAAGAATCGATAGCATAGGCATCAACGGATTTTTTTAAATCTTTCTTGGCGTCAGCTAAGGCACTGCCGGGCACTCCAGCTTTATTTAAATTCGCTAAAACTTCGCGCGCTTCATCGTCAGTTAAGCCCACCGCTTTAAGTGATTCCAGCGAATTAAAATCATCTGGTTGATAAGTTTTTCCATCTTTGGTTGTCACTGAACCATCTGGATTCACCGTAAAAAGCGGATTGCTGGCAAGATCTTTAACTTTTACTCCTGCTGGTAAGCTGGCTAAAACTTCCTGACAAACTGAAGGATCCGTCGAAATGCAATCCCCGTTCTGATTAAAACCTTTCGGAGGATAAATTGAAGTAATTGCAGGTGGCTGCGGACCACAACTTTTAGTTGTTGCAGACATTTTTGCTTCCATCATACAAGCGTTGTAGCCCGAAGCTGCGTTTTGACTAGCTTGCTTTGAACTCTTTGATGACAAGATTGAAAATGCAACAGAGGCCGCCAACAGAGCTCCTTGGCAACCGGTTGAGCATGACGCCGAGAAAGCACTTGCAAATGCTGCTGACTTTCCTGCATTCGCAATCGCAGCAAAAATTGACTTACTTTTCGCTTGTGCGTTTTTCTGTTGAGCCACCTGCAAAGCTTCAGTTGCTGACAAAGCGTTTACTTCGGCGATTTTTTTATTTGCTTCACTAATTTGCGAAGCTTGAGAAGCTTTAGCCTCATCGTTTTTAGCTCGAGCCCAGGCGTCATGTTGAAGATTAAAATCTTTTTGTGCACTTCGATTTTGATGTTGGCAGTTCGAATAATCAGAAGCTGTATTACAATTTTGTAAATTTAAAACAGGTTCTGTCGTCGTTCCAGCGTCCGTTGTAATAATTCGTTTAGCTCGATTGTAAGTTGTCATCGCTTGCGAATATTGTTCTTGCGCCGCTTCGTTGCGATTTCGACAGCCTTTATAGTTTACACCTGGCGCCGAACAGTTTTCGTAAACAGGCGGTGTTGGCGCCTGCAAAAAAGTTTCAGCTTTTACAACCACACTTAAACTAAATATCAAAAATAAATAAAATCTATTTTTCACAAAGCCCCCAAAGAAATTACTGACCAACTAAAAATGATCCTTCTTTATTTAAATACATATTGCGAACTTTTTCCCAATTTGATTTTCCTGATGCTGTCGACACTTCGTTCGAAATTTTTTCTGAAGCGATTTGCCTTTTAATGGCTTCAAGTTGTTTTGCTCCCACAGTTCCGCTTGAATTTTTAGTCGAGCCTCCAAATAAACTTGATAAACCACCGCCTAAGGATCCAAACGAGCCAAAGCTCCAGCCTTTTTCAGCTTTGTCTTTAACTAAGCTTGCGTCAGAACCTGACTGTGGAGCACCCACACCTGACGAACCACTTCCCAAAGAGCCGCCCGCATAACCTTGGGCACCGCCCGCATTTTTCGAAGAGTCGCTTAAGCCCGAAGCTGAATTTCCAGAACCTAAATCACCCACAACTTGATTTTTTAAAGAAGTATCCGGAGCACCCTGTTTAAACCCATTCGCAAAGGCAGAATTTCCACCAACATTTTTTATATTAGCCCCTTTATCATCAATAATATTTTTTGTTCCCGCGGCAACAATCGCCCCCGGACACCCCGGAGCCGCATTATTCGATTGGCACTTACAAAAATCCGTCGACAAATTTTCTTGTTTCTCGCAATACTGCTGAACCGAAACTTCGCTTCCACCCTTCGTCGAAGAAGCCAACTTATCCGCACACTTCTGCGCATTACTCTGCGCCGCGAGTGTTCCGGCAATTTGAACTCCGAGAAGGAGGATGTCTTTTCCGTAAGATTGGCATTGAGCGACGAGTTGATTCGATGGTTCGGCTTCTTTAAGAAACGCTGCTTTTATATTTACCATGGCTACGGTCGCTGCTGAGGTGCGCTCATCTACTTCTTTGTTACACATCACTAACATTTTCTGACTTGTATCTGGCTCAGTTATTTTTGCAGCTTCGGCCTGGCAGCCACTAATTGCTTTTTGAAGATCTGCATTGCGTGCAGCCATAGCTGCAGTCTCAAATGATGTTTGTAGTTCTTTAAGTTCAGTACTAGACATGCCACACATCACATCACAAGATAATTTGGTCGCGACGCAAACCCCTTTTGCTATAGTTAAACCTGTCGAAACCAATCGGGTTATTTTTGAAGTACTTGAACAAGTTTTTTGGGCCGCCGCAAACCCCGCGATAACAGGACCAGCTGCATCCATCACGGCTTTAGCTTTTTGGATCCCAGGGCTTTTTTGCTCAACACATAACATTTCAGATTTTTCTGCCAATGAAGAGCAAGTCTGCTTCGAACTAATATATTTTTGAATCGAAGTATTTAGTTTGTTAACTTCCTGTAAAGTCATCGTGTAAGAAGTTGATAGACCGACATCAAACGCTGGTTGCGCAGATTTCTGTGCTTCCTTTATTGATTTCAAAAATTCCGCAGTCGTAGATTGCGCATCCACTGTAATTTCTGAAACAGGCGTTGGTAAATAAGAGCCATCTGCATCTTTTACTAAACCTTCAGCCGGGCTAACTAAAGATTTGTCGATTGACGCAACCTCTTGAGCTGCTTTTGGTATAATTTCTGATGCTTTTTGTCCTTCAGTCACTGCAGTTTGCGACGCTTCAGGCGAAGCTGTCTGCGTGTTACTTTCTGGATTAGCTTGGGTTGTTGTTTTAGGCGCTGCTTCAGTGGGTTTTGGTACATCTTTCGAAGCAACTTGTTGTTCCAAGTTTTTATTCGCATCTCCGCTCGAACCAGCAGCACTCGCCGGCGCAGCCACCGCTCCATCTTTAGCCGCAGGCACTGCAGCAGTCGTTGAAGTTTTCGCGGCTTCCGCAACTGGAGATTTATCTCCCGGCGCTGCGGCTGGTGCGGTTTTCTTATCGTAGTCGCTGTAGATTTTAGCGCCGGCTGTCGCAAGCCCGACTCCGACTTGAGCCAATTGTGCGACACCAGAACCTGAAGAACCGTTAGATCCATTCGCTGCTGCCTCTGCAGCTTTTTGTTGAGCTTGTGCGGCTTGTTGTGTGCTTACGCCGATTGCTTTTTTTTGTTGTTCGGTTTGGCATTGAAATTTGAGTTGTGAAAGTAAATTTGTTTTTTCGGTGTTGATCATGTCTGACAGTGCGTTGATTTTATTTTTGGTTAAGTAGTCTGTTGCTTTTTGATCGACACAAAGTTCGATGGGTGACTTGATGCGGTCTTTACAAAAAGTATTTACGTTATCGTTAACAGATTTATTTTGTATTTTATTGAAATATGTTTTGCAAGTTTCTAACGAGGCAAAACGCAAAGTCGATAAATCATCTGCTGCAAATGCGCTTTGACCTATAAAAAGAAATGAAACCAATACAAATTTAAATGTATTCACGTTTTCCCCCGATAGCTGTTTATCGGCCGAAGGTCTAAATCGCTGAAGAGTTTGGTCTGCATTTTCTAAACATGAGACGTTTTATTTTGAGATCATTAAAAAGTAAAAAAAGATTCAGGCGCAGGATTCAATATACGATCATTGGTGCCCGCCCCACCATAGGGTTGAGGCGCAGCAGAAGATCGAACCATCGCCGGAGAAAGTATTTTAACCGAGTAACCCGTGCGGCCACCCCACACACAATTTCCTGGAGTCGGTGGCAAATTCTTGGACGCCGGAGTGTCATAGGCATTCTCAATGTTTGAATCATCCGTGTGATTCCAATTTTGATCATTGCACTTTCCAAAAGTCATTGTGTTTTCAGCATCAGGGCCCTTCGATGGAAATGTCACGTAATCACTAAAATTTTGAAACGTCCAACCGGTTAATAATGAAGATGTGTTGTTTGGAATAAAATCCAAAATAGCTTCAACTGATTTTGGAAAACCACCCGCTTTTTGTTGGACGCGTTTAATTAATTTTGACGCCACAGCGATTTGATGACGAACAGAATAATTTAAAGCAACAGCATTGGCGCTTTGTAAAGTTAAGTTATTTCCATAATCTGGCTTTAGTTCAGAATCGTCGGGCCCGTAGCCACCAGCCGCTGATTTTATTTTAGCTAAAGAGCCTGCAAAATTAAGCGGCCCCGCGGTTCCACCATGCATTTTTAAAAAATAATTATTGTAATAATCAGCATCAATCGAAAAATACGTTAGATCAAATTGGTTTGGCGCAATCACAGAAATTTCTAAATCACGCAGATAAGAGTTTTTATCCCCATTTGAAGATAAATAATCATATTCGGGCAGTGAAGGGTCTGCTAAATGGTTCCAGTTCGAACCACCGGGCCAAGTTGATTCTTTTGTAATACCGACATTCGGAATATCACCTGGATAATCTGTTTTTTGAGTGGAAATATGCAACGAACTATTTTCATCTTCGCGTAATTGCCGATGCAACAACATATCTTGATAAGTTGCGACTAGTACAGAATCTTTCAAACCTTTATCATCACCAACAAAATTACCATAATTCGGCAAAATAAGCTGAGCGCGCTTAAGCGGTTTTAAAGAAAGGTCAATTCCATTCACATTCTTGACAGGCAAAGTAGGATCAACTCTTTCGCCACCGTCTGAATGCGCTTGCCCGCTTGTCCAATTTGCATAATACCTTGGACCGATCGAGCCACCAAAAGGTTTTGCAAACGAGATTGCAGAAAGTCTAATTTTAGAAATCGGCAAAAAGGGAATCTTCGGTTCGCTTTGTGCTTTGACTCCATAATAAACTTGGCACCACGGATTTTTTTCGTATCCAAGAATATACTCGATACCCTTGATTGTATTTTCAACTTCTGCTTTTATGGGCTGCATTTGGGGAGTATTAAAAAAATCGTCTGTGATATTGAAGTCGGCATCTTTAAAAATTGATTTTACACTAAATACTTTGGGGTTGTTTGTTTGACCGATGCATTGATGAATAAAAAATTGAATGAAGTTAAATTTAATTTCTTTTAAAAACTGTTTGGAATCTCCTTTGCCGTCAGTATCATTACCAGTAAAAGCGCATTCTGGATTATCTAAACCATTCATCACATCAAATGAAACTTTTCCGCTTAAATTAGCTTCAGTTAAATTATTTTCGAAAGTTTTTTGCGAACCTTTTTTAATTTGTCCACCTTCGATATCAACGGCACGCTCTGGCGAAGCGCTTAAGTTAGCGCCTAGCATTTGTATCAACTTCTTTTTTTGCTGAACTTCGTTACCGTAAGACATTAAAAATTTGGCTAATAAAGAAAAAGATAGCGGGCCCATTTGTTCACACAGCGTCCCAATTTTTTCGTTCGCACTGTTCAGCGCAACATTCACTGCCTTAACAACTCCCCCAGTAAAACTGTTTTCGTGTCCGCCCGTTAAAGGAATTGCATCTATAAAACTGGCCGTATCTGCAACATGACCGCAGTCAACGCGACAGTTGTTTTCATTAACGCCTTTCCAGTCTGACATGCCGCCGTGACCTGCGCAAAAAAATGGAACATCTAAAATTCCTACTCCTTCGTTGGCGCAAATAAAACCTTCAGATTGCGGATTATAAGACGTGGGTACATTTGTTAACGATACCGTCAGTGGAAAAGCAATCCGTGGAAAGCCTCTGGGCGACGCCTCTTGAAACCCAAAGGTCCCGACAATGCGATATCTCCACGTCAATAATTTCCAAGCTTGTTTCATTTGAAAATTAACGTGAGAAATTGCATTCATGATTTCAGATTGTTTCATCGCGCCGTAATAAGCCGACAAATCGGCTGAGTTTTGTAGATTAATTTTATGATGAACTAATAAGCCAATGTTGATTAGCACCGCAAAAAAAACGAAGACCACTTGAAAAATCAGTGCGACAAAAATGGCGACTTGGCCTTTTTGATTTTGACGACTTAAAATAAAATTTAATTTGAAACTTTTTTTACGCATTTACGTTAGTCTATTGTAATGAGAATATAGATTTTCTGTCTAGCGTGGGTCTAGCAAGACTTTGGTTCAGACAGTTTAACGTTGTACAGAGCTTCGTCGTTGATTAAACTTAAATAACATTCGGAGAATTCAATGAAAAAAATCGCGCATCTACTATTTGCAACATCACTTTTAATTTCGTTGTCACTTAAAGCTGAAATTTTATTTGAGGGCTATTACAAAGTTTCGCAATTTAAAAAACATATTGGCTTTGCTATTTTGCGCCAAGAGCTCGACGCCAAAACGAAGCAGTTTAAGACAACAAGTTTTATCAAATTAGCCAAAAATGGCTTTGATATGACAGAAACTTATCAAGCCGTTTCAGATTCTCAGTTGGCACCCGTTAGCTTAAATTATCTGGCGGCAAGCGATAAAGTGAATTCAAAAACAATCGACGTAACTTTTAAAAACGGCAAAATGACTGGGCTTGTTGTTGAAAATGGTAAAAAAATTAAAGTGGATGAAAAAATTAAAAAAGATGTTTTTCTTTCGTCAGCTCTTTATTACCTGATGTTGAACAGTAAAGACGGGCTTAAAACAGACTCTAAGTTTGATTTCTTGGCGATTACCGAAGAAGGCCCTGTTGTTGCCAGCGGAAAAGTTTTCGTCGAAAAAAAAATGGTCACCCAAGGATCATTGCAGTTGCTCAAAATTAAAAATACTTTCGCTGGCCCCGAATACGAAAATCTTGTCACCACTCACGGAGAAGTTATTTCAGCTCTAACTCCGGCTACGGGCATTGAAACCGAACTTGTGAAATCAAATGATGAAGCGCTAGAAGGCATTAAGCTCGCCAACGGAACGCTCGAAAAAATATTCGGCGATATTCCTGCCGGAAAAATAAATCCGTATCAAATTAAAAAGTAATCGCAGGAAGTAAGGAACGCTATGAGCATTCGTGATCTGATCGGTCAGCATTTAATTATTGGTATTTCAGGGACTGAATTAACTTTAGAAGAAAAAAGTTTTATAGTTGAAAATAATATCGGTGGCATTATTTTGATGGGGCGCAACTGCACAGGGCCCAAACAAATTCGCGACCTTTGCGCTGAGATTCAATCTTTAAGACATCAGCTTAAAGAAAAAACTCCCTTTTTTATTGGTATCGATATGGAGGGTGGCCGTGTTCATCGGTTGAAGTCACCATTTACGCAGTGGCCGGCTTTAAAAAAGATTGGCGACTTGGATGCGCCCACTGTCGCTTTTCACTTCACGCAAAAAATGGGCGTTGAATTAATGGCCATCGGAATTAACTTAGATTTTGCTCCGTGTATCGACGTCTTTACGAATCCCAAAAACACTGTCATCGGAGACCGCGCCGTTAGCCACGATCCACATCAAGTCGAAAAAATGGCTTCAGCTTTAGTGCGCGGTTACATCAAGTCTGGAATTATTTCTTGTGCAAAACATTTCCCCGGTCATGGTCACACGATTATTGATTCGCACGAAGAACTTCCCGTTGAAGAGGCCGATCTAAAACGCTTGAACGAAGTCGAGCTTGTTCCGTTCAAGAAAGCGCTACGAAGTCGGGTTGAAATGGTGATGACATCACACATTCTTTTTAAAAATATCGATCCCAAATGGCCTGTCACTTTATCTGAATTATTTTTAAAAAAAATAATTCGTGAAGAACTGAAATACCGCGGTCTGATTGTGACAGACGATTTAGACATGAAAGCAATGTTAAATAATTACGACCGTGATCAAATTGCTGTTCGCGCTTTACAAGCAGGTGCTGAAATTCTGCTTTACTGCAATGATCCTTCATCGCCGCCTATAGCAATTGAGGCGATTATGTCGGCTGTGGTTCAAGGCCAATTGAATCAGGCCGATTTAGAAAATTCTTATTCTAAAATTATGGATTTAAAAAAAATTAAGTTATTGCAGCCTGACCCGCGCCCGCTTGATGAGGCCATGCTGGTCATTGGCTGCAAAGAACACTTAAATTTGGCTGCCAGTATAGCTGCTGGTGTGATGCCTGAAGGTCTGCTTAGCGAGTGACAAACTATCTAGCACCTCAGTAAATTTTTCATAAATGGAAACCCCGCCTAAGCTAATACCACGCTCTTTAGTTTTAAAGCCGATCGTAAACGGCCTCTAAATTGTAACGTTCATTTAATCTTAGAGGTAACTATGGGAACAACATACGATTTATTAGATTTTCATATGCAAACACAACCTGAATCATCGAGCAAATATTTTGGCTTATCGGTGATGCTTCACACGGCTTTAGTTGTTGCCAGTTTTTTTGTTGTTGTGCCTGCGATGGAAAATCTTAAAAAAGAAGTCATCACAATCGAACTTCAACCCATCGAAGAAAAAAAATTACCACCACCCATTGTTTTAAAAACTTTAGCTCCGGCAAAAGGAATCAAAACAAAAATCACGCGCGGATCAAAAAGAGTTTTGGCTCCAGCCCCGTCGGCTATAGTAAAGGCGGAGTCAGCCGAAGTGATTGCAGGCCCCGTTCAAAAATCAAAAAAATCGGTTTCAAAAATGGCGAAAATAAAATCACACACAAGTCTTGGGCATGCGACTCTTGCAAAAACAGCCGTATCACGCGCAGGAATTCCAGAAACTTTAGAAGATATCGCCGCACCTGACTTAGAAGCCGATACCGTTGCTGTCGCTCAAGTAGGAAATTTAGGAGATAACGAATTCGAAAATGATTTTAAAAAAGTGGATCACTCAAACGCCGCTGCATTAGCTGCAGAACGCAGCCAACTTGATGCTGAAGCAAAGATGGTCGCTGACGAAAAAGATTCGGCTTTAAAAGCTTTGTCCGACGATAATACAGCTCAGGCGAAGGCGATGGAAGACGCGCTGAAAGCCACGCGAAATAAAAATGCAGCAACTTTGGCGCAAATGAAATCAACCGAAAGGGCCGCGGCCGAAAAAGCGGCTCGTGATAACGAAATGGCCCGCGCCGCAGCTGCCGCAAAAAACAGAGGCTCGGGGGAAGAGTCAAATAGCGACGGCCGTGGGAATGGGAACGAAGGCGCTGATCAAGCTTCAAATGCGCGCGCAGGTATTCCAAGCGGAATTCGCTCTTTGGACCAACTGAAGCAGATGCCCGGCAATCCAAAACCACAGTATTCAACTGACGAGCGCCTGAAAAGGCATCAGGGACACGTTGTTTTTTACGCGTACATCACATCAACTGGCAGCCCGACAGAATTTCGAATTGCGCAATCCACGGGTTTTAGAAATTTAGATGGGAAAACTTTAGCTGCATTGAAGCGATGGAGATTTTATCCGGGACAACAAGGATGGGTCGAACTTCCGTTTAACTGGGATTTAAAAGGTGGCGTGCAAGAAATGCCCACAACACTTCGACGAGTTGGCTCGCGCTAACATTGAGCCAACAGAGTCGTAAAATAACTGAAAAATAATTGAAAAAAATTAATCAGCGAACAAAGCTTTTTTAGTCTTAGTAGAACCTTTAGTTCTTAAAGAAGCTTTTCTTTTAGTTCCAGAACGAGCTTTTTTATGTTTACGAATAATATTTAGTTTTTTTGTTTTAGATGCCACTTTTTACCTCATTTTAACGAACACTCGAATTAAGACGAAAACAGGGTTTATCAAAAAGGAATACCCAAGTCAATTGAGTGCTGATCTTCTGTCTTGTCGGCGACATTTGAAATATAAGCGTAATGAAGTCCAAATTGAGGGCCCGCAAAGCCCAAACCGGCCGTTACAAAGTTTTTAGCCACCACATTATTGTTTTGATAGCCCAATCTAAAAACAACCCAGTCGTTCATGAAGGTTTCAAGCCCCCCCATATAAACCAAGCGATCAGTTTTATTTTCGGGAGCTGACTCCATATCAAATCGAAATCTAAAAAAGCTCAAATAGGTGTAGCTTGTTCCAAAGCCAATTGTTTTTTGTTTTTGTAAAGACTCGTTAATGTCGCTTGGTGAAGACGCCACTTTGTTGGCCACAAGTCCAAGAGCAACCCCCACAAACGGGGCGTAGGTAACTCCAATGTCACCGATTGTTTGGCGGTATTTTTGTTCAAACGCGCTTTGTGAGGGCTGATACTCAAGCATTGAAACACTCGTTCCAACTGAAAACATTCGCTTGTACCCATAGGAAATCGCCAAAGACAGTTGCTGAGTTTTAAAATTATTTTGATCTGATTGCACAAAGGCCAAAGCCGCCGGAAAAAGCGCGTCGCGCCCATTATCTGAGATTGTTAATCCCCATTGATTTTTTGAATAAGCCAGATCAAAAAATTTCGATGGTAAATCAGCAACAATCGCAGGATTTAATAAAACGCTATCGACGGGCTCGACGGCGCCTCGGCCAGATCCGCCTGTGGCTGTCGAAACTGCGCCGGGCGATAGTGCTGCAAAAGCGGAAGCCGTCATTAAGAAAATAAAAATGGCGCTAATTTTAAAAAAATATTTTGTCATGCATTAACGCTAGCAGAGACATTTATAAAAAACTAGTAATTCGTGCTGCTGCGAACACAAAGGCTAGCGTACTGAGCACAGCGACCTAATCTTCTTGCGGTGTTAAGGTCGGGATTACCCGTGTAGTTTACTCCCATCACACTGGCTGCATATAAATAACATTCAGAATTTGTATCGTAATTAACACCAATGTCACCCATAGGAAGTGTCGTCGGTAAATAACAGTCTGTTATTTTAGGAGCCAGACAAAGCGGCTGGCTGGTTCGAGTCCCCGGATTGTAAACAGCGTTCTTTGCATAATAGAAACCGATGTTCCAATTTGCGTCTAAATAATGTCGGCGCAATCTTTTAACTTTTCCAGCGACACTGGCGTTTTGCAGATCGGCCGAAATTAATGGAACGCAAGCAGGCTCGTTCAATTGACTGTTGTTCCACTGGTTTGGCTTCATGATCACCGTATTTTCACAGCTCCAAGAAGCTCCGCTGGCCGGCGTGTTATCAACTAAATTTGATTCTGAGACTTGTTTAAGTAAATTACTTCTCCAGCCCGCTTTGGTACTGGCTGAATCGAATCGAAACGTAAAAGATCTTCCGTAGGCCTTTGTTGTGTCTGATGAACTTTTTCGAACCGGAGAATTAAGCCCGTTGTCGGCACTGCCTGTGTTGGGGTCTCCGAAAGTAACCGCTAAAATATATTTGTCTGATCCTGCCGAATTAAATCTTTGACGAACTCGGTCTGAATAGGCTTCACCAAAACCATAGGGCTCGTCAACGCTTTGGCCAGATGTTGCAGGGTAAGTTTCGTCCGCGTAATTCGAATAACCAAAAGAAGCTTCGATCGCTTGAGGCGCGCCTACATCGTGCAAATTATAAATGCGCGGGCCTTCAGAAAGGATCAAGCCGTTTTCGCCGAACTGAACATTCTTTGTTAGCGCAGTTAAAACGGGATCTGCATACAGCGGAGCGTTTTCAACAAAGCCATCACGCAAATAGGTAACCGCTGTCGTTGCCGAGGGTTGAATGACATCTGGGGCTACAGAAAGATCGGATCTTTTTCGGACGGCATACTGAATGTAAGCATTTTTATTCGCTTTTGAATTTTGTAATAAGTTTTGAATCTGTGCTGGAGTAATAACTGTCGATGGATAGATCGGCGAAATATTTTTACCAACATACTGTAGAAAATCTGTTCGAAGTTTTATTCCGGCCTTGACGATGCCTGACCCATTTGAGTCGACAAAGCCTTCATTGACTCCCACTTTGATTCCATGAATTCCCGAATTGTTCAGATCTGAGCCCACACAAGAGTTGTATGAGATCGTATCGACCACCATGTCATAAGCAAACGGAGTGGAATCGACAACGCTTGTAACAAGTGATGATGAGTCCGTTTTAGCGCCTAACAAACCTGTGTTTTGCGCAGGGCTGCAGTTCTGAAAAGACATGATAATCACTGTGATAAATAGGATGACAGCAAAACTTTTCACCAATTTCATAGTAACACGTTCCGTTAGCTTCCGCTTGTGGCTTTATTTAGACTCAACATCTTGTTTCATTATGATATATTTTTATGATGAAAACATTATTGCTACTGACTTTAGTCCAGACATTTAGTTTATTTTCTTACGGTTTTATTTTGCCTCTCGACCTGATCTTAGAAAAAAATATTGCTTTGAGCGGCCAAAAAATTATTTCAGTCGAACAAGATGTCTACTTTAAAGACGGCCTTCAAGAAGTGGCTGTTCACGAAAGCTGGCTGATCGAAGGCGATAAGAATCTAAAGCTCACAGCCACGGGTCTTGGCGAATTGAAAGACATTGTAAAAATTATGGCTGTCTACAACGGAAAAAATCGAACAACGCTTGTTGGAAAAAACAAACTGACTGAAATTGTTGGGCGCGATTTTTTTGAACGCTATTTATCAATACGCTCGATCGATTCTTACAAAATGTATTTAAATGAGCTGACAATTAATCCAAATGTTCGTTTATCACGAGCTAATGGAGTGATTGCATTTGCTGTGGGTGATATGTCAACTGAGATCTTGAAACCTCAAATCTGGATCGGACAAGACTCGTTTCAAATTCAGAAAATCAGACTTCCAAGCGAAGCTGAAGTTGTTTTTGATGATTACGCGGTTATCAACACTTCGCTGACTTACCCAAAAACAAAAAAACTGGATTGGGCTGGAAAAACTGTTGTAATCAAAGTTCGAAGTATCAGCGACAAAACCAAAGTCAGCGCTGAAACATTTTATCCACGAAGTTTAGAAACACCTTCTGAAATTTTTGTTTCAAATAAAAATTCGATGGGCTTAATGATCGAAGAGTTCTATAAGAGGTTTAGATAATGCCCCGCCTTCTGGCGAAAGTAGCTGTCGACGCTCCTCTTAACGAACCTTTAACTTACGAACTGAATTCTGATTTTGAAGTCGTGCGCGGAAGCTTGATCAATGCTCCACTTGGTCAAAGAAATGTGAAAGGCCTTGTCGTTGAAGTCTTCACTGAAACTGTCGCTGATCAAAAGCCAAAATATGAATTAAAGAAAATAATTTCTTTGGACAACGAGTGGCCTGCGCTGAAAGACCCTTTCTTGAAATGGCTTGAGTGGGTTTCTGATTATTACATTCATCCTTTGGGCCAAGTTATTCAGCTTTGCTACCCACCTCTTCGAAAAACTAAAAAAGAGCGCGCAAGCCAAAGGCCCTCTGTGATTCCCGTCGTTGAAAAAAAAGCTTTGCACGATTTGACTCAAGAGCAGCAAAAATGCCTTAGTGAAATTAATCAAACTTCGGGTTTTGCAACACACCTAGTTCACGGTGTAACTGGATCGGGAAAAACCGAAATTTATCTTCAGCTTTTTGAAAAAACATTGTCCGAAAACAAACGGGGTTTATTTTTACTGCCCGAAATTGCTTTAACACCGCAGCTGATTCAGCGCTTTGCCGAGCGCTTCGGAGACCGAATCGCCGTGCTTCATTCACAACTAACCGACCGCGAGCGCACCAACCAATGGTGGGAAATTGTTGAGGGCCGCAAGGATATTTTAATCGGAGCTCGCTCGGCCTTATTTTGTCCGATAGAAAATTTAGGACTGATTGTTATTGATGAAGAACATGAATCCAGTTTCAAACAAGATGAAAAACTGAAGTACAACGGTCGTGATGCGGCCATCATGTTAGGCCGCTTTATGAACTGCCCAGTCATATTGGGGTCGGCGACTCCAAGTTTAGATTCTTGGAAAAATGCTCAAGATCATAAATATCATCTGCATCAGCTTAAATTTCGAGTTGAAAATCGACCATTGCCAGAAATTGAAGTCATTGATATGCGTCTTGAAAAAGATCTTGAAAAAAAATCTCAAGAAAAGCCTTACTGGCTTTCGCAAAAACTTTACTCTGAAATTCGCGAAAGTTTGGCGCAAAACCATCAAGTCGCTTTGCTTTTAAATCGGCGTGGTATCGCAAATATGCTTTTTTGTTCAGGCTGCGGTTATTCTGTCGACTGCCCGAACTGCGACATCAGCTTAACTTTGCATGCGAATACTCATTTGGTTTGTCACTACTGCGACTATCATGAAAATGCTAAAACTAAATGCCCCGATTGCAAAGAAGGCGAACTGACGTCGATGGGCCTTGGAACTGAAAAAGTTGAAGAGGATTTAAAAAAATTATTTCCCGACAATGCGATTGCGCGCGCCGATCGTGACGAAGTTCAATCACGTTTGGAAATGGAAGAGCTTGTTACGAAAATGGAAAACAAAGAAATTGACATCTTGATTGGCACCCAAATGATTGCCAAAGGTTTAGATTTTCCTCACCTCAAGTTAGTCGGGCTTTTGTTGGCCGATGTGGGGTTTAATTTACCCGATTTTCGTGCGTCAGAAAAAAGTTTTCAACTCATCACGCAAATGAGCGGCCGTTCGGGGCGCCACGTGGGCGCTCATGAAAATCCCGGTAAAGTTGTTATCCAAACTTACAATACGTCACACGAATCCGTTCAGTTCTCTCAGGTTCATGATTACGAAGGCTTTGTGCAAAACGAGTTAACCCATCGGCAGCAGTTGAACTACCCGCCTTTTCACAAAATGGTTGCGATTCGCATTCAGGCTTTAGATCTTGATAAAGTAAAGCAAACGGCTTCGTTGATTTCTAGACGAGCCCAACTTCTTAAAGAAAAGTATGAAGCTTTTAGTCCAGTCGAAGTCCTAGGTCCTGCTGCTGCGCCGATTGCGAAGCTCAGAAATCAGTTTCGTTATCATATTTTGTTCAAATCGCCTCAGCCCAAGATGCTGAACCAGTTTATTCGTCGCTTATTAAGTGATTCGAAGTGGATTCCTGCTCAGGTTAAAGTGATTGTCGATGTTGACCCGCTGAACTTGTTATAAAATAATAATGATATGGTGAAGTGTCCACAATGCGCATTAGATGTATCTGAAATCAGACCCGTTGAAGTCGATGTCAGGTATCGAATCAAGCAGCTTGATGCAAACTATCCTGTTCCTGATGAAGTTTGCCGATCTTGTATGTCAACTCTTCGAAAAAAAGCGTCAGGCTCTGGCGGCTTACTAATGGCCCAAGAACGCGCTAAAGACGAACGCAAAGTAAAACTATGGAAGTCTCGAACGGGCCTAGTTAAACAAGGCCATACGATGATGGCCAATCATTTTTATTCTGAAGCGGCGATCTCTTACGAAAAATACCTAAAGCTTTTAGAAATTTGTTTCGAATGCCCGCCCGGAGGCTTGAAGCCACAAATTTTAAAAGAGGCCGCAAAAACGACTGAGCTCACAGTCATTGCCGGAGTTTATTGGGATCTTGTGAGAGTCTACGATACAAGCGATCAATATGGCGATCGACAAAAGCTTGCGGCAAAACAACTTTCTGCATTTTTACCTTACACGCCTATTTTTGCTGACCTTATTAAAAAAGCGGCCATTTTTCAAAGACACGCCAAGCATCCCGAAGTCATAAAAAGTTTTTTAGCGTCAGCGCGAACAAAACGAGCTCGTTGTTTCATTGCAACTTCGGCCTTTGAAATACCGCTATCAAATGAAGTTCAATTTTTAAGACAATATCGCGATGAAAAATTAAAAAATTCATTTTTAGGACGCAAATTTGTTTTATATTACTATTTTATTTCGCCAAGCCTTGCTTGCTTTTTAGATAAGCATGCTTGCTTGAAACCATTTGTCAGAGCTATTTTGCGCATCGTGATTAAATGCGTTAGTTAACTTTTTCTGCGGATTTTCTTGCAAGTCGCTACACAGTTAGAACATCGTAATCATATGCACATCTACGATTATATCATCATTGGAAGCGGTTTAACGGGCCTAACGATAGCCCAAAAAATAAATCAAGAGACAAACAATATCCTTATTTTAGAAGCCCAGGACTTTTCCGGCGGAGACAATCGTTCGGCCTTACTTCATCAACAAACGATTAACAATGGTCTACGCTTTTTTCCGGCGACTGATGCATCTTTAAAATCCCTTAGCTTTCTAGAAAGTGTTTTACAAATGACTGTTCTTAAAGAAGTTGTTGAAAATATTCCAGAAACATACGAATCAAGCGGATTCAAAAGCTTTGTCGGCTTTGGAGAAAAGTCGGTCGAATTTTACGATCAGCTTTCTTACTTTTTATCAAATAAAGAAGCGGTGCTTTCTACAACTCCTTACCAGTGGATTCAAAAACTTCAAAATTCTTTACAAGACAAAATTCAACTGAAATCGATCGTCACAAAATTTGGTTTTGAAAACATGGACAGCGAACAACCTCAACTAACCCATGTGATCGTCAACGGATCAAAACAATTTCATGCAAGAAACTTTATATTCACAGGGCCGCCGAAAGATTTAGGCCTACTTGTTTCCGATGAAATTTTAAATTTACGAGCTAAGGCCAAACTTAAAAAATCTCAAGCTTGGCAGGCCGTGTGTTTAGATTTATTTCATCAAATAAAAAATCCAAAAGAAAATATCTTTGTTCTGAATGGCACAACTGATGACGAAATCGGGCCTTGCATCGGGCGCTTCTTGCCCGATGCAACAAAAGTATCTATCGACCAACCTACCAACGATGGTCAAATTTCGCAGTGGATGAGTTTCATTGATACAGAACTTGCTGAGGATACTGAAAACATCGGGATCGTTTTAAAAAAGATCAAACGCCAAATCAAAAGAGCCTTTCCAGAAATTTACGAATCTGTTGTTAAAGAAAGAATTTTTGTAACACCAGCTTTATCCGGCGCCGATTTAAAACTAACAGCAAGTTTAACTCTACCGAAAGTTCCAAACTTATGGATGGCCTCGACACAATTTTCACATTCAAAAAATCTTTTGGCCTCGCTACAGCAGTCACAATTGGTTTTAGCCGCCATGGGCTTTCAAGCCGGTGAACTTTTAGAAACTATCCCTGTCTCTGACGAAGAGCCCCGCGAACAAAGCGCCGACCTTTAAAACGAACTTGATCTAATTTCTTTTTTTAAATGAAAAAGGATACGTTACTTTAAGCACCGTGCCTTTTGGGGACGGAGTAAAAAACCAAGTTTTAAATTTTTCTGTCATACATTGATTTAACTCTTCATTATTTAAATTTGTTTTTTTAGAATTTAATTCTGTCTTCACAAGATGACCTTGATCATCGATATCAAAATCAAAAGCGACCTTAGCTTCAACTTTTTTATGTTTTTTATAAGTCTCGTTAAAACATTTGCGCATTTCATCCATGTGCGAGCTAATCGCTGCTTTCACCAGTTCTTTTTCGGCGTCGTTTTCAATCGCTTTTGCTTGAATAAAAAAAACCGTCGTCATCAATACCAAAATAATTTTTAGCACACGCACCTCACTCCATTATTTTTTAAAACGAACAGAACTTTTAATCAACCTGTGCCCTGGACCAGTTTTTTAACAACTGGCAGTGTAGCACATAAGTATTTGTAATTATTGAGTTTTTAATTAACTAAGCAGGCCCTCGCAAGTGAACGCCGTAGACCTACGGCGAAAAACCATTTCTTGCCCTAGGGAATTCACTATGTTAACTCTGTTTTCCACAAATACACACGACAGGTATTTCACTGGTCTCACAAAACCAAAAACGAAAAAAAACGTTTTTGGGTGAGTACACTTGAAAAACTTCAAGCTCTGCCCGTCGGAGGAATAACCAGAAAGGACTTACACATGGCACAAGTCACCATGAAAGAAATGTTAGACGCCGGAGTTCACTTCGGACACCAAACGTCTCGTTGGAACCCAAAAATGAAACCCTATGTTTACACAGCTCGCGGAGGCATTCATATTATTGACCTTCAAAAGACTGTGGTTCGCGCTAATCAAGCGGCTGAATTCGTAAAAGATATCGCAGCCAACGGCGGCGGCGCTATTTTTGTTGGAACAAAAAAGCAAGCTATTGAGCCCATTCAAGAAGCGGCAAAAAAATGTGGTCAATTTTTCGTAACTAAGCGTTGGCTTGGCGGAATGTTGACGAACTTTGAAACGATCAAAGCCTCAATCGATCGTTTACGTAAAATCGATGCCATGAAAGAAAAAGGCGATTATAATTTATTAACTAAAAAAGAACGCGCGGGTCTTGATAATGAAGCTATTCGTTTAACTGAATATCTTGAAGGTATCAAAGACATGAAAGCACTTCCAAAAGTGATGTTCGTTGTCGATATGCCAAAAGAACACATCGCTATTGCTGAAGCTAAGAAATTAGGTATCAAAGTTGTTGCGATTGCCGACACAAATTCAGATCCTGAAGCAGTTGATTATCCAATTCCTGGAAATGATGATGCAATTCGTGCGATTAAATTATTTTCTAATTTAGTAGCTGATGCTTTTATTGAAGGAGCTCAGGTTTGGGAACAAAAATTACGAACTCAAACTGATAAAGGTTCTGATTTGGCTAAAGAAAAGGGCGATGTTCAAGCAGCAGCCCAAGATTCTCGCCGACCAGCACGTGCGACGGGTCGCGGACCTGTTAAGGCTGAAGATAAAAAGCCTGCGGGCCCGACAGTTGTTAAAGCCAACAAAACGCGTAAGCTTGTTGCCGCTGGAACAGCTGATCTAGTCGAAATCGAAGCTGAGTTAAACGAAAACAAAGAAGAGCCTGCAGAATAATTTCTGCAGCTTCGTTCTGAATTTATTATTTTAATTTAAATTTATTTAAGGAGACTGTTTATGTCGATCTCTGCAACTATGGTTAAAGAGCTGCGCGAAAAAACAAGCGCAGGAATGATGGATTGTAAAAAAGCTTTAGAAGAATCAAAAGGTGATTTTGAGGCCGCGGTTGAGTGGTTACGAGTAAAGGGCTTATCAGCCGCCGCTAAAAAATCAGATCGCATCGCAGCCGAAGGCCTAGTGAATGCGGCGACCAGCGGAAAAACAGCAGCCGTTGTTGAAATCAATTCTGAAACTGATTTTGTTTCAAGAAATGATGGATTCAAAAATTTCGTCAATGCAGTCACTCAGCATGTTTTAACTTCAACTTCAACAGCTCCGATTTTAGAGCAGCCTCACGCTGGTAAAACTGTCGGTGATTCACTCAAAGAAGCGATTGCAACTTTAGGTGAAAACATTGTGATACGTCGCTCAGAAAAATACACTTTAACTGGCGAAGGTTTAGTTCACACTTACATTCATGGTGAAGGTAAAATCGGTGTGATGATTGAAGTTTCGGCTTCAACAGCCGCTGCGGGCCAATCTGCTGAAGCAAAAACTTTTGCATCTGATGTTTGCTTGCATATCGCTGCGATGAACCCAATGACTTTATCTTCTGATTTAATTCCAAAAGAAGTCGTTGCTAAAGAAAAAGATATTTTAAAGCAAAAAAATCTTGAGCAAGGTAAAAAACCCGAAATGATCGATAAAATCGTTGAAGGCCAAATACGTAAATTTTTAGCTGAAAATTCTTTGCTGGATCAAGCGTTTGTTAAAAATCCAGAACAAAAAGTTTCAGACTATATGAAAGAAGCTTCTAAAAAATCAGGTGGAGATTTAACAATTAAGCGCTTTGTACGTTTTGAACTCGGCGCCGGAATCGAAAAGAAAGTTGTCGATTTTGCGGCCGAAGTTGCGGCCCAAACTAAAACTCACTAGCTTCCTAAAACCCACCTTGGTGGGTTTTTTTTTGCCTACATAATCTTGTTTCTTGCCGGAGGGCTATTTTGAATAAACCCGTTTACAAAAGAATTCTTTTAAAATTAAGTGGCGAGGCCCTTGCCGGAAATCAAGGAACAGGAATCAACACGACGGTTCTGAAACAAATCGCTCAGGATGTTAAAATAGCTCATCAAACCGGTGTCGAAATTGGTTTGGTCATCGGCGGAGGAAATATTTTTCGCGGTGTTGCCGCCTCGGCTGAGGGTATGGACCGTGCAAGTTCTGACTACATGGGAATGCTTGCTACGTGCATTAATGCATTGGCTTTACAAGATGCCCTTGAAAAAGAAAATGTTCCCACACGCGTTCAGTCGGCGATTGAAATGGCCGAAATTGCTGAACCCTACATTCGACGACGCGCGATTCGCCATCTTGAAAAAGGGCGCATTGTTATTTTTGGAGCAGGCACGGGAAATCCTTATTTTACAACAGACACAGCCGCTTCGTTACGGGCTATGGAAATAAACGCTCAAGTCTTGATGAAAGCCACCAAAGTTGATGGAATTTACGATAAGGACCCCGTTAAGAATAAAGATGCAAAAAAATACGATAAAATTAGCTACATCGACGTGCTCAAACAAGGGCTGCAAGTCATGGACTCAACCGCGATTAGTCTTTGCATGGACAACAAATTGCCGATTATGACTTTTGATTTAGCCCGTCCGGGTAATATCTTAAAAGCTGTCTTGGGTGAAAGTATTGGAACCTTGGTTCATTAATTACTTAGACTTTTTAACGATTCATTAGTTAAATTTAATCAAGGAGATCTAGCCGTGTTAGAACAAACTAAAAAAAATGCTCAAGCTCGTATGGAAAAAACAATTGCAGCTCTTGGTGAAGACTTCAAAAAAGTAAGAACAGGTAAAGCCCAAGTTTCAATGTTGGATTCAATTCGCATTAATTACTACGGCCAGCAAGCTCCGCTCAATCAAGTGGCTTCTGTGTCGACTCCCGATGCAAAAACATTTTTAATTTCTCCCTGGGAGTCTTCTGTGTTGAAAGAAATTGAGCAAGCTTTAGTTAAATCAGATATTGGCATGGCTCCAATTAACGATGGTAAAGTTATTCGCTTAAAAGTTCCTGATTTAACAGAAGAGCGCCGAAAAGATTTAGCAAAACAAGTTAAAAAAATTGCTGAAGAGGCGCGTGTAGCTGTTCGTTTAGTTCGCCGCGATGCCAACGAAGAAGTTAAAAAAGCAGCTAAAGATAAACTCATCAGCGAAGATGAAGCTAAAAAAGCTGAAGCTGATGTCCAAAAAATTACCGATGATTACATCAAAAAAGTAGACGCTTTGACTGTTGAAAAAGAAAAGTCAATTTTAACAATTTGATCTACAAAAATGTTTAAAAAACTACATCACGTTGCAATTATTATGGATGGGAATGGACGCTGGGCTCAGTTGCGCAATAAGCCTCGTACATTCGGCCACATTAAAGGCGCGCGAGTAGCTAAAAAAATTATTACTTACGCTTCAGATCAGAACCTCAAAAATTTAACACTGTACACTTTCAGTACCGAAAATTGGTCAAGACCCGAAACAGAAGTTTCGTTTTTGATGAGACTTCTTTCGCGCTATCTAAATAAAGAGAGCGAAAACTTACATAAAAAAAATATCCGTTTTAATGTCATAGGTGAAATTAAAAAACTACCCTTTGAAATTCAAAAAGCCATATCACAAACAGAACGTTTAACTCAAAATAATACGGGGCTACAGTTAACTTTTGCAATCAGCTACAGCTCACGACAAGAAATCGTTTTAGCTACAAAACGAATTGCCCAGGATTACAAAGCGGGACTCATTGATTTGGACCAAATTAACGAAGCTCTTGTTTCTAAAAACTTGATGACTATGAACACTCCAGATCCCGATCTGATTATTCGCACAAGTGGGGAAAGCCGATTATCTAATTTTTTAATGTGGCAATCGGCTTACAGCGAGCTTTATTTCAGCTCGGTTTTGTGGCCTGATTACTCGACAGAAGATTTCGCTCGTGCCTGCCAAAACTACTATCAGCGCGATCGCCGATTTGGAAAGGTTCTTTCTGATCATGAAAAATCTTTCATCTAGAATTTTATCAGCTTTCGTCGCACTTCTTATTTTATTTTTTACACTTTATTACTTAGGTGATGTTGGTATTTATATTCTTACGTTATTAGTTGTCATCCGTGGATCTTTTGAAATTGCTCGATTGTTTTTTAACCAAACATATCCACGCTTCGTAAAAAGACTTTTAGTTTTTTTAGCGACTTCAATTTTTTTAATTATAACTCAAGAACACATGCGCTCGATGGCGGGTGCGGCGATTATTTTTAGTTTTGTTTTAGTCACTTGCTTAGGCGTTCTATTTCACAAATCTTTTCAAAGCTTAGATCAAATTTTAACATTTATTGCAAAAAATTGTTTGGGCTTGATTTACACTTGTTTTTTGCCTGCTACAGTCGTTTGGACGTCTCAAACCAATAACGGAATGGAATGGTTTTTGTGTTTATTGTCTGTGGTTTTAGCCGGAGATGTTGGAGCTTACATTTTTGGAATCAATTTTGGAAAAACAAAATTAGCTCCTCAGTTATCTCCAAATAAAAGTTTACAGGGCTCTATCGGAGGACTTTTATTTTCGACTATAGCCGCCGTTTTATTTAAATTCGCTTTACCCAATACGCCTATTTACATTTTAATATTAACTGGGTTTTGGGGCGGATTTTTTGGTCAAGTCGGAGATTTTTTTGAATCTTTAATGAAGCGCGTTTCTGGAGTTAAAGATTCGGGCTCTATTATGCCGGGCCATGGTGGAGTATTAGACCGCCTTGACGGAGTTCTACTTTCGGCGCCACTTTTTTATGTCGCTGCGACCTATTTTTCGCTTTAAATGTTGTTTTTAGGCCTCTCGGCCTTTGTCTCGTCGTGATTTGAGTCAAAATACACAGGCTGACTAGACGTGACTGTGTAATCGTTTAAAATGAAATAACACTCTTACAGGATGCGAGACCATTATGTTTTTAGCGACAATCTTAGGGCAAATTTACGCAAACGTTGTTCCTTTTGTTATCTTGTTGGGAATACTCATTTTTGTTCATGAGCTGGGACATTTTTTAGTGGCTCGGTTTTGTGGAGTTCGTGTTGAGATATTTTCGTTGGGTTTTGGAAAAAAGATTTTCAGCTACAAGCGTGGCGACACAACTTATTGTATTTCATTAATACCTCTAGGTGGTTACGTTAAAATGTTCGGCGAGCAGCCCCTTAAAATGGCTGATGATGAAACAAGTGTTCCTTTTACTGAAGAAGAAAAAAAAGTTTCATTTACTCACAAAACCGTTTGGCAAAGAATTGCCATTGTTTTGGCTGGACCGTTAATGAATTTTTTCTTTGCAGCTTTTTTATTTACTTTAATCGTTGAGCTCGGTGAAGAAACTCGTTCTGCCGTCGTTGCCGAAGTCGAAGTGGGCTCTATCGCCGCGTCAGCCGGATTGCAATCAGGAGATCGCATTTTGCAAATTAATCAGATTGCAATTCAAAGCTATGAAGATTTTCAAAAAACACTGAACCAATTCAAAGGTCAAAAAATTTCGATGTTAATTGCGTCAGCAAATAAAGAACAAAAAACACTGACTCTTGAAGTGGGCTCAATGAAAAATCCTAATATTTTTTCATCCGAGACCGTAGTGGGAACAATCGAAGGCGTTCAATCTTTAGCACGTGGATCTGTTGTTGGAGTTTTATACGGATCGCCAGCTTTTAAGGCTGGCTTTAAAACCGGTGACGAAATTGTCTCTGTTGACTCAAAAAAAATAGCACGATGGAGTGATCTTGAAATTTTCTTTGGATCTGTAAATTCATTATCAACTGATATGATTGATTTTGAAGTCGAACGTAATTCAGAAAATGAAACGGCTCGCTCAAAGTCAAAAATTTCTTTGAAGCTAGCTGACTTAAAAAAATTCAAATCAATTTCTGATTTTGGTTTAGAATACTCAGAACTTTATTTAGATCAAGTCGTCAAAGGTTCTCCGGCTGAAATGGCTGACTTAAAAAAGAATGATAAGCTGATTGCGATTAATTCAAAAAAACTGAATAAATGGGAAGAAGTACTTAACTCGATAAAATCATTTGACGGAAAAGAAGCTCTTAATATCACTTTGATTCGGGATGGCACAGAGCTCACAAAAAAAATTACGCCGCTTGTGACAAGCCAAATGACAGCGATGGGCCAAGAAGACAAACGTTACACAATTGGGATCGTGCCCATGGTTGCTTTTGCGCAACCTGAAATGACGAAAGTTCAATCGAAATCAGTTTTTGCTTCAATTCAAAAAGGCTTCGGTCGAACAATCGATATCAGTAGCATGACGGTTTTCTCATTTATTAAACTTTTTCAGGGTGAAGTTTCTCATAAAAATATTGGCGGTATGATCTCCATTGGCAAAGCAGCAAAAGATTCTTTCGAGATGGGTCTGCAGTCTTTTTTAATGACGATGGGTATTTTATCTGTGAGTTTATTTATTTTAAATTTATTACCGATTCCTGTTTTAGATGGAGGCCATCTTGTATTTTACTTTGTCGAGGCTATAAAGGGATCTCCATTGAGTGTAAAAAAAATGGAGATCGCTCAACAGATCGGTTTTGTGTTACTGATGGGGCTTATGGTTTTGGCTTTGTTCAACGATTTTACAAAATTCTTTTTTAAAACATGATCATTTTAGCTTGCGAAACAAGTACCCTTCTTGGAAGTGTCGCCCTTTTTAAAAACGGCAAACTTGTTTCATCAAAAGAGTCTGTTCGCCAAGGTTCTCACTCTGAAGTTTTAAATGTTTTTGTTGAACAATGTTTAAAAGAGTCTGGAATTTCGATTTCAAATGTTGATTTATTTGTGACAGGTATTGGACCCGGAAGCTTTACGGGCATAAGAATTAGCTTAAATACCATCAAAACGTTTTCATATTGCTTTGATAAACCTTGCTTAGGAATCGACTCGCTTTTCAGCTTGGCCTTTGCGGCGGCGCAAATAAATCCGACGATTCAATTGCCGATTGTAGCAATGATTAATGCTTACAAAAATATGGTCTACACAGCAACATATCGCTGGAATCCCCAGCTTGGCCTTCATGTCGTTAAAAAGCCCTCTGTGCAAAGAGTTCAGCGCTTACCTCAACATATTGATGAAAAATGTTTAGTTGTTGGCGATGGTTATCAAGCTTACGAAAAATACTTTTCAGAAGATTTAAAAAGAAACCTCGTTCGAAATTTTTCAGAAACAAACTTAGCATTTAAAGATGACCCTACAGCTGCAACACTTGGGCAGATAGCCTATTTAGGTTTACAAAAAACCCAACATTGGTCAGAACTAGTACCTGTTTATTTAAGAGATTCTGAAGCTGAAGAAAATGCCCAGGGTATCAAATACGAGCCCTTATTTTAAGCAAATAAGAATAACTATTGATTGGTCGACGCAAGAAGCCGTATTATCGATTTAAGATGAATACAGAAAATAAACATAACTATTACGAAATATTGGCCGTTCCACAAAACGCAACCCAACACGACATTACTTTGGCTTACGAAAAAGCAAAGCGCACTTATTCAGCTCAAAACCCTGCTTTAAATTCCATTTTTAGCCCAACAGAAGCACAGCTTCTTAGAAATATGATTGATGAGGCTTTTTCTGTATTAGGAAATCAAACTTATCGCAATATTTACGAAAAGCGCCGACAAGCAAAGCATTTTTCTGAAAGTGACTTAACGATCGAGGCCATAAAAAGTGCGAGTTTAGAACTTTTTCCTGAGTTTCAAAAAAAGGTCCAAGAAAAAACAACAGATTATGTGATTGATTCAGAATTTGAAAAAGAGATTTCAAATAAAAAAGAGTGGCTTGGATCTGATTTAAAAAACGTGCGAGAGTACAAAAATATTTCGATCGAGACCATGCACGAAAAAACTAAAATTAATCCCTGGTATTTAAGAGCACTTGAAACAATGGATGTTGTTAATTTGCCAGCGGCCGTTTTTGTTCGCGGCTACGTGATTCAAATTGCGCGATTATTAAACTTAAATGATCTAGTGGTCGCAGATTCATACATGAAGACTTATCGTAAGAAGATTGAAAACTAAGAAGCAAATTCAATTCTATGTCACAGAAGAGTATGTAGGTCAGCGGCTAGATCGAGCCCTAACCAGTTTGCCTGAAATAATCTCAAGAAATTTTGCTCAAGATCTTATTTTAAAAAATCTTGTAACCGTAGATCAAAAAATTGCGCGCTCGTCGCTTGCTTTAAAAATTAATCAATTGGTTGAAGTTTTTTTACCCGAAGTAATTTCTTCTGAGCTTATTCCCTTCGATTTTCCCTTAGACATCGTTTTTGAAGATGACGATTTAATTGTAATTAACAAGCCCAGTGGATTAGTCGTGCATCCAGCAGTGGGCCACGAACAAGATACTTTAGTGAATGCACTACTTCATTATACAAAAAATCTTTCGATGAAACACGAACAACGACCTGGCATCGTTCATCGAATTGATAAAGAAACAAGTGGACTTTTAGTCGTTGCAAAAAATGACTTGGCTCATGAAAAATTAGCTTCACAGTTTCAAAAAAAAACAACTCATCGGATTTATTACGGCTTAGTTTCTGGAGTGCTTCCAAAAAACAAGGGGAAAATTCAATCTTATTTAGTACGCCATCCAAGCGATCGAAAAAGATATTCTTCTATGAAAGAGAATAATAAAATTATAACGACCTTTAATGAATCAACTTCTGGTGGAAAATGGGCTGTCACAAGCTACGAAAAAATTGCTCAAGCTTCATCAATGAGTTATTTAAAATTAAAATTAGAAACAGGGCGTACTCATCAAATTCGGGTACACTTAAGCGAGCTTGGTCATCCACTTGTAGGAGATGTATCATACGGCTACAGTGTCCAAAAATTTAAAGCCGAAAAACTAGATCGATTTTTTCTACACGCAGCTGAATTAGGTTTTATGCACCCGACGCTCGACCAAGAAATGCTTTTTAAATCTGCTTGGCCAGCAAAAGATCTGCAGAAAATTGTTTCTTATGGATTTTTAAGTGATCAACTTTACAAATAACTTTATTCAAAGTGATCTAGGGCTTTTTTATAAAAATTCAAAATACTTTTTATTTTTTGGAAACAAAAAGTCTACTCTAGAACAAATAAAATTATCATTTCCAAATTTTGAGCTTCTAAAAATACGCCAAACTCATTCGAGCAAAACTGTTGAAGCCTCTGATAACACTGTTGAAGCAGACTCTCACTATTCGTCTAAAAAAAACGCAGCCTTGCTTATTTCAACGGCCGACTGCATGCCTATATTAATTTACTGCCTTCAGACAAATCGAGTGGCTGCAGTTCATGCCGGCTGGAAAGGTGTCGAAAATCAAATTATCGTTAAAGCTCTTTTACAGCTTGAAAAAACAGGCTCGGATCAAAAAAAATTTGAAATTTTTGTTGGACCTCATTTGCTACAAGAAAGTTTTGAAATTGATTATGATATTTTCTTGAAACTTAAAAATGTCTATTTTGATTCGACTGATAAAAGTTTTTATAAAAAAATTAATGAGAAATACTATGTTGATCTAAATAAAATCATTTTATCTCAAATTAGATTTGTAACAAATAAAGATTTTGAAATAAATTGTGCTCTTATAGATACTAAAACAAATAATGAATTTTGGTCTTTTCGCCGTGATAAAGAGAGAGCTGGAAGAAATTTAAGTTTTATTGCTTTGATGCCTTAATGACCCACACCCAGTATCCAACCTTCGATTGATTTAAAAGACTTATCAAAAAACAAAGTGTCTTCTAAAATTTTTGCTGCACTGTAAGCCAAAACGAATGCATCTATACTGTCTTTACTGAGTTGAGCTTTGTGAGAAATAATTTGTTTGAGTATGTTTTTATGTAAAGTACGCAGCAGCAAGTCTGTATCTCTTGTTTTTAAATTAAAGAGCTTATTCCAATAATAACTGGGGTATCCTTCTGCGATATAAACTTTATTTTTTTGGTGGTTTTCAAAAGGCCAAACTTGATACCATGAGGGATCGTAAGATAACTCTTTCCAAATTCGATATGTTCCACAACTGATGTTTTTTTGAAATGGATGAAGTAAAAATAAGCTGTTCGCTCCTGCAATAATTTCTGCTTTACGTTTTGGAATTGTTTTATTTTGAGGTTTAAATTGATTAAAAAAATTGTACGCTGTCAATAAACCAAAAGGCTTTTTTTCAAATTGATAGTTTTTCGCCATTAGAAAAAGATTTCGAATTGATTTATTTAAATGTTTTGCTTTTTTAGGCAAACCAAAAACACTATCGATTAAAATAAAAACTTCTTCTTTTTGAGCGTTTGCCGGCAAATAATTTGATATCTGTTGCCAACTTAATTGATCCAAAAAACAAAAAGAAAATAGATTCTGTTTTTTATTATAAATGCACGCATGTAGTTTTTTAGGACGTCCTTTTGCGTCGACAGCACCCGTTTGGTCAATTCCTATAAAATAATTAAAATTTTTCATTTTTTTGAAAGCCATTTATGAATATATGTCTTTTGTGGGTCATAATCTTTTGCTTGTTTTTCAATATTAAAAGTTCGATCACGAGGGTCTGTGCCCACTCCTGCCAAGTAGCTCCAGTTTCCCCAATTACTTGAACAGTCATAATCAATTAGCATTTCTTCAAAATAGGCTGCACCCAAGCGCCAATCTACATTGAGCTGTTTAACAAGAAAGCTGGCTGTATTTTGTCGGCCTCGATTGGACATCCAGCCTGTTTGACTAAGCTCGATCATATTTGCATCAACGAAATCTACACCTGTTGCTCCGGCCTTCCATTGATTAAATAATTTGAATTCAACTTTTTTTGGCAATGACTTGGTTTGTTTTCTTTGAATGCCGGCTTTTATAAACAATTTATTTTTATTCAAAAAGGAATAATATTTAAAATAATCTCTCCATAATAATTCAAAAAAAATCCAATAGGTGGAGTCATTCGCTCCATGGTTTTTTTCAAACTCTTTGAGGCTATAATAAATTTTTTGCGAACTCAGGCTGCCTAACGAAAGCCATGGAGAAAGTTTTGTTGAATCTTCAAAACGTATCATGCCATTTCGTGTATTCTTGTAGTTTGAAACATCCAACGCATTAGAAAAATAATTTTCTAGATGCTTGATCGCCTGCATTTCTCCACCTCTATAAACAGATTGGTGGGGGTTATTTCTTTTTTTTAATTCATCTAAATTTAAAAAATTTTCTTTTTGAGATGGTTCAAAAGATATAGGAATTTTTGATATTTTGTCTTCTATTTTTCGAATGTTAAGTTTTTTTTCGACTTTTTTTCTAAATTCAGTAAAAATCATGTTTTTGTTTTCAAACAAATCAAACGTACTATTAAAATTTGTTAGAGTAGAATCTCTTTTTGAAATCAAGTCTAGAGCCGCTATTTGTGTAATTTTTTTGATTTCTTGAAATTGATTTTGTTCTTCAAAATTAACGTCTTCTTCGATATAAATTTTTTGCAGATTATTTTTTGTCTCGGCAACAACAAATTCTGGTAGGGTTAAATTAGTTATATAAAGTTTATGCTTGAAAGTTTTTAATTGATTGTCTAAATCAATTAAGGATTCGATCAAAAATTGTTGACGAAAGGGTCCTGTTCGTTTAATTAAATCTCTCCAGCTGAAAACAAATAAAATTTCAGTCGAGTTTTTACAAGCATCGCTCAGCAAGGGAAAATCTTCTAATCTTAAGTTGCGGGTAAAACAAAATAGTGTTCGCACTTTAGAGATCAGTTTATGTTATTTTTTTTATTTTTAAACAAAAAAGATTTTTAGTGCTTATTTACAACTTGGCTTTAAATTACTCCCAAACTTGATAAGCCACGCCACATAAAAAAATTCCGACAAGCCAATCATAAATTGGTGTTGGCGTAAAATAAGAGTACGCGATTAAAAGAATTGCAATAGGAATTAGTTTAAGGTTCGATCTTTTTTTTGCTTCTCGCAAAAGCCAAAGCCCAATAGAGCTAAAAAGTAAGCCTGCTATAACTGAAGATACAGATATATTCATTTCTGTATCAAGGAGAATACAAAAACTGTTGAGGTACAACAGCTTTAGGCGTTGTTGCGCTACTCCATTTCAGTTGAATGACCGCATATCCATAATTTTCGTAATACTCGACTACAACAGTATGCATACTATCGGCAGTCCAATTAAATGTTGTCGATGACGTATTTTCAGTGGTCGCGTGATCTGACCAATTATTAATAACTCGAACACCATCAATATAAAGACGAACACCATCATCTGATTGAGTATAGAATGTATAAGTTTCAGATTTTTGTGCTCTGATTTGCCCAGACCAGCGAACAGAAAAATAAGCCGCTTGTCCTAGATTATTAAGCCCTGTTCCCCAGTTAAAATCGACCGTTGAATCTGTTCTTGATCCATAAAAAGTATTAAAATTAATTCCATCGTAATACTCACCTGCTAAACCATTACCTAATGTGACTCCTCCAGCGGTGCCATTGCTGACAGTAACGGCTAGTGCCGCAGACTGAGTTGAGTACGTGGCTGTTAATGTTGCGCTACCCAAAGCAAATCCAGAGACAGTTCCAAGATTAGCTGTAGCAACTGCAGAGTTTGTTGTTTGCCAAGTCACTGACGTTGTCACATCAACTGTTGAGCCATCAGAAAAATTGGCGTTTACAGTGACGTTTTGATTTGTTGATGGATTCACAGTGATCGTGCTTGGATTAACATAAAGTGAAGTTATTGTTGCTACGGTTATGCTAATCACAGACGAATGCGAAATACCATCTAATGCAGCAGTGACATTTACAACCTTAATACCTGAAGTGCCTGTCCATGAGTTACTCATAACACCTGAAGCACTGATTGAAGCAATATTGGTGGTATCAACAGACCATGAAACTAAAGAAGAAATATCTTTAGTTGTTCCATCATCATAAGTTCCTGTTGCCGTCAGTTTAATATTTTGATTTTTAGGAACAAAAGTATTTGTCGGCGTAACAGCAAATGAAACAAGTTTTGCACTTGTGACATTTGATGCAAAATCTGGAGCCACTCCACCTGATTTAGCACAAGCCGAAAGTAGAAAAAAAATTGCAGCTATATATATACGTACTATTTGAGTCATTTAAAATTCCTTTTTTGTGACTAAGGTCTTATCGGTATTTTGTTAAAAAAGTTTGGCTCATTTTTATTTTCTGGGTAAATCGCTAGATTCGATTTAAAAACGAAATTCTAATTTTGAGATTTTTTATTTTTTTAGAGTCTCAATAAAGACCTC
>JAYTPD010000036.1:0-58929 GCA_043747435.1 Bdellovibrio sp. | reverse complement strand
CGTTACAAAGAATTTGATGAGTTTATAGTCGTTAATAAAGGTTTTGGTCTTAGGACCCATCGTGTTTCAGATGGGCAATTTGGATTTATCGAATATTTGTCTGAAAAGTTGAATCAAACTTTATTCGTTGTTCACCGACTTGACAAAGAAACTTCGGGCTTGATGCTTTTTGCCAAAACAAAAATAGGGGCTCAGAAGCTCTCAGAACTTTTTGAAAAACATGAAATTAAAAAAACCTATTATTTTTTAACCGACCGAAAAATTGAATCCAAATCTTTTAAAGTTCAATCACATATTGATAAAAAACAAAATACTTTTGCGAATTTTTCAAATTTACCACACAACTCAGAAACTGATTTTGATTTTATCGAACAAGTTGGAAAGTACAATCTTTGGAAAGCCAAACCACTGACCGGAAAACCTCATCAAATAAGGCTTCATGCTGAAATGGCAAAAATTCCTATTTTAGGAGACTCAGAACATGGTGGCACAAAGTTTTTTCGTTTAGCTTTACTTTCTGCGCAAATTGATTTTACTTTAGATGGTATTGATCACACTTTCGAAGCTAAACGACGCGGGCTTTTTAAAGAAGCGATGATTTCAGACTTAGAATGTTTGCTTGAAGAGTGTTTTTTAAAACGAGACCGAACCTTTGAAATCGAAAATCAAGAGTCCTACCGCCTGATTCACGATGAGTCTGATTCGATTGCCGCCGATGTTTTTGCAGATCGGCTTTGGATTTACGATTATTCTAAAAGCGGATTATCCCAAGACGAAAAAGATTCGATTCAAAAATTTGCGACCACCAAAAACTTGCTTGTGGTTATTCGACATATGCTGGATCGTGGCCACGGCGTCGGAGGCCTTGAAAGCGCAACGATAGAAAGTCACGCCGACACCAATTGGATTGCTTTGGAAGAAAAAGTGAAATACAGACTGAAACTTGATTCCGGATTTTCTCCGGGTCTTTTTTTAGACCAGCGTGAAAATCGAAAATGGGTCAGACAAAATGCGAACAACCAACGCGTTCTGAATTTATTTTCTTACACTTCGGGTTTTTCGATCAATGCGGCTTTAGGCCGTGCGCTTGAAGTAACCACTGTAGATGTCAGCGCTAAATTTTTAGACTGGGGCAAAGAAAACTTCGAGCTAAATGATCTTGATCCCAGCAACTACGAATTTTTTGCTCAGGATTCAATTGTCTTTTTAAAGGGGTCTATCAAGCGCGAAAGAAAATGGGATTTGATTATTTGCGATCCACCCACTTTTGGTCGCTCGAATGATGGCATTTGGAAACTTGAAAATGATTTACCTCATTTAACAAATTTGATGTTTCAGTGTTTAGCTCCTCAAGGAAGAATTCTATTTACATGTAACTTTGAAAAAAGAACGCGTGAAGAAATTCTGGATTTATTCTCTGATAAAATAAAAAAGCAAAAGTACGACATCGTTCGTTTACCGATGTTATCACTTGATTTTGAATTAACTGATGATTTGAAGAACTTAATGAAGGGTTTTATTTTACAAAGGCTTTGATCAAAGGCTTAGTTTGCTTTTTAAAATGCTCTCGGCTGAATCCATCGTTCGCATAGCGTAATAGGCTTTCAAAATTTCAATTTGCTCTTTCGTTAAGTCTGCGTTTGTTCCTAACTTTTGTTTGCGATCATACCAAATATGGTACAAACACAAAGCCCCTGCGATTGAAATATTAAAGCTTTGCACAAAGCCCGGCATCGGTAGAATCACACGCTCGTCGGCAGCATCAAGCATTTCTTTTGAAACCCCGTCTTTTTCATTTCCTAAAACTAACGCCAGCGGGGTCGAAAAATCAATTTCCTGCAAAGGCTTCGAAGCTTCAAGACTGGTCACGCAGATTCGAATTTTATTTTTTTTGAGCTCAGCAACACAATCTTTGGTCGATTTCCATTTTTTAACCTCTAGCCATTTATCAGCACCTTGGGTTACACGATTCGCTTCTTTAAATTTTTCGAAAGTTTCAATGACATGAAAATTTCCAAACCCCAAACCCTCAGCAGAGCGCATCACGGCACTTGTGTTACCGCGATCATAAATACTTTCTAAAACGACTGAAATATTAAAACATCTTTCAGAGGCCACAGCTGAAATTTTTTTTTGGCGCTCTTCAGTGAGTAGCGGAAAAACATGTTTCAAAACGTCTTTGTAGTCTGCTTGCAGACGTCCACCAAATAAATCTATTTGTTTTGAAAGAGGAAACACTAGAATCCCGCTTTAGATAAATCACGAGTGATATTTTTTTGATGAGCCTCAAGTGTGCCGCCACCAATTTCAAGTAATTTAGAGTCGCGCCATAACCTTTCGACGATGTATTCACCCACATAGCCATAGCCCCCTAAGACTTGAATCGCACGATCGGCCACATTTTTTGCCATTGTCGTTGCAACCAGTTTGACTCCATCGGAATCGAGTCGATTGCCTTCTTTATTTAAATCAAGTTGTCGGGCTGTTTCGTAGACATAAGCTTGCGAAGCTTTGTACTCAGCATAGGATTCAGCAATATATTTTTGAATTTGTCCAAAAGAATTTAAAGGCTTTCCAAAAGATTGACGTTCCGTCGCGTATTTATTCATAATCGAAATTGATCTTCGCGCAATTCCTAAACTCATCGCTGCAAGACCGACTCTTTCAATTTCAAGATTTCGCATCATGTGGTGCATCGAATCCCCTTCAGCGCCCACTAAACGATCTGCCGGTATCACGCAGTTTTCAAAAACAAGTTCTGCGGTGTTCGAAGCGCGCATTCCAAGTTTATCGGAAATTTTTTGACCGACATAAAAACCCACATCATTTTTTTCAACGATAAAAGTTGAAAGTAAAGCGCGACCGTTTTTTTCGCCTGTTTTTGCGTAGACCCAAACAAAATCACAGGCCGTTTTTTGATCGTCGATCGCACCATTCGTGATCCACATTTTACGACCATTTAAAATATATTGATCATTTTGTTTTACAGCGGTGGTCTGCATTCCCATCACATCAGTTCCATAATCGGGCTCTGACATCGCCATGGCTCCGATTAAACTTCCGTCACTGAGCCCCGGTAAATATTTTTTCTTTTGAAGTTCAGACCCATTGATCACTAAATTATTCACGGCCAATAAGGTGTGCGCCAAGTAGGCCAAGCAAAATCCCGGATCACTGGCTGATAATTCTTCATGAGCAATCACAACAGCTGTCGCATCTAAACCTGAGCCCCCGTAATTTTCAGGAACAGTAATTCCAAGTAATCCCAATTCACTTAATTTTTTGAATAAAGGCAGATTAAATTTTTCATGGCGGTCAAATTCGTGGGCTTGGGGCTCGACTTCACTCACAACAAAAGATTTCACCATGTCGCGTAACATTTTATGTTCTTCAGTTGGGTTGAATAAATCAAAATCTTTCCACGTCTTCATGGGATCATCCTTTAAATAAATCGACATTCGGTAGGGCTTGACTGTATCAGCATTGTTAGTTCAGATAAAGTTTTTTCAAGACAAGGTGTGCCCATGAAAGCATCAATACTAGCAATAGGAACAGAGCTCACAGCCGGGCAAATTATCAATCGAAATGCCGCAAGAATTTCTGAAAAATTAAAATCTTTTGGAGTCGAAACAAACTTGCATTTAACAGTTCCTGATCGTCGAGATTTAATTTTGAAAGCGCTGGATTTTGTCAGTGAGCAAAGTCATTTAATTTTCGTCACTGGAGGCCTTGGCCCAACGTCAGATGATTTTACTCGTGAAGTTGTTGCGGATTGGTCTAAACTTCCCTTGGAATTTAATGAAGCCTCTTGGACTCACATTGTGGATCGCCTAACCTCCAGAGGTTTTCAAGTTCGTGAAATGCAAAAACAGCAGTGCTATTTTCCAAAAGGTTCTGAAATACTGACGAATGCAGAAGGCACAGCCCATGGATTTAGTCTTGAAGTAAAACAAAATTCTGAAATGAAAAAAGTTTTTGTTCTTCCCGGTCCGCCTCGTGAAATTGAACGTGTTTGGAGCGATCACATAGAAACTTGGATGCGCCATCACACAAAAAACCTTGATCGCTTGATCACTAAAGCTTGGGACACCATCGGCGTTGGAGAATCTGACATCGCATATTTAGTTGAAGCCGCTTTAAAAGATCTTCCGAATCCATCCGCTTTAGAAATCGGCTACCGTGTGCATTTACCTTATGTTGAAGTGAAACTCACTTTCAAAGAAACAGACAAAAATATTTATTCAGCTTGGGTTGAAAAAGTTGATCAGGCCTTAAAGAACTCAACCGTGACTCGTGATTTCCTTGATGTCACCGAAGATATTTCAGACGTACTGTCTGAATTTGAATTTACTTTTTACGATTATGTTTCGCAGGGCTATCTTCATCATCGCCTCAACACCAGCTTAAAAAAATTAAATCAATGGAGCTTTAAACAGTCGCTGCAAAAAGATATCACACCCGATTTTTTTGAAAACGAAGATCATTTTCTAGCTCTTCTTCCCTACAAAGAAGATCAATGTTTGGTTCTTTTCAGTCTAAAAAATGAAATTCAGCAAGTGATCATTGAGGCGCCCATGAAGTCAGCCTTAATGAGTGAGCGACGTCGCCAGTATTTTTCTGAAATGGCTTTGGTCGCGCTTTGGAATTCGATTAAGTCTTAAAACTCCTTTTAATTGCACCACGATTTCGGAGTGATCATCTGTGTGATTTCTCCGGCTTTTAAAAATAAAAAATCATTTCCGACGGTTAAGCGCAGTCTTTGTGATTTTTGCGATTCATCCGACACAATAGCAATTGCGCCAAAGCCTTCTGAGTCTGTTAAAACTTGACCTGTTGCATTTTTTAAATTCCATCTGACTTCTTGGCGCGAAATGGCACGCAGATCATTTTGGGTCAGGGCTTCAGAAATCGTTCCCTCGGAATTGCGACACATCAGTTGAAAGTGAATCACCACAAATGTTTTAGGACGACAATCATTTGAGCGTGAATACCCGTAACCAACTTCGCAGGTGTTAAATCGTTTTTCAGAGTAGCCTAGTTGATTGTACGGACGTTCTAGTTTTAAAAAATTTTTAAGACCCTCAAAATCAATATTCTGTTCTAAAAATTTGCCTCCCAAAGAAGGTCTTGGCCCTGAGTGATCAACTTGGGGTGAAGCCACTGGTTTTTCACTCACGACAGCTGTTGTGCACGAAAATAAAAAACCCAAAACTAAAAACAGAATAATTTTTTTCATGTCCTATTTTAAACAAAAAATAGGGCACTGTTGAGTCCAGAACTGTTGGATAATTTGCTTACTTTGCGCGCTTTGATGTTTTTGAAGCTTTTAAAACTTTTGACACTGAAGCGTTATCAGAAGCAAAAAGTTGTCATTGCTCTGGATTTTACTTTAAGCTGGTACTAAGTGAATTTTTAAAAGCATTTGTTCTTAAAGATTTAACTTAATAACCCTGTTTCTACGAGATGATTTTGATTTCATTTCTTTAGAGACAACAAAAGGAGATTCTATGAATACGACAACGCCAACTCAGGCGACAGGTCCAAAAAGACCCCTGGCTTTTCAAGCTGCGATCGAGGCCCCCATGCGAAAAATCGAAAAGATCAAAGATGCTTTTGGAAAAGAAGCACCGATCTCTGAATACTTTGGATGTATGACTTTTGGTTTAGCGCAAATGCGCGAAAAACTTCCCAAAGATGCTTACAGCCATCTACTTAAAACTTTAGATCACGGAAAAAAATTACCCAAAGAAACAGCTGAATCTATCGCGTCAGCTGTTAAAGAGTGGTCTGTGACAAAAGGTGTAACCCACTTCTGTCACTGGTTCCAACCAATGACGGGCTTAACCGCTGAAAAACACGATGCTTTTATTTCAATTCAACACGCCAATCACTCTGAACTGCGCGTGATCGAAAGATTCACAGGCTCACAATTGATTCAAGGTGAACCCGATGCGTCTTCATTTCCATCAGGCGGAATGCGCTCGACATTCGAGGCTCGCGGTTACACAGCATGGGATCCTTCATCGCCCTTATTTATTATCGAAGAAGAAAACGGAAAAACTCTTTGCATCCCCACTGTTTTTTTTGGTTATCACGGACAAGCCTTAGACAATAAAACTCCGCTGCTCAGATCCATCGAAGCTGTTTCAAAAGAAGCTGTTGAGTTTTTAAAATTAGTCGGAGACGTCGACGCTAAAAAAGTTCAAACCACTTTAGGCGCCGAGCAAGAGTATTTTTTAGTTGATAAAAACTTTGTCGCGCTTCGACCTGATTTGATTATGACAGGCCGTACACTTTTAGGCGCTTCTTCAGCACGAGGTCAGCAATTAGAAGATCATTATTTTGGATCAATCCCTTCTCGTATTAAAGCCTTTATGCAAGAAGCTGAATTTGAACTTTACAAATTAGGCATTCCAATAAAAACACGCCATAACGAAGTTGCACCTTCGCAGTTTGAGCTTGCACCCATTTTTGAAGATATGAATATTGCTTCAGATCACAATTTATTAACCATGGAAGTTTTAAAACGCGTGGCTTTAAAGCACGGAATGGTTTGCTTACTTCATGAAAAACCTTTTGCGGGCGTGAATGGATCAGGAAAACACAACAACTGGTCGATGGCGAATGATAAAGGCGAAAATTTACTTGAGCCCGGTCACACGCCTCATCAAAATTTACGATTTCTTGCTTGCTTAGCCGTTGTTTTAAAAGCGGTTAACGACAATGCAGCAGCCATTCGTGCGTCGATTGCAAGCCCAGGTAACGATCACCGCTTGGGAGCCAACGAGGCCCCTCCGGCGATTATTTCTGTTTTCTTAGGAAGTTTATTAGAAAATATTTTAAACTCGATCGAACAGGGTAAGGCTTTAAAAGCAACGGACGAGCAAATTATTGATTTAGGTGTCAGTCAAATTCCAAATATTTCTAAAGATTACACCGATCGAAATCGCACAAGCCCTTTTGCTTTCACAGGAAATAAATTTGAATTTCGCGCTGTGGGTTCGTCACAAAATGTGGCTGTTCCAATGTCATTTTTAAATGCGGCCGTAGCCAGTTCATTTAAAGAGTGCGCTGAAACTTTACGTGATCTTTTAAAAAAGAAAAAGCGCGATGAAGCTGTCATGGAACTGATCAGACAAGTGGTTAAAGAAACCAAGTCAATCCGATTTGCAGGCAATGGCTATTCAGACGAGTGGAAAGCGGATGCAAAAAAACGCGGACTTCCGATTCTGAATACGACTCCTGACGCTTTAGAAATTCTGAAAGACAAAAAATTGACTCAATTTTTAGTCGATACAAAAGTTCTTTCTAAAGAAGAAATCGAATCAAGATACCACATCGCCGTCGAGCGCTACGTGAAAACTTTAGACATCGAGCACACTAGTCTTTTAGAGCTGACCAGCACTTATATTATTCCAGCCTTAGAAAAACAAATGAACCAGTTAGGACAAGCGCAAGAAGCCATGAATTCAACTTCGCTGAAGAAGCTTCATAAAACTCGAACTGCTGAATTCGAAGATATTTTCGCTAAAGTTCTTGAAACTTACACGAGCTTCAAAAATAAAGTCGAAAAATCCCACAAAGGTCACGACGAGCACAAAAGAATGTGGGAGATCGTTGAAGATCTTCAACCCGCATCTTTTAAACTTCGCGATGCTGTGGATACTGCCGAGTTGATGGTGTCTGACGAACTTTGGCCACTGCCAAAGTATCGCGAAATGCTTTTAGCTCACACACTGGCGTAAATACGAAAAGAATTAACGAACAGCGACGATGTGAAAATCATCGTCGCTTATCTCATGAAAAAATACTCCTACTTTAGTCTATGCAAATTTAATTATTCTACTTTATAATTGAGAAAAAAAAGCGACTGATAGAGCCTTATATATAAATAAGGAGTTGTATGCTGACAACCGAAGAACGTCTATCAAATCTTGAAATAAAACTTGAGCGAATTGAGAGTTTAATCTCACCAATACAAAAATCCAGCGCAAGCCCTGTTCAAGCTCAACCTGTCGCGCAAGTGACTACAATACCATTAGAAAAAAAATCTACCGGAAATATCTTAGGGCTTATTGGCGTCTTGTGTTTTGCTTTTGCAGCGATCTACTTAATTAAACTATCAATTGATTCGGGTTGGCTGACTCCTCTTCGTCAAGTTGTGTTGGCTACGACTTTGGGTTTTAGTTTGATCGGCTTTGGTTTTTTATTTAAAGAGCGCGATCAAGAGTATTTTAGTTATTTACCCGCAGCTGGAGTTGCCATACTTTACTTAGCAACTTTTGGACTGACCACTTTTTATAACTTAATTAGTCCACAAGCGGGAATCATTATCAGTTTAATCATCAGTATTTTTTGCTTATTTTTGTATGATGAGTTTAAATTTAATATTTATCAAATTATTGCAGGACTTGGCGCTTATGTATTGCCACTTTTTTTAAATGCTCGTTCGGATCTGACTTTTACAAATATCGATTATTTATTAGTTTCAGTCACATTTACTGTGATGTCTGTTTACTTAGCTGCACGTCCTATTTCATTAATTGGGGCTTATTTAGCCATTGCTGTCAGCAGTAAAATTGCCTTGGATGCGCCTTTTGAACTCATCCATCTTGCTGTGATTTATACTTTCTTTCATTTTTTAATTTATGCTTCTGGAATTCTTTATCATTCGATCAAAAATAAGAAAGCCCTCACTGAAAGCGAGGCTTTAAGTTTTCTACCAATTCTTTTATTTTTTTACGCTGTTGAGTACAATTTGATTACAAAAATTCAGCCGAATTGGGCGCCTTTGTTTTCATTTTCACTTTCTGCTTTATTAATCAGTTTTTATTTTATTGGCCGCAAGCGCCTTGATTCAGAAAAAACTTTAGCCAGTGGAAATATGCTTTTCTCGGCAACACTGATTATACTGACTCATTCAATCTTTTTTTCGATCAGCAGCGATTTGTTTCGACCGCCTTTATTTCTAATTTTTTGTCTGGCCTTTTATTTTTTCAGAAATCGTATCCCCCAAAATTGGATATTTTTTAAATCAACTTTAAAATTAGTCTTAGGCTTAGTTTTTATTTGGAACTACTTTGAAATCTTTGTCATTCAAAGTAATGATTTTTTGATTAATTATATTTTGTACGGCTTTGCCTATGGCTTGTGTTTGATTTTTGTGTCTCTTCATCTTGCCAAACAAAAAAAACAAATGGATAAAATTAAGCTTTTGCTCTGCTTGGCTCATGCAATTTCAATCTTTTCAATTTACAATATGGTCAAAGAATATGGATCTTTAGTGGTTTCATTTTCATGGGCTGCTTATGCACTGATTATTCTGATGGTCGGTTATCAACGCAAAGATCAGCTTTTTGCAAAGTCATCAATTATCGTTTTGATGATCTCAACAATCAAAGTTTTAACTTACGACTTATCTGAAGCTAATTCGATTGTGCGTGTGATTTGTCTGATGATGACAGGCGGCCTACTTTATTTCTCGGGATTTATATTTCGACGTATTGATTCTTGGAACTCGATGACTTCAAAATAAAAAAGCCGATTTTTATATCGGCTTTTTTATTAAAATTTAATTTTTCTAAAAAATTAATTTGTTTCAAAAAACTCAAAAGTTTGTTGAGGAATAATCTCTAAGTAAGTTCCCGGAGCACTTGCAACTGGAACCGCTTTTCCGTCTTCAACTGAAAATAATTTTCCGTCAGTTGATAGCGCCATCGTTTTGCCGTTCGTTTTGTACAAACGCTTGTACTTTTGATCAATTTTAACAGCCGGAGATGCCTTTAAGTAAGCCACTTTAGTTGCGCAACCTAACTCGTAAATATCTCCTGATTGCATCATCAGGTTTGTAGAATAAGCACCGCGATCATAGCCATTTACATAAATTAAATTCGCTGCCACCTGGCCCGCAGGGATTTGCAATTCAGTCATGTTCGGCGAAGTTGGATCACATAAAAATTTAACTGAGTTTTTGTAAACTCGAGCACTCCATTGAGCTCCGCTGTGGAAATCAACAAGGTTTGCTTTTTGCTCGGGAGTTTGACTATTGTACTCAACAAATAATTCACCTGGTGATTGAGCAATCGCTCCTTCGTTGCGTGCAAAAACGTATTCAGCTTTTAAAGTTTTATCATCTGGAAACAAAACTAAATGCTGAGCCCGGTGAATAATATGACCAGCCGCCGGCGCTTTACCTAAAGCCGTAATCTGACCCGTTTGAACATTCATCGATTGAAAATCAAGATTTGCAGTGAGCAACAAAAGGTTTTCAGTGCGATTGATTTTAACTTGGTTTTCAAAAGCTTCGTCGGCGTAAACAACAGCTGAAGAACGCGCGTAAGCTCTTAAAGCGGGGTGCAGTTCAGTCGCAAACTTTGCAATCTGCGCATAAGTCTCAACAGTGACCGCGTAAGATCCACCGTCTGAAATTCTTGTGTCACAAGCGCCTTGAATACCTTGGCGTGGACCTTTCGAGCACGTGATATGAGGGAAACCATCGATGTGTCGAGCTTCGTGCATAAAAACACTGGCGCGATCCAAAGATGAAAAAGTGTCTGTTAAAGCTAAAGGACAGGCATACATCGTTTTACCGCCAAAAGCGTAAACATAGGCGACAACACCTTTTGGACAAGAACTCACAACTTCAAGAGTATCAATTCGACCAATAAAGTACTCATACCAACTTTTTGCAAATCGACCTGAAAATAACTCGTCTTTACTTTGATTCATCGTCGGAGCAAATGCAGTATGACGCATGAACATCAAAGACGAAATTAAATTCGCTGTGGTTGAACCATCAAGGCAGTAGTCTGCGTTGGCTTGCGGTGCAAATTGATTAAAGTGACCTGCAATTTCTTGCATTTCTGCTTTTGAAACGCAATTTGCTTGCGGTTCTTTAGGTACAATAACATCTGAAGCAAGATCTGCTCGAGCGATTGAAAAAAGTGTTGTTGATAATGCGACTATTAGGACTTTGTTTAAGACTTTCATGATTCCCCCTCGTCTTCATTTGAAGACGAGAAAATTTAATCATCTAGCCCTAAGCCCTGCAACAAAATTAAGAAGATTCAGTCACAATTATCGGATTTCCTTCAACTTACGCTGCACGTAGCTGCGAATTTCAGCACTTTCTGCATTGTTTGCCAATTTCTGAAGGGTTTCAATAGCTTCGGGATTTATTTGCACTCTTTTAAAAAGCTCGTCAACCGCCATATAGCGCACAGCTAACTCTTGGCCGCGGCGGGTTTCAGCTTCGGTATGGGGATTCGCAGGACCAAAATCTGGCAAGGCTTTTTGAGCCAAAAGATTTAAGCGATCAGAGCTTGCCGAAGATTGATCTAGCACTAACAAGTACGCAGCTAAAATTCTTTCGTTGGCCGTGTACTTTATATTAAGAGCTGTCTGTAAAATAATTTCTTTTTCTTTTTCAGAAAAATTTTCGACTAATTTTTTAAGTTCTAGATCTTTACTTTTGGTATCCACATGAGGCTGATTTAAATTTTGTGATTCAATCTTGATCCAATTTTGAAATCGAATAAGCGCTGGATCTTTTTGTTCCTCAGAAAAATTTGATGAAGTTGAATTGGCTGATGTTGAATCTGCGCTAACAACTGGCCCTGAATTTTGATTGCTTAACTGAGGTGTTTGATTAGTTTTGGTCTGTGTCGTTGTGTTTTGAATTTCTTGTGATTTATTTTTTTGATTATAAAAAAAATAAATCAAACCAACAGAAATAATTAAAGCTGTAATGTATTTTGTTAACTGGCGCATGCGGTTGTTGTACCGCAATTGGTGCAGCGATAGCAACCAGATTCAAGCGTTGTCATGCAACCGCACTCTGAACATTTTGGGTATTGATTAGGCTCAACTGATTTCTGACCTGAAAGTGGTTGTACCATTTTACTTCCATCCCGATAAATCGCGACTGATTTTAGCCCTTGCTTCCAAGCTTGTAAATAAATTTCGCTAACTTCTTTAATGGTCACTGAGTTTGGCATATTCACAGTTTTTGAAATGGCTCCGCTTACAAAAGGCTGAACAGCAGCTAGCATTTTTAAGTGCGCTTCGGGCGACAAACATAAATCTCCCGTCGCTGAAGAAAATATTTTTGCGTGTTCAGGTTTGATTTTGGTTTTTAAAACAGAATTTGTTTTTAATAGCTCTGTTTGAATGGACTCAATGTCAGCTGAAGAATAATTTAATTTTTGCAGCGCCACCACAACCGATTGATTCACGATTTGAAGTTGCCCCCCGCCAGAAAGTTTTTTAGTTTTAACAAGTGAAAATTCAGGTTCAATTCCTGTGGTGTCGCAATCCATGATTAGGCCAATAGTACCCGTTGGCGCAATCACAGTGGCTTGAGCATTTCGAAAACCGTATCGTTTTCCTTTTTCTAATAGCTCGTCCCAAAGTTGAGTCGTCAAAGCTAAATAGTCTGGTGATAGCTTCGACCAATCAATTTTTTTTAATGCGGCTTGATGTTTTTTAAGAACGCCTAACATACTTTTTTTATTTTTTGAATACTCTTTGAATGGACCTTTGATCTGCGCCATTTCAGCACTGGTTAAGTACGCGACTCCTGTTATCAGCGCAGTTAAAAATCCGGCCCAGGCGCGCCCTTCATCAGAATCATAACTGAATCCTTTTTGCATAATAAGCGATCCTAAATTCGCAAAGCCTAATCCCAACGGGCGGTAATCATGAGAATTTTGGGCGATTTTTTCGGTAGGGTAACTAGCAAAATCAACTAAAGATTCTTGCGCAATAAAAAGAGTGCGCGCGGCTGACATCAATTCGTTCAATTTTAAATTTTGATTTTGATCTAAAAACTGCACCAAATTGAGTGAAGCTAAATTACAAGCTGAATTATCAATAAACATATACTCTGAGCATGGATTGCTGGCGCGAATTTCAGTTGTGTCACGGCAGGTGTGCCAGCGATTGATCGTGTCGTTAAATTGCAAACCAGGGTCAGCACAATCCCAAGCAGCTTCACAAATTTGATTCCATAAATCGTCGGCTGAAATTTCTTTGATTTTTTTTCCATTGCGATTTTTCAAAGACCACTTTTTATTTTTTCCTAACAGCTTCATAAAACGATCAGGCACACGCACTGAATTATTGGCGTTCTGTCCTGAAATTGTTTTGTAAGCTTCTCCTTCAAGATCGGCCGAGTAACCTGAATGAATCAAAGCAAAAGCTTTTTTTTCTTCTTTTTGTTTCCAGTGAATAAAATCTTCGATTTCGGGATGATCTAAATCCAAACAGACCATTTTAGCGGCCCTCCGAGTCGTTCCACCTGATTTAATTGCACCAGCCGCCCGATCTAAAACTTCTAAAAAAGAAATCAGCCCTGAGCTTGTTCCTCCTGTGGAAAGGGATTCATACTTTGATCGTAAAGTTGAAAAATTTGTTCCAGATCCCGAGCCGTATTTAAATAGTTTTGCTTCTGTTTTCACAAGATCAAAAATAGACTCAAGAGAATCATCAATTGATTGAATGAAGCAGGCCGAGCACTGTGGCCTTAAGTAAGCATCATGATAACTTTCAATTTTATTTTTTTTAAAGTTCCACGCGAAATGATCACTTTTTGAAGAAAGACTATAAGCTTCTTTTAACCCTAAATTAAACCAAACGGGCGAATTAAAAGCTGCTTTTTGTGAATACATCAAATATTTAAGTTCTTCGCAAAAAGAATTTTCTTCGACATTATTTTTAAGAAGTTGACTGAGATGGATCGCACTTTTAAATCCTTTTCCAATTCGCTCGACGAGGGCTTCGATCGAATTTTCTTGGGCCACAGAACGTCGCAAGTATTTACTTGCGGCGATGTCGATGGCATTTTGTGACCATTGTTCAGGGGCTTTGATTTTTTTCTTTTCAAAATAAATTTTGCGATCGACTCCTTGAATCATGCAATCCACTGTTTTCCATTTAAAAAAAGACTTCGCAACGCGTTTATTTTGAACAAAATAAGAATGAAAAAGGGGCTTTTTTTGACTCGTCATAGGTTCTAGAATAATCTTGCCAGATTAACTTTGAAAAGTGGTAAATGAAAAATCCAATCTACCTAGACTATAATTCAACTAGTCAACCCGACCCGCAAGTCATCGAGTCCATGCTTCCCTTTTTTAAAGAAGATTTTGGAAACCCTTCTAACAATTTGCACTCTTACGGATGGTCCGCTGAAAACGCTGTTAAAAAAGCTGCAGAAAAAGTGGCTGCTCTGATCAATTGCGAACCCTTAGAAATTATTTGGAACGCCGGCGCCACTGAAGGAAATAATTCGGTTATTTTTGGATTGATTCGCAAATTAAAATTAACAAATCCCACCGAAAAAATTCATTTTATCACTTCAGAAGTCGAACACTGGAGCGTTCTGAATTCTTTTGCTGCGGCCGAAAAGTTCGAAAGTATTTCGACGACATTACTTCCCGTCAGCACGGATGGAGTTGTTAGCTTAAGTGAACTTAAAAAACATATTCGTCCCGAAACCAAGCTTGTCAGTCTGATTTGGGTGAATAACGAAATTGGTGCTGTGAATCCGATCGATGAGATAGCGAGTTACTGCAATGAACATCAGATTTATTTTCACACCGACGCGACTCAAGCCGTAGGTAAAATTAAAGTCGATTTGCAAAAAACGCCCGTGCATTTTTTAACTTTCTCGAGCCACAAATTATACGGCCCCAAAGGGATTGGCGCATTGTACATCCGTTCAAAAAAACCAAATGTTGAAATTGAACCTTTTATTGTCGGTGGTGGTCAACAACACAATCAGCGCTCGGGAACTTTAAATGTCCCGGCCATTGTGGGAACGGGAACGGCTGCTGAGCTTTGTTTGCAAAACATGGATAAAGAATTTGAAAAAGCTCGCAAGATGTCTCAATTTCTATACTCAGAACTTCAAAAAAATCTTCCGCATATTCAACTTAACGGCCCCGTCTTAAATGAACGCTCACCTTATAATTTGAGTTTAAGAATGCCGCAGATGATTGATTTTGTTTTGCCCCAGCTTTCTGAATTAGCTTTTAGTAAGGGGTCGGCTTGCCAATCGGGAGAAGCTTCGATCAGCCATGTCTTAAAAGCGATTGGGCTGAATTCAACCCAGGCGCAAAGCACAATTCGTTTGTCGATTGGGCGCTTTACAACCGAAGTTGAAATCACAAGAGCTGCTCAAATCATTTTAAATGCATTTAAAATCTAATTTTATCAAAAATAAGGCGAGCTCCCCCCTCCCCAATTGTAATAAACTCAGTTATAATAAGGGCATATGATCCAAATTAGCGAATCAGCCTCAAATAAAATACTCTCTTTAAAAAACGAAGAAGGAAAATCTTCTGAAGCCTTTTTGCGTGTCGAAGTTAAAAAAGGCGGATGCTCAGGGCTTTCTTACAAAATGGATTTCGATACGGCAATGCGCGAAGGTGATAAAGCTTTCGAAGCCCACGGACAAAAAATCGTCGTCGACTCTCAAAGTTTACTTTATCTGATCGGAATGGAACTTGATTATTCAGGTGGCTTGAACGGTAAGGGTTTTATGTTCAATAATCCCAACGCAACAAAAAATTGCGGTTGCGGATCTAGCTTTAACGTTTAACTATTCACTAGGACTTATCCGACTTTTTATTTGTTAAAATCATCGTATCCTGCACGGCCGAAAGTTCTCGTGTTTCTCTTGAGCGAAAGCCACGTACTTTCTTTTGAGTATCGACTTTATTATTTTGTTCAGTCATATCAACCGTCACTGATCCAAAGCAGTGCACTTGGCAACTGAGTCTTCGACCATCAAGATAGTAACCTGTACCGATCAAATTGAGTTCGGGCTTTCCAGGCTCGGGAATTGAATTGTCGCCTTCGACAATTTTGATTCGACATTCACCACAAGAGGCAATACCGCCACAAATCGATTTAATTTTGAGTCCGTTTTCAGTCGCAATTTTAAGTAACGATTTTGAGGGATCAACATCAACTTCAATATTTTGAGGAATAAATTTAATTTTCATGACAGGAGTACCTACTTTACTTTAATTTTAACGAACTTCTTTTTACCGGCTTTAATAACAAATGATTCCTGGGATTTAAGTTCAATTTTTAATTTAGGATCTGAAATTTTTTGCTGATCGATAGCTACAGCACCTGCCACAATTAAACGTGTGCCATCACTATTTGAAGTCGTCAATTTTGCTAGCGTCATCAATTGAACTAAACTCATTGTCTGTGGCTCAACATCAAATTCTTCGATTTGATCAGGTATACCTTTTTCAACAAAAATACGATTGAATTCGTCTTCGGCGGCCTGGGCTGCTGACTTTGAGTGAAATCGTTCAACAAGATATTTCGCAAGCTGAACTTTAATTTCGCGCGGGTGCTTTTCGCCTGACTGCATTTGCTGTTTTAATTTTGTAACGTCCGCGGGATTCATGCTAGTGAGCAATTCATAATAGCGAAACATCAACTCATCAGATACTCGCATTGTTTTACCAAACATCTCTTTTGGTGATTCGTTGACTCCGATATAATTGTCTAAAGACTTCGACATTTTATTTACGCCATCAAGACCTTCTAGAATAGGCATCGTTAAAATACACTGGGGCTCTTGTTGATAAGATGTCTGCAAATCACGCCCTACCAAAAGATTAAACTTTTGATCAGTACCACCCAACTCAAGATCAGTTTCTAAAGCCACAGAGTCATAACCTTGGCAAAGTGGGTACATAAGCTCGTGCAAAGAAATCGGAATATTGGTTTTATAGCGTTTTGTGAAGTCATCGCGCTCAAGCATTTGAGCCACTGTGTACTTCGCTGATAATTTAATAAAATCAATTGATGTCAACTTAAGTAGCCAACTTGAATTGTAAACAATCTCAGTTTTTTCAGGGTCTAAAATTTTATAGATTTGTGATCTGTAAGTTCTTGCATTTTCGTCGATTTCTTCACGAGTTAAAATAGGTCGCGTGGTATTTTTACCAGAAGGATCACCAATCAAGGCCGTAAAATCTCCAATTAAAAACTGCACGTGATGGCCAAGGTCTTGCAAAGTTTTAAGCTTGTTAATGACGACTGTATGACCTAAATGAATATCAGGACGACTGGGATCTGCGCCGAGTTTAATTTTTAAGGGCTTTTTCTTTTCAAAACTTTTTTTTAATTTTTTTAGAAAATCAACTTCGCTGATAAAATCGACCGTGCCGTATTTGATCAGCTCAAGTTGCTCTTCGGGTTTTAAAAAGTTTTGTGAATTCATTTCAAAAAATTCCTTTTATCGCGCGATCTCGACTGTGCGAGTTTCACGTACGATACTGACTTTCACTTGCCCGGCATGGGGTAACTCACGCTCAATTTTTTTCACGATGTCACGAGCGAGCATAATACTTTGATCGTCTGTGACTCGAGAACTTTCAACAAGCACGCGCACTTCGCGCCCAGCCTGCACAGCCACAGATTTCAAAACTCCATCAAATGAGTTTGCAATACTTTCAAGATCTTTAAGACGATTAATAAAATTATCCATTTGCGGACGACGTGCACCGGGTCTTGAGTTCGATAACACATTCGCCGAGTGAACAATCCAAGCTAAAGCTGAAGTGGGTTTTTCGTCTTCATGATGGGCGCGAATCGCGTGACAAACTTCTTCGCTTTCACCAAATTTTTTTGCAATTTCAGCTCCGACGATCGCGTGGTTTCCTTCGAACGTGTGATCCGTTGCTAAACCGATATCGTGTAAAAGCCCTGCGCGTTTTGCAATTTTCACATTCAGACCAATTTCAGCCGCCAACAGCCCCGAAATATGGGCCACTTCCATACAGTGGTTCAGAGCATTTTGTGCATGAGTGCTGCGGTATTTAAGACTGCCGATCATTTTAGTTAATTCATTGTGCATTTGGGTGATACCCATTTCGACGATGACTTTATCGCCTTCTTCTTTCATCGATTTAGCCAGCTCAAGTTTTTGTTTCTCGACGACTTCTTCAATACGAGCTGGATGAACACGCCCGTCTTCCATTAATTTGTCAACTGTGCGGCGAGCCAGTTCTCTGCGGATGGGATCAAAGCCCGAGATCACGATTGTTTCAGGCGTGTCATCAACAATCAGATCGACACCGCAAAGTGCTTCAAGAGTTCTTATGTTTCGACCTTCACGACCGATAATTTTTCCTTTCATTTCGTCTGAAGTCAGACTCATGACAGAAACTGTGCGCTCGGATGTAAATTCAGATGCAAAACGCGCCAGAGCACGCGCTAAAATATTGCGAGATTTTTTATCAGCTTCACGAAGAGTTTCTTCTTCAATCTCAGCAATTTTTTTAGAGGCTTCCACTTTAGCTGTTTCTTCTAAAACCTGAAAAAGTTCACGCTTGGCTTGATCTTGCGACATCTGCGCGACGTTCTCGAGTTTTTTTTGTAAATAATTTGTTTGATCCAAAGCCGTTTTTTCTGCGTCTTTTAAACGATTTTCAGTCACAGAAATTTTTTCTTCCCGATCTTTTAATTGATTCATGAATTTTTCGTTTTCATCATGGCGATGCTTAAACTGATCATCGACTTCTTTGAGACGTCTTTCGAGCTGACCTTCTTTGTTTTTAAGCTGAGATTTTTGTTTATTGATTTCAGTCTCGACATTTTTACGAGCTTTGGTTTCAAAATCTTTCGCTTTCACTTCAGAATCTTTTTTTAATTTTGCAGATTCTGATTTTGCTTTATTTAAAATTTTATCAGCTTCATCTTTGGCCGACTTTTTTGTGTTTTGGTCTTGAATTCTTTTGAAAGCAAAAACAACAAATGCTCCGACTAAAAAACCAATCAATACGAATACTAACTCCACGAGGCCTCTCCTTCAGAATGTCCAACTTGATAAATAGAACTTTCAGTTACAATTTGATTAAAAATAAGATCATGCTTTTCCGCTGGCAACTCCGGCTGAAAAGTAAGATCGAAACAAACACCTATTTTATGACCCTTAAACTCCGCCAATGTACGATCGTAAAACCCTTTGCCGCGACCCAAACGAATTCCCTGCTGACTAAAACCTAAACCGGGAACAACAACGCCTTGCAGTTTTTCAATTTCTACAGTTTCACCGTCTTGGGGCTCGGAGACACCGATTTTTGAAGTTTGGTAATGATGCGCTTGAGATTTGAAAACCAGTTGATGATCTGACACAACAGGAAAACACCATTCAATAACTGAGGACACATCACTCCATTTAATTTGGGGCTCATTTAATAAAGGCTGGAAAGCCCCCCAGAAAATTTTGTTAATTGACGTGATGTTCAATGTCTGGATCTTGGACTTTAGTGAATTCTGAATAGCTTCAGATTTCTGAAGTTTTTCAGTTAGAGTTAAGGTATTTAACTGTTTTAAAAAATCAGCTCTGAGAACTGATTTGTTTTGATTTTGCAAAAATACTCCAAAAAAATTTAAAACTTAATTCCAGTTTACTTTGTTTGCTTTGGAGTTTTCGAGGTCTTGAGAAAGTTTAAGAGCTTTTGATTCTAATTTTTCAAGTTCAGCTTGGGCTCGTCTTTTGAGAAGAATCATTTCTTCTGCAATATTAAGCGCTGCTAAAACAGCCGCATTTTGAAAAGATGAATTTTTAGTTCCGGCAAGTGCATCAGTCACTTTGCTGTTAACGAATTTAACCAACTCGTTGACAGTTTGTTCATCATGGGAAGTTTTGATTTTATAAGAAACTCCGGCAATCTTAAAATGAAATATTTTTTTTAGATTTGCTTTTTGAGATTCTGCCATCGTGTTATAACTTTCACCTTCATAAACTTTTACTAAATAGACTCTTGCTTCATTAAACTTACTGTTTCTTAGACCTTTATAATAATCCAAAGTTAACAAGTACTTACAACTTCATAAGTATAAACCGAACGGGGCTTCATGCAAGCTATTTTGAATTCGTGCAAGAGCAAATATCTGAGCCTTCAAATCGGCTGCAATCCAATTTTTTTTTGGAACTTTGCAGATCAATTTTTAAAGATTTGATTTCACGATCTGCTACAGTCAGAAGCACACTGATTCTGTCGGATCGCTGCTCTTGGGTTTTCATCCAGTCATATTGAACATCTGCATGAATAAGCAGCTGGCTGATATAGGATTCGATTGTTAAACTTTTTTGACGCACATCATTAGCAATCGGTACAAGCGCGTCTTGTTCGTTATTTAAGATTTTATACAAAGTTAATTTTCCATCGACGTATTTAAGTTTTTTTTGAATATTTTTTTCTTTAAATAAAACCTCGCGCTCTAAAACGACTGATGAAACTAAGATATTTCGTGCGCTGATATAGTCATAAATCTTTTGCAAACTATTCATTTTATCAAGATTTTTTGTTTCACCCAAGCAGCGTTGTATATTTTTTTGAAATGGAGAAAGCTTCAAATTTTTTTTGGCTTGCACATCAAAAAAAATGATAAAAATGAAACAAAATAAAATTATTTTAATGAGCACTTTTTTAGTATCCTAAAATGGAATCAACGTATTCGTTTTGATCAAACGATTTCAAATCAATTATTTTTTCGCCCAAGCCGATCAGTTTGATTGGAATTTGAACTTGATCGACAACCCCTAAAGCGACGCCACCTTTGGCTGTTCCATCCATTTTCGTTAAGATGACACCTGATAATTGCAAAGCTTGATTGAACTCTTTGGCTTGCAGCAAAGCATTTTGTCCCGAATTTGCATCCAGTACAATCCACGTTTCATGAGGCGCTTCAGGTATCACTTTCGTCATAACACGCTTCACTTTTTTTAATTCATCCATCAAATGCGACTGCGTGTGCAGACGACCGGCGGTATCTAAAATCACATAATCAAAATTTTGCGACTTGGCTCTTGTTAAAGCATCGAATGCAACGCCGCTGGGGTCCGTTGCATTTTCGGGCCAATAAATTTCAACTGAGCCTTCAGATTCATGATTGGCGTGTTGGGCTCGGTCAGTCCAAGTTTTTAATTGACCACCGGCTGCCGCTCTAAAAGTGTCACCTGCTGCGACAAGAACTTTAAAATTTTGCGAAGCCAGTTGAGCACTGATTTTACCAATTGAAGTTGTTTTACCGGCTCCGTTCACACCGACGATCAATAAAACCGTCGGGCCTGAACTTGCCTTTTTAATCAGATCTGAAACTTTTTTTATTTTTTGGTCTTCAGTATGTAGAGGATTAAGAATCTGAAGCATTTCATGCTGAAGTGCTTTTTTGACCGCTTCAATATCTTTGAACTCTTTTGAGGAAAGTTCTTTTTGAATCACTTCAAGTAATTTTTGAACAGTTTGAGGGCCTAAGTCACTGGTGTAAAGAACTTCTTCAATTTCTTCGATGACTTTTTTTTTATCATCCTGAGTAAAAGCTTTTTTAATTCGACCAAAAAAGTTTTCTTCAGTCTTTTTAAGAGCGCTTTTAAGATTGGCTTCTACTTCAATTTTTTTTTTTACTTCAAACTGAGCATTTTCTTCAGGCTGCAATGTCTTATCTGGCGGAAGACTTTCAAGATCAGTTTGTTGATTTTTTTTCTTATTTTTATTGAGCTGTGACAGGGCCACAACTCCAATAATCACAAAAAACATAAATCCAACAAAAGCCAGTAAATACATCATTTGGTTGGCATGAGCATCTGACATTTGGTTATCGAATATCCGCAAGGCTCACAGAAACCATTGTTGAAACTCCGCGCTCTTGCATTGTGACTCCGTATAATTTTTGTGCCACTTCCATCGTGTGCTTGTTATGAGTAACCACAATAATTTGTGATCTTTTGGCCATTTCTTTAACAAGGTCATTAAAGCGAAAAACATTCGCGTCGTCTAAAGGCGCATCAACCTCATCCAGCAAGCAGTACGGCGACGGCTTCACTAAGAAAATTGAAAAGACTAAAGCCACAGCTGTTAATGCTTTTTCTCCACCGGACATCAGTGTGACATTTTGCATTTTCTTTCCGGGAGGCTTTGCGATGATTTCAATTCCCATTTCGCCTTTTTCAACATCTTCGATCAGCTGAAGCATCGCTTCACCACCACCAAATAAAACAGGGAAAACTTTTTGAAATCTTTCATTCACCAGATCAAAAGTTTCTTTGAAGCGTTTTGAACAAATTTTATTAATACGATCGATCACTTTACGAAGCTGCTCTTTTGCGTCTGTCAGATCCGTGTGTTGCTGAGTCAAGAATGTATAGCGTTCTTGTGTTTCAGAAAATTCATTGATCGCCGATAAATTCACTTCGCCAATCTTCGCTAATTTTTCGCGGAGGTCTTTAAGCTCTGCATCGGCGTCTTCTGGGCGACCTTCACGGTCGGCGTATTTTTCGATGATGTCAGGCAAGATCAACATATACTTTTCGCGTACTTGATCAACCAAGTACTGCTCTTTCATTTTAGCTTGTTCAAGCCTCAATTGAGCTTCGTTCATTTTAGCCAGACGTTCATTGCGCTCACGCTGAGACGTGATCACTTTATCTTCAAGTTCACGAATGTGTGCTGTCTCGATTTCAAATTGATTTTTAAATTGTGACATTTCTGTTCGCTGCGTTTCAACTGCCGTTAGCATACGTTCGAAATCAATTTTAGCTTGCTCAAGAGCGTACTGACCATCCGTCATTTGTGAATTGTAACCTTCGGCCTCTTCGGACATGCGCGAAAGTTGCATTTCCAGGTCACCAAATTGTTTCTGAACCATTTCAAGTTGACGATTAACACCTGTGAACTCTTGAGATTTTGAAGCCGCTTGCACTTGAAGATTCATCACTTCGGCTTGCTGATCTTCAAAACCGTCTTTCATGCCACTGTATTCGGAAGTTAAGGCTTCAACGTGAGACTCAAGTTCTGTTTTTTGAGTTCGCACTTCAATCAGCTTTTCATTCAGATCGTCTGTTTTTTGACTCAGCTGTTCAGCCTGATCGGCCAAGCGTTTGACTTCGCGATCTTGTCTTTCGACAGCTGATTGCGCTTGGGCAAATTCATTCTCGGCGCGCTCAAGATCTTTTTTAAATTCAGCGACTTTAATTTCTTGTTCAACTCGACGCTTTTGTGCGCCTTCAAAATCATTCAACACATGAGTCAATTGCTCTTCAACTTTTTTTAATGCTGCTGTAGCTAAAGCTAATTTACCAGCCCATTCGCTTTTTTTATCAGAAAGTTCTTTAATTTCACGACGACGTTTTAAAACTCCTGATTCAGCTGAATCTTTTGAACCGCCTGTTAAAATACCATCGGCTGATAAAGTATCACCGTCTGTTGTTACAAAAGTCCAACCCAAGTAATCAGGGCGAAGTTTTAAGGCTGTTCGAATTTCATCAACAACCACAACACCATCTAAAATTTCAGCCACTTTTGTCGAGTAGGTTTCGCTTGATTTAACAATATTTTTTAATAGACCTAAAACACCCGCTTGATTTTCTGGATTGCCTTGCAGTGGCTTTGCATATTGACCATTGCTTGAGTAAAAACTAGATCGACCAGAGTTTTGCTCTTTTAAATGGTCGACGGCTTCAATGGCTTGCTCTGATTTTTGGGATAAAAGCATTTGAAGTTTTGATCCCAAAGCGGCTTCCATTGCAATTTCAAACTCCGCCGGAACTTCAATCACTTCAGATACCGGTTTAAAAACTTCAGAGACTGAGCCATCCGCATGAAGTTCAGCGGACTTCGCTTTACTCCAGAGCATGACTTGCTTCACGCCTTCTTCAAAACCTTCGAAGTTTGCGGCCAGGTTTTCAAGACCATAAAGTCGCGAAGCTGTTTCGTTAAGATGATCTTTAAATTCTTGAACTTCGATTTGTTTTTTTTGCAGCTGTTCTGAGAGGATTTTTTTATTGGCTTCAAAAGAATCTGCGTCGCTTGATAAATCAATTTGCATTTGGCGCTCTTGATCTAAAGTGCTTGTTACTTTACGTCGGCGCTTTTCAAACTCGTATGATTTTTCACGAAGTTCATTGAGGACGATTTCTTGTTCTGAAATTTGCGATTCGATTTCGTTTTTACGATTTGAAAAAGACTGCAACTGAGCATCTAAAGTTGATTCGGTTTGTCCCAAGGCAATTTGTTCGCGTCTTTTAATTGTTAATTCGTCGTCAATCAGACTGTAACGAGACTGTGCTTCTGTAAAAGCGAAAGATTTTTCTGCTGACTGAGAACTAAGGCTTTCAGATTCGACTTTCAATTCTTCAGACTGAGTCAAAAGCTCTTTCAGGTCACGCGATAAAAGTTCGTAACGGGCTTTTTGCTCGTTCAAAATATTTCCGGTCATCTGTTCATTGCGTTTAGCTTGCTCGAGCTGAAAACGTAATTCTTGAATTTCCATTTCTTTTTTTTGAACAGCCGCTTGAAAGTTATAAAAACCTTGCTGCTTGGCTTCGACCGCTTTTTCTTGCTCAAGAATACTGAGCTTTAAAGTTTCAAGGCGCGATTGCATTTCGGCCAGATTCGTTTCGCTGCCCACTTCGATGGATTGAGCTTCGTCAAATATTTTTTGGGCCTCGTCAGCCGCTTGCTTTAAATTGACAAACTGAGCCGATGATAACCAAAGTTCAAGGTCTTCGATTTGATTTTTAATTGTACGATAGCGCTCAGCCCGCTGAGCTTGGCGTGCTAAAGAATCAATTTGGCGTTTGAGTTCACCGATAATATCTTGCAATCGCACCAAGTTTTGATCGGTTGATTGAAGTTTTCTTTGAGATTCTTTTTTTCGAGCTTTGAATTTTGTAATTCCCGCAGCTTCTTCAATCAGCATGCGGCGATCTTCAGGTTTAGCGGTGATAATTTTTCCGATCATCCCTTGCGCGATAATCGAAAAACCTTTTGAACCAGCACCTGTGTCCATGAAAATTTCTTGAACGTCTTTTAGGCGCGCCACTTCTTTGTTGATGTAGTATTCACCTTCACCGTTGCGATGAAGTTTACGTGTCACCATGATTTCAGAGTGCTTCAGATATTTTGCAGGAAAAGGTCCGCCGTCGTTTTCAAGAGTCAAAGACACTTCGCACATACCCAGTGGAGAATAACCTTCGGCTCCTGCAAAAATAACATCTGTCATCGCAGACGCACGTAAATCTTTTGCCGATTGGTCTCCCATGACCCACATCAATGCATCGACGATATTGGATTTACCGCACCCATTAGGACCTACGACACCCGTAATACCCGCATCAAATTGAATAACAGTGCGATCTTTAAATGATTTAAAACCGATGAGTTCTAATTTTTTAATTCTCAAAGTAATCCCCTCGACTTAAGGCTTAGTCTAAGAAATTATTCTAGAATGTCGAGAGCTTGTGTCAATCAAACAAAGACTTTTTGTGTGATGTTTTTTTAAGCTTTTTGGTTTTGTTCAATTTATAAACAAACCAAATCACTGAATAAGTTCGCCAAAAACATCGCGAAATTCGATTTCAGTATCTGAAAGCTTGGCTGTTTTTGCTAAGGGGCAAGTCATCGAAATAATTTGATCTTCAAGACTCAGGCGAATATTCAATTCTGATAATTTGATAATTTTTTGTGAATCTTGATCGAAGGGTTTTTCAAAAGTTGATGTGCGCAAATCTAAAATCGTCATTTTTGAATTGTCTTTTATTTTTTTTGTTAAAGCCGTGTTTAGAAAACAAAACGTTCGGATGCGATCTTCATTCAGAATATCAAGATCGCTTTGACCTCGTGCAATTTGCCCACCTGTGAAGTGAACTTTTTGAGTTAGACTTTCTTCGCTGAATGCTGAAATTAATTCGGCTGTTAGAGAATAAGAGTGATTAACCAGGCTGTCGTTGGCTTTAATTCCATCAAGACGTTTTTTTTCTTGTCGAGCTATTTTTGAAGCTCCGTTCTCTCCGGCTAAATCAGCCGCTGCAATTAAAGCTGAGTTTATTTTATTTTTAAGGTCTAATACAAAAATTGTTTTTTGATTTTTGCAACCGGCCACACCTTGATCGACGAGTTCGTTCACAACCAGATCACTTTTTGTTTTTAAGCTCACCGATAAATCGGCGATTTCTTTTTGCTGAACTTCACTTAATTTTTGGTCCTTTAAATCTTGAGTCTTTTTAATGAGGGCCGCAACCTGAGTATCGACTTCGGCCAGGTTTTTGTTAAACTTATCTGAGCACCGAATCGTTTTATCTGAGCCAATCGCATCGTTCAATTTCTTATCAGCGGCCGAAACCGTTTCAGTGGCACCTTTGCCAAGCTGTTTGCTGAGTGATCGAGGTGACCCTTTTTGACAGCTCGCAAGCATCAAAGATAATAAAATCGCTGTTACAATCAACTGATTCGTTTTTGAAGACGCCATCGTTACCTCAGGGTTTTGGATCTTTAGATTACAAATCTTAAGCCAAAATAATCATTTTTTCTTACGTTTTAGTGTCGCGCGGGCTGCGGCCAGTCTTGCAATCGGCACGCGAAAAGGTGAACAGCTGACGTAATCCAAATTCACGTTTTCAAAAAATTCGATCGAATCAGGATCGCCGCCGTGCTCTCCACAAACACCGACTTTAAGATTGCCTTTGGTTTGTCGGCCTAAATCAACACCCGTCTTAACAAGTGTTCCCACTCCCACTTGATCGATACTTACAAATGGATCTTTGGCGAAAATTCCTTGTGAAATATAGCTTCCTAAAAAACGACCGGCATCGTCGCGCGACAGGCCTAAAGTTGTTTGAGTTAAATCATTCGTGCCAAAACTAAAAAAATCAGCGTGCACTGCAATCTCGTGGGCTGTCACAGCGGCACGCGGTAGTTCAATCATCGTTCCGACTAAATAATCGAATTTGATGGCTTTTTCTTTTTGAACTTTCTCGACAACTTCAACTGTTTGGGCTCGTAAGAGCTCAAGTTCTTTTGCCGTCGCGACAAGTGGAATCATAATTTCAGGCGTCAGATTGACACCTTCTTTAACCAATTGTGCGGCCGCTTCAGCAATTGCACGCGATTGCATTTGATAAATTTCAGGGTAAGTCACGGCCAAGCGACAACCACGATGACCTAACATCGGATTGAACTCGTGAAGTGAATGAATTTTATTTTTCAGTCGAGCAAAGTCGACGTGAATACGCTTTGAAAGCTCAAGAATTTCATCGTCGCCATGGGGAACGAACTCATGCAAAGGCGGATCAAGCAATCGAATCGTGACGGGATAGCCTTGCATAATCTTAAACAATTGATAGAAGTCGTCTCTTTGCATCGGTAGCAACTGCGCAAGCGCTTTTTCGCGCTCTATTTTTGTGTCGGCGATAATCATCGCGCGAACAGCATCAATTCGATCAGCGCCAAAAAACATATGCTCTGTTCGGCAAAGACCAATTCCTTGGGCGCCAAACTCGCGTGCTGTTTTTGCATCTTTTGGCGTGTCGGCATTTGCACGTACAGTCATGCGTCGAACTTGATCGGCCATTTTCATCAGACGATTAAAATTTCCATCTAATTTAGGTTCGATCGTTTTAACCTCACCAAGATAAACGTCTCCGGTACTGCCATCAAGCGTGATGAGATCGCCTTTTTTGAGGATATAGCCTTTTGCTTTAAATGTTTCAGTCGAATAATTCACTTCAATTTCTGAACATCCGGCAACACAACACTTCCCCATTCCACGGGCCACAACTGCTGCGTGGGACGTCATTCCACCACGTGAAGTTAAGATACCTTGCGCGGCCACCATACCCGCAATATCCTCCGGCGAAGTTTCAACGCGAACCAAAATAACTTTGTGGCCTTTTTCTTTCATGGCGACGGCGTCTTCGGGTGTGAAAACAACTTGGCCACAGACTCCGCCCGGGCTGGCCGGAAGGCCTTTCGCTAGACTTGTTTTTTGAGCTTGTGGATCTAAAGTTGGATGAAGCAATTGATCCAGCGAAGAGGGATCTAAGCGAAGAAGCGCTTCTTCTTCAGTAATTAATTTTTCGTCAATCATATCGCAAGCGATTTGCAAAGCCGCTTTTGCCGTGCGCTTTCCGTTTCGAGTTTGCAACATCCACAATTTTTTATTTTCAATTGTGAACTCGATATCTTGCATATCTTTAAAATAAGTTTCCAGTTTTTGATAATGCGTTTCAAGATCTTTGTAAGCCTCGGGCATAATTTCTTTTAAAAGATGAATCGGTTGCGGAGTTCGTATCCCGGCCACCACATCTTCACCTTGAGCATTGACTAAATATTCTCCGTAGAACTGATGTTCGCCTGTGCTTGGATTTCGAGTGAAAGCAACACCCGTCGCTGAGTCTTCACCTAAATTTCCGAACACCATCGACTGCACGTTCACAGCGGTTCCCCACTCGGATGGGATTGAGTGAAGCTCGCGATAAGTGATCGCCCGTGCTGTATTCCAACTGCGAAACACCGCCGAAATAGATCCCCACAGTTGCTCGTAAGGATCATTTGGAAAACTTTGACCCGTCATTTGCAAAACCATATCTTTAAATTTTTTAACTAACTTTTTAAGGTCGTCAGCTGACAAATCGGTATCTTGATGGATTCCCTTTTCGGCTTTCATATCTTCCAAAGTGACTTCCAGCAATGAAGAATTCATTCCCATCACAACGTCTGAATACATTTGAATAAAACGTCGGTATGAGTCCCAAGCAAAGCGCGGGTTATTTGAAGTTGTTGCAAGACCTTCAACAGTTTGATCATTTAAACCTAAATTAAGAATCGTATCCATCATTCCGGGCATTGATGCGCGCGCGCCTGATCTTACGCTGACAAGTAAAGGATTTTTTGTATCACCAAATTTTTTTCCTATTTTAGCTTCAACTTTTTGAAGAGCTTCCAGCACTTTAGGACGAACCCAATCTGGCAGCATACCGCCCTGATTGTTGAAGTGGGTGCAAATATCCGTCGAGATCGTAAATCCAGGAGGAACCGGTAAACCGATCGCAGTCATCTCTGCTAAATTAGCACCTTTGCCGCCCAAAGTGTTTTTCATTGAAGCGCTTCCTTCAGCGTCGCCGGCTGCAAAGTAATACACAAACTTTTTTGGTATTTCTAATTTGGTTTGTGATGAAGTGGGGGATTTCGAAGTTGTTAAAGTCTCCATAACACTCTATTTCCTTTTTTAATTGGGGTTAATATTTACTGATTAAATGTTCTTAGTTTTTGGGAGATATAATGATTCAACTGGTTCATAGCCACCCGCTCTTGAGTCATCTTATCGCGATGACGAACTGTCACCGCTTGGTCGTTGGCCGTTTCAAAATCAACCGTCACGCAAAATGGCGTTCCGATTTCATCTTGTCTGCGGTAGCGCTTACCAATCGAAGCTGTTTCGTCGTAAGCAACGTCAAATTCTTCGGCTAATTGATCACGAAGTTTCATTGCAGGGCCGGTAAGCTCTTCTTTTTTTGATAAAGGCAACACACAAGCTTTAATCGGAGCTATGTCGGGGTGAAGACCTAAAACGACACGAACATCTTCAGAAGTTTTTCCAGTCTCGTCTGTTGCAACAGTCACTTCCTCGCGGTAAGCATCGCACATAAAAGCTAAAAATAATCGATCACAACCAACGGCTGTTTCGATCACATAGGGAATATATTTTTCTTTATTTGCTTCATCAAAATATTCTAAATTTTTACCCGAAAATTTTGAATGCTGGGTCAGATCAAAATCAGATCGGTTGTGAATACCTTCAAGCTCTGAAAAACCCATCGGAAAATTATATTCCACGTCAACCGCTGCACGCGCATAGTGCGCCAGCTTATCGTGATCTTTAAATTTCAGATTTTCTTTGCGAATTCCAAATTTTAAATAAAAATCCCAGCGTCGCTCTTTCCATTCGGCGAAAAACTTTTCATCTGTTCCTGGCTTAACGAAATATTGCATTTCCATTTGTTCAAATTCACGTGTTCTAAAAATAAAATTACCTGGCGTAATTTCATTACGAAATGATTTTCCGATAGCCGCGATACCAAATGGAATTTTATAACGAGAACTTTGCTGGCAATTTTGAAAATTCACAAAGTGTCCCTGAGCTGTTTCGGGCCTTAAGTAAACAACTGAACCTGTCTCTTCCAACGGGCCCATGTGAGTCTTAAACATCAAATTAAAATTTCGCTCTTCAGATAAATTTTTTGAACCACACTGAGGACATTGTTTTTTTGTTAAGTAAGATTCTGTGTTGTCGGCACGAAAACGCGTTTTACATTCTTTGCAATCGACCAAGGGATCAGAAAAACCATCCACATGACCCGAAGCTTTCCAAACTGTCGGGTGCATCAATATCGCAGCATCAAGGCCCACGATGTCGGACCTTCGAGTCATCGCATTCCACCAGGCGCGCTTCACATTCATTTTCATGATCGAACCCAAAGGGCCGTAATCCCAGCAGCTGCCAAGACCACCGTAAATTTCAGAGCTTTGAAAAACAAAACCACGTCTTTTTGATAAACTAACAAGAGTATTGAGGTCAGATAAATGACGCGTTTTTACAGATGACATAGAGCTCCCTTTTTTCAAGACAAAGTTAGCATTTTTATTTGCAACTCGGCAAAAAAAAAGCTTTCACTTGGCCTAGAGAGTCAACAGCGAAAAATAAGGCAACTTGATCAGAACATCACACCGAAACTGAAACCCGCCCAAGGTAAAACTTGTTCGATGACCAGTGTGGCGTAAAGATTTGCACTCGCATAAAATCCATTTCGACTTCGGTATTCGTAACCCGTACCTATTTGAGGAAAAGCCATCGTTCCACTGCCGCTGAGTTTTAAATCAGGAAGTGCAATTTGATTTACTTCTCCTGAATTATTTGAATCAGACGCAGAGGCTTCGGCAATTTGAGAATTAATCTGATTCTGAGTCTGATCATTCAATTTTGCTGTCGCTTCAAAAGAAAAAATATTAAATCCTGCTGTCAGTAAAAATTTATGTTTTTTATTTTGATTTAAATAATAGTTCAGATACAGCGGTATAGAGTAAGCTTTGATTTGAGTTTCGATAGGGCCAGCTCCAAAAGTTGCAGCAACATAAGAAAATGAAAGCCCTAGTGAAACTTCAGAGTTCAAATTTCGTGTGTAGCCAACACCATAAATAAAATTACGTCCAAAAAGCTCAAGATAAATCGTATTTTCTTTGGGCGACACTTGCGAAGCTGATTTTTCAATTGTCGAAATATTATCTCTTTGCGCTAAAGAAATTGAAGTCGATAGAATGAGTAAACTGAATATTTTCCAAAATTTCATTTAGTTCACCTTTTGACATTTAAATAATAGACCCGCTTTGTAGTCACGATCGTCAGTGGATTTAGTTCCGATAGAACTCAGAATACTTCCGCCGGGCACAAAAGCGATCGCTTTAGAAACCGAGCGAACACCTTTGCGTGCGTTCTCATCCATTTTGCCTGTATAGATTGATTTCTCTTTTAGAAAGACAGCCTCTTGCTCAGGCTCTTTATCTTCACAGTAGTCTTTTGCTGCTTTGTAAGCCGCTTTTTCGGCGGTATCTTGCTCGATGTCCCTTGCTAAAATTTTATGAACTCCATTTTGGCCAGGAAGTACGCGCACAATGGCCGTCGAGCATGAACTCAAAATAAAAACTAATAACATTAACTTTAATAAGATCGTCATTTGTGAAAACTTCATAAGAACCTCACTTCGCTTGTGCTTGATTTATAATTTTAGATTGCAGATTTCAGACCTATCTAATTCATTTTATATTTCTGCTGATTGCCTCAAATAGAGAACAGGAAAAATTTTGTCATACAGTTTTATTTTTTATGTCGAGCTGTATCATTTTGAGATCAATAATTTGCCTTATTTATTCGATTCAGACTTAAACAACTTGATCCACTTAACTTCAAAGACTTCGTGAATTCTGCAAAGAAGTTAAACTGAGATGAGTAAAGGCAATCATCGTGATAATAGGGCTGATGAAAAAGCCGAATGGGATATAATTTAAAAGCGCCATCAAAAAACCAAGTCGAAAACCATTTGATGAAGTTAATTTTTTTTGATCAGTGAGCTCGTCATCAGACGAAAATTCAGTCAATGCTTCAAACGTACAAATTTTTTGGTTCAGCCAGGCCATCAGAATTAAATAAATCAAACCACCGACTTGAGGAATCATCCAAAAAGGTAAAGTGATTAAGCATAAAAATAAATAGATCAAAGAGGCGCTGAAAGTATTGATTAAACTTTTTAAAAAACGAGAGTGTCCTTTTTTTTGCAGCTCGGGATAAAATTTCTGAGCCACAAATTGAACGAGATAAGTATTCGCTAAAGTTGAAACAAGAACCAAATTCAGCAAGATGACGACTGGAAAAGCCAATGCCAGAAGAATCAAAATCAAAACCCATGAAGAAACAATACTCAGCACTGCAAACGAATTCTGCAAAAAACTTGGCGAATGATTTAATAATTGAATCCAGTAAGGTTGAAGGCCGGTTAGGCCCTGGTGAAAAAGTGCAAACCAAAAATCCCACGTGAGCCAAAGACCCAAACACACAACAGCAATTGAAATTAAAAATGGCAAAATAAAAAGAATTAAAATTTGAGGATAAAAAATTGAACGCAACGTGCGCGATAAAATGAAGCCCAGCGGAACTTGCGTCGTTGTCATTCTTTTTTTCTTTTCAAAATAGCATTATAAGCCGCTTCGTAAAACTCAAATGTGCTGGCGTCAGAGGTTTTAATTAAATTTTGGTAAATTTTTGTTGCCGCTTGCAAACCGTCGTCAGCCGCAAGTCCTAAAACCTCGTAGGAGTTCCACTCGTGGCCGTTGTACACAAAATAAATCTGCGGTGATTTTACTGCAGGCTTCACAGGAGGCAATGCTTTTTCTTCGCTCACAAGAGCACTTTGAGGCACTGGATAAGCTGAAGATGTTGAATCGGCCGCCTCGACGGACTCATTTGATTCTGCACGAGGTAAGTTCAAAAGCGTGGGCGATTTAGCTTGCGGACGAAAAATAACATAGAAAACAATAAAGATCATAGTTATAGAGATCAAAATGTACAAAAGCTGTTGGCTATTCACGATTCTTTTATTATGAAAAGAAGTCTGATCTTTGTAAAGTAAAGAGGTTCAAAATGACAACAAATCCGCAAAGCCCAAATCCTTTCAACCAACAAACTCCCATCAACGGAGTCAAAAAAATTATTGCTGTCGCTTCTGGAAAAGGTGGAGTCGGAAAAAGCACCGTTGCAACAAACTTGGCCTTAGCTTTACGTGAATATGGAAACGTTGGGCTGCTCGATGCTGATATTTACGGGCCCAGCCTTCCGCGCATGATGGGAGCTCTTCACCAAAAGCCTCAAGTTTCTGAGGGAAATCGCATCACGCCTGTCTCAAGATATAACATTAAAATGATGAGTATTGGATTTTTGGTCGAAGAAGGTTCAGCCATTGTTTGGCGCGGGCCTATGTTGTTTAAAGCGATGGACCAGTTTTTTCGTGATGTCCAATGGGGGGAATTAGATTACCTGGTGATTGATTTGCCTCCGGGCACAGGCGATGTGCAGCTTTCTTTGGTGCAGAAAGTTCCGGTTCACTCGGCTGTGATTGTAACAACTCCGCAAAACATTTCTTTGATTGATGCAAAAAAAGCCATCGATATGTTTGAGCGAACAGGAGTTAAGATCGCCGGTGTGATCGAAAATATGTCGTACATGCTGAACCCCGTGAACAATGAAAAAATTCAGCTTTTTCCCAAAGGTGAAATCGACGCTTACTTGGATACAAAAAAAATAAGTAAGCTGGGTGAAGTTCCCTTCAACACATCAATTTCATTAGGTTCAGAAGCCGGAGTTCCCATCGTTGAAAGCCATTCGACAGGTGTTGAAGCTGTGATTTTCAAGCAAATCGCCGAAAAGCTAAAGTAGTTTTTTTATTTTTTAAGTTTCTCGAGATTTTTTAAAATCAAGATACTCGTTGTAGTTCATATCGTAAGTCATCAGTTGATTTTTATCGATTTCAAAAACTTTTGTTGTGATTTCACGCAAAAAGAAACGATCATGGGAAACCATCATCACAGTTCCCGGAAAACTTTTAATCGCATTCAATAAAACTTCACGCGATTTAATGTCTAAGTGATTGGTGGGCTCGTCTAAAACTAAAAAATTAACCGGGTGAGACAAAATACATGCGAGCAACACGCGCGATTTTTCGCCACCTGATAAAACTGAAATTTTCTTTTCAACTTCTTCACCAGAAAATAAAAAAGATCCCAGTAAATTTCGGATTGATCCGATCGAAGAATTAGGAACGCGCGATTCGACTTCTTGAACGATGGTTTTTTTGGGGTCTAACACATCAAGCGAATTTTGCGAAAAATAGCCGTACTCGATACTGGGCCCCACTTGGCATGCACCCGAAGTTGATTCAGTTTGTCCTGTGATGATTTTAAGAAGAGTTGATTTTCCAGCGCCATTCACGCCAACAACAGCCACACGGTCTTGTCTTTTTACAAGGCCTTGTGCGTTTGAGAAAACATTTTTTTGGCGACCATCATCTAAGCTCCAAACTTTTGCAAGATTTTGAAATTTAACAACTTCGTCCCCACCCCGCGGCGGAGTGGGCCAAACAAAATTCATCACTTTATCTTCAATCGGTATTTCAATACGTTCAATTTTATCAATTTTTTTAACACGCGATTGAACTTGCGCGGCATGGGATGCACGCGCGGCAAAACGCGCAATAAATTCTTCTTCTTTCGCTAGCATATCTTCTTGTCGCGAAGCTGCTGCAATTAATTGTTCGCGACGAACTGCTTTTTCGCGGTCGTAGAAATCATAATTTCCACTATAAGTCGTCATTGTTTTATTGGCGACTTCAATAATTTTTGTGACCAAACGGTTTAAAAAATCGCGATCATGCGAAGTCATCAGCACAGAGCCTTTAAAATTTTTAAGCCACTCTTCAAGCCACACGATCGATTCAACGTCTAAGTGATTTGTCGGTTCGTCCATCAATAAAACATCAGGTAAAAGTAATAGAATTTTTGCAAGGCTCACGCGCATTTTCCAGCCGCCGCTGTATTTGCCTACATCGACTTGCATATCTTCTTTTGAAAATCCTAAGCCGCCTAAAATTTCTTGAGCTCGGGAATCTAAATCGTAACCGCCGAGGGTTTCAAAATCAGCTTGCAAATCACCATAGCGTTCAACGACTTTCATCATTTCGTTTTCTTCAAGTTCAGGATCTTGCAGTTTTTCTTCAAGTTGATTGATTTCAATTTTTAAATTCTCTAGATTCCCAGCCGATAAAACTTCTTGCAGAACGCTTCGACCTTTCATCTCTTCAATATTTTGAGAAAAATAACCAATGCGAATTTTATCGGGCTTACTGATCGTGCCTTGATCGACGGATTCCTCATTCATGATCAAACGAAAAACAGTCGTTTTGCCGGCTCCGTTAGGTCCCACAAGACCAATTTTTTCTCCGGGATTAATTTGAAATGATCCGTTTGAAAAAAGAATTTTGGAACCTTGCTGTTTTGTAATCGAATTAAAAGCGACCATAGGTTTTAGTCATATTAAATGACTCGACCAAAGTCACTTATTTTAAAAAATCGCTGTATTCCAACGCAAGGGTAACCGATTCATTTGTATGAAAAAAATATTTTTTATTCTGTTTTTTGCAGCCAGTGCGTGCACGCACTTAAATCCACAAGCTGAGCCGATTCGGGAACTCAGTAGCACAATCGATCCTGACACTTTGTGGGTGCGAGTCAGCAATGGAAAAGATTCACTTATCCGAAGCAATCCAACGCATTTCTGGGCCTGGATGAAGCAAAATACTCCTGAAGAGCTCAAAGAAGTTACAAGCTTCACAGGTCAAGTCACAGCTGATCCGCATTTTTTTAATTTTGCAGATATCCACACGAGCAGCCAAAGCGGCCTTGCTTTAGTCGATGTTGATGATTCTGGTGAAGCTTCGCTCTATTTCGATTTTGTTCGCTATGCATTGTTTGTCAAAGCCTACTTAAAAAAAGATTACACGGCTGAGCTGATGGACTCCTACAAAGACGGACTCAAGCAAAAGCCCACGGCAGCGCCAAGCGTTTTAAAAAAATCCATCAATCACACAAGACGTGAACTTGAAAATGAGAATTACGATTGGGTTTTAAAAAATTTAAAAAAAGATTATTCACTCGATAATAATTCGCTGGGCTTGACAAGTTTTAAAAAACTAAATGATCCGTCTAAGGTCAACACGGGTCTTGAATTAAAAACGGCATTACTTGAGTCAAAAAAAGCTTCGGTCATTTACGATACGGGGTATTTAGTCAATGACTCAGGCAGCAGCCGAGGCCTCAGCCGTTATTGGTTTTCATTGCTTAAAAATGATGAAACTAAAATAAAAATTTTAGAATGTAAGCAGCTTAGCGACCCTGCAACTTCTTATTACAAAAAACAAAAACAACACAACGCTCGGATAAGAAATGTTTTAAAGTATTATTCAGATTATGAATTGGATGATAGTTTTGTTTTCAACGTTCGTGATTTGAGCTACTGGTGCCGTCCTAAACATTTTCAATTTCTAAAACGCGAAGACATTGAAAAAGATCTAAAACCTCATCAAACGATTGAGCTGGCAAAATTCTTTGCTCATTGGCTTGGTGTGAAGCAAGCTCAGCAACCGAATAGCCATGATTACATCAAAGAAGTTTCAGATCATAGAAATGAAATATTAAAATCGACAATTGATTTAATTAATCGCTATGAAGATCACGTTTTTAAGTTAAAATAATGTTTCTTAAGATGAGACATCATTTGAATTATTTTGATAAATAAAAAAATAAAATAGAAATTCTTTTTACTCCTCTGCTATTCTTAGTCTATGCAGATGTGATCAACGTAAGTCTGAGTCGGTCACTCAGATCAATTGTTGATAACAAGGGGGTACGTGTGCTGAGACGAATTTCAAGTCACAACGATAAAGTTCCAAAGTGATGTAGTTCCAATAAAATATTTTACCAAATGACGAAGTGGATAAACCTTATTAACACAAGGAGGCACTAGCGGATCTTAAATACGGGTCAAACCGTAGCTTTCTTTGCTCAAGGCAACCTTCAGGAAACTGGATGGACGCAAAGCTAAAGGGGCTCTTGTCAGAAATGACGGTGCTAGCCAGCTACCAAAGGGTATAAAAGACCTGCGGTGAAAACTGCAATGGAAGTAAAAAATTGTTCTAAAAAATTATCATGGATTGGTTTCATTCCCCTTAAACTCTAGGCTTTCATTGGATGATGAGCCTAGGGTTTTTTTATTTTATCCACTATTTATCTTTGAGCTAATCTTGTTCGCTGGCGTTTGATCTTTTCTTTCTTAACGAAGCATATTTTTTGATTTTTGATTTTTTTTGCTGACTGGTTGAATTTTTTTGATCTTTTTTTGACACTTCTAAAACTGCATTATCTGGCAGAATAATTTTTGATCCCGATTTTAATTTTTTACGACGAGAAAACTGATTTGCTTTTTTTAGATCAGAAACCGTCACTTTATAGCGATCGGCGATCGTTGCTAATGTATCTCCCGGCTGAACGATATAAAAATGATTGGCGACAAGTTCGGGGCGCTTAACAGTTAACGGCGTTCGATCTGGGACCAGTATTTTTTGACCGACACGCAGTTTTTTCTTTCGAGCAAAATCATTTAAATCACGCAAATAGGCCACGGTTGTGCGATAGCGTCTTGCGATCGTTGAAAAAGTATCGCCACGACGAACTTTGTAAGGTTGGATTTCGTCTTGATCCGCAATAAATTCGACTTGATCTGTAAAACTTTCTTTAGCGGCATTTGTGGCAATTTCATAACTGCCTGGTGGAATCCGTAGACCTAAAATATTTTCTGAATCAAGCGGAGCAATTTCTCCTTTGAACTTTGGATTGAGCGCTTTAAAATCTTCGTAGTTGATACTCATTTTTTCGGCCATTAAACGCAAATTCACCGGCTGATTCACGTTGATGTGATCGAATTCAATGGGCGACATATAATCAATGCCTTCAAAGCCATACTTATCTGGATTTTTTGCAATCAACTTAGCAGCAATAAATTTTGGAATGTAATCATCGGTTTCGCGCGGAAGTGCTCTTTTATTTTTCGAGAGCTGCCAAAAATCTTGCGTCTTGTATTTTCGGGTGGCCTTGATAACGCGACCTTCGCCAACATTGTACGCCGCCATTGCTAAATACCACGAGTTAAATAAACCATATAAATCTTTAAAATATTCGGCGGCGGCTTGAGTCGATAATACAGGGTCACGACGCTCGTCGATCAGTTGATTGATTTTAAGTTTGTAACGCTTTCCAGTGCCTCGTATAAACTGCCAGTAACCCACTGCCGATGCATGACTGAAAGCATCCGAACTAAATCCTGATTCAATCAAAGCAATATAAAATAAATCTTCCGGCAATTTATTATCGCGTAAAACTTTTTTCATCAAAGGCTCGTAGCGAGTGGATCTTAATAAGTAGCGCTCCATATGGGGGCGCCCGCGCCCTTGAAAATAAGAAATCCATTTATCTACATTGGCATTCAGTTCGGTCGGAATGATTTCGAGCTCTTCGACTTTTGAAGTGTCTGATGAGGCGCTTGTTTCAGTTACACGAAATTGTTTGGGTTCGGCATCAGCCGCGGTTGCCGATCCTGTCGGAGTTGTCGATTGATGAACGCAGCCTGTAGCGAACAGCAGCATCATCAAAATAACTTTTAAATTTTTCTTCACGAAAACTCCTTATGCATTTAACTTGTAGACATTTAGGTTACAAATGATCGCACCAGATTTCAATTTTTCTTGCTGAAAAACGACCTAATTCATCAAGGCTCACCTCGACCTAAGTCGATGTATGATTTGATTAGCCTTTTTCTTCAGCTTTTGCTTGAGCAGAAATCTCTTGAGTTAATTTTCGAAGTTCTTTTATGCGTGTTTCCACAGGATTGGTGCGAACTAAACTATTTTTCACGTCATCTGGCGAAAAACCTAAAAGCTGAAAATAATCAAATAATTCAGAAAGACGGCCCATGTATAAATTTTGATATTTGAGCGGAATTTCTTTTATTAAAGAGCTCCATTCTTGGTTGGCTTTCACTTGCCCCGCCAAATGGGCCGCAAGTAAATAAATTAAATTCACCGATTCAGATCCAATTTTGCGGTCCTCATTGATGTTCTCTAAAATTTTTATTTTTGCCGCCACAAGCTGTTGAAATTCAGGCTCTTGATGAAGCTTCTTCATTTGCCAAAAATAATTTAAGCTTGTTACGCTCAACAGAAGAAATGCAAACACAAAGTAAAGAGGCATTCGATAATCAGCCAAATTAAACGAGCTTTGAGGCAATTCTAAAATGGGCTGAGCTTTAAAATCAGCCGCTGCACTTTGAGAAGATTTCGTCGAGCTTGGCCCCGCTGAAGTTGAGCCTGCCGCTTGAGGCGAACCGGCTGTGATCATCAATTTTATTTCATCTGTGTTTTGGGTCAGATATTTTTTTTGTTGCGGATCAAAGTAGGAAAAACTGACAGGTGGAATCATCATTTCACCTTCTTTACGAGGTATCGCTAAAATTTCAAATTCTTTGTAACTTTGACCATCTTTAAAAAACTTGGAATCATTTTTTGTATCAAATATTTCTAAAGAATCGGGCCATTTGATATTGGGTAAATCAATCAGCTTTGCGTTACCGAGGCCTTCAAAACGTACTTTAATCGAAAATGGTTGATGAGCCGGAAAACTATTTCCATCTGTTTTAAGACTGATTCGATAAGAACCCACAGCGCCCGAAAAGCTGGTTGTCTTTCCTTCTGTGGGTAGAGGCAAAACTTTCAAGGTTACTTTTTTTGAAGATTTAATAAATTCGTGAGCTTGCCCCCAGCCAAACTGAGTTTGACTACGAACACGACCTTTAATCTTAAATTCATCAATTACCGCAGTTCCTGCTTTAATCGGAAACAGAGCATGGCTCGCTAGTAAAGCTTTACTGTAATTGATTCCATTAACAATTTCGGGTGTGAATTGCAGCGATGGAACTTCTTCAATGATCTCTTTCCAAAATCCTTTGAGGTCTGGAAACTTCACGCGGTCCAAAGACTCAAGCTGACCGCGAACATAGATATACCAATTTGCGGTGATTTGCTCGCCTTCATAGACTTCAGATTTATCTAAGTCGACATAAATAAAAAAAGCTTCGTTTGTATTCACATCTAATTTTTTAGAAGGAATAGGCTGATTCGGTTGTCCACCAAAACCTCGGCCCTGATTAGGAAGCTGGCCAAAAAGACGCTGCTGCTGTTTCATTAACTGATTAAATAAATCGTCTGCGTCGGGTATTTGGCCAAATCCGTTGCCATTACTTTCGTCGTCATCGCCAAAACCCGGCGGAAATTGCGGACGCCCAGGGATTTTTTTTTGTCGAGATTTGGCCGAGTTTCGAAGTTCTTCGCTGACTTCGATTTTAATTGGATTTGTTTTATAATTTTTGCCTTTGATTTGCAAATCAATCACCGGAATAACAAAGACACCTTCTTTTTGTGGCGAGAATTGAAAATTATAGTCTTGTGAAATATTTTTTGAAAATTGAGCCTGACCATTGATAACTGACATACTGCTTGATGACTGACGCCCACCCGCCCAGGAATTTAATAGCTCAAGCCCCGCCACAGCCGGAACTTGGGGCGTTGAAATTTCAAAATCTTCATCACCCGAAACTCGAAGATTCAAAGTGAATGAGTCCCCAATTCCCATTTGATTACGATCAACAGTGGCTGAAACTTGAAATTGTTCTGCCAGACTCTGTTGGCCCGTTAAAAAAATAAATCCAAGCAGAATAATTGAAGTGACAAATTTACCAATCTTTTTCATGTCTTGATTCTTTCTTTTCTTTTTTATCAAAATTTGCGCGTATTTTTTGTTCTTGATTGCGAAGCTCACCTAAGATTTTTTTAACATCACCTTCTGAAAGTTGCTCACCTTGATAAGGCCGCGGCTTATATTTTGCCGAGCTTTGATGTTCGGAAGGCTTTTCTTTTTCTTTTTTTTCGTCTTTGTTTTGGTCTTTATCATTATCTTGGTCTTTTTTGTCTTTTTGATCCTGATCGCCTTTTTGGTCTTTCTTGTCTTTTTGATTCTGGTCTTTTTGATCTTCTGACTGATCTTTTTTGTTTTGCTCTCCGCCTTTGCCATCTTGATTTTGATTTTGCAAAAGAAGCTCAATATTTGTTTTAGCTTCTTTTGAAGTCGGATTAATATCCAAGGCCGCTTGATAATGCTGAAGGGCTTCAGCTATTTTTTTCTGAGCACCGAAATAAGCTCCTAAATTAAAATGAATTGCAAATTGAGCTAGGATATCTTTTTTTTCTTCGGCCAACTTTAAAGCATGCTCGAGCGACCTCACGGCATCTTCAGGTTTTTGCATCTGACTTAAAAGAACGCCAATATTTGAATGTAAGCGGGCTTCATTTGGCTGATCTTCAAGCATCGTGATATATAAATCACGAGCTTCTTCGAACTTTTCAGCCTTCAATAAAACATCAGCCGCACGATCTTTAAAAAGTGTGCTTAACGAAATAAATTCGCTCTGCTGCTGAGAAGCTGAACAAGCCACTAAAAAAATTTGAAGCATCAGTCCGCTCAATGCAAAATAAATTCTAGGAAGTGATTTCATATCTTCCTTTCCATTTATTTGTCATTTTTTTTGCATCATTCAAAAGAAGACTCACAAAAAGAAAAATAATTCCTAAAAAAAGCGGCCCGGTGAATTTTTCATCGTACTGCGTGGACATGCTGGTTTGAAATTGAGTTTTTTCAAGCTGGCCTAGATCATCAGTTAATTTTCGAAGGTGGTCTCCGTTAAACACAGCAAAATAAAATTGACCTTGGCCGGCCTCAGCCAGCGAACGTAAAAAATCACCTTTCACTTGAGTCAAGATTGTTTGACCCGCTTGATCTTTTTTATAACCGGTCATATTCCCCAATTGGTCACGCGTGGGAATAGCGCCGCCTTTTTCTGTTCCGTAGGCGATTGTAAAAATACGAATACCCTCTTGGGCTAACTTTTTAGCGACTTCTAAAGCGCCGGGCTCATGATCCTCGCCATCAGAAACAATTAAAATGGCGCGCGTTGTTCGAGATTGCTGATCTTGTGTGACTCCACCTTTTTCAAAAGCTTCTTTGGCGTAACTTAAAGCTGTTTCAAAATTAGTCCCTTGGTTGCTGACAGAATGAATATCAAGTGATTCAATATACATGCGTAGCGCATTGGGATCGCTTGTCAGCGGAGACAATAAAGCACTACTGCCAGCAAAAGCAATCAGACCGGTTTTATTTCCTGGCATCAATTCAAGCAATTTAGAAAGTTCTATTTTCATTTGCGCAAGACGTGAAGGTTTCACATCTTCAGAGTTCATACTTTCAGAGACATCCGCTAAAATTAAAAGCTCAACACCTTCGCTTTTAACTTCTTGCTGGCTTTCGCCGGCTTGTGGCCGAGCTAAAGCTAAGATAATAAAAAAAAGTCCGAAGACTTGCAAAAATAAAATCAAACGACGTTTTTGATTTGAAACATTTTGCGACAAGTAAGCCGCAACTTTTTCTCCAAAGGCTTGATTTAATTTTTTGAGCGAAGATTTTTCGAAAAAAAAGAACGCCAGCACAATAAATGCGACGGGAACGAGCCAATAAAATGAAGTCACTTGCCCGAATTTAAAAACTGATTCCATCAGGGCCCCACTTTTAAAAAACTAAAGCTTAAGAAGCGACTGCTTAAAAACAAAAGTAGTCCGGCCACAATAAACCACGGAAAAAACTCTTCGTAGCGAACGTATTTGTTGTCATCTATTTTAGTTGTTTCAAGAGTGTTAATCTCTTTGAAAATACCCGAAAGTGAGTCTTCTTGAGAAGCCCGGTAATATTTTCCGCCGGTGACTTTTGCCATTTGTGTCAGAAGCTCGTCATTCACTGTACTTTCAAAAGGCTGGTACTGCTTTACTTTGTTACCGAATAAATCTTTTGTGTAGACTGGAATTCGTGTGGGACCACTGCGACCAATTCCAATTGTGTAAATTTTAATTCCGTAACCTTTGGCGATTTCTAAACCTGTTTCAGGATCGATTGTGCCTGAGTTGTTTTCCCCATCAGTCATAAAAATCATAACACGAGATTTAGCTTGGGAATCTTTAAGTCTTGCGGCTCCGCTGGCCACGCCAACTCCGATAGCGGTACCATCTTTGATGCGTGCCGAAGCGGCCGTTGTGATTTGGGATACGCGATCTAAAATCAGTTGATAATCCAAAGTGGGCGGCACTAAAGTAAAAGCTTCACCCGCAAAAATCACAACACCAATTCTGTCCGACTGACGCTGCTTAATAAAATCGGCCAAAGTTTGTTTGGCTGATTCAAGTCGGTTCAGCGGCTTCATGTCTTCGATCAACATACTGTCAGAAATATCCATGACGATCACAATATCTAAACCCTCAAGAGTTCGTTTCACTTGAGAATCAGCACGTTGAGGACGGGCTAATGCTAAAATAAAAAAAGCTAAAGAGATTAAAAGCAGAGCTTGGTTGATCTTAAAAAAAACAATACGGCCACGCTGGTGCCATTTTTTAAATGCGTTAACTGAACTGATTCTTAAAGACGATTTTATTTTTGTTTTTTTTAAAAAAGTTAAGTAAACCAAGTACAACCAAGGTATAAATAATAAAAAAGCTAATTTCTGACCCCATAAATACTGGCTCATGATAAAGACCTTTGAGCCAAAGACTGCTGAGTGCTTTCGACAAATCGGTAGAGCTTGTGGACAAGTTCTTGCTTTTCTTCAAAAGTAAGTTCTTTTTTTCTATTCTGAATTTCTTCAAATTCACTTAATATTTTCTCGATTTGTTTTTTTTCATTTTTAAGCAAAGGATTTCGTTTTTTAAAAAAACGTGCGATCTGTCGATTGTTTAGCGCAAACATGGGAACTTGATAAGTTCTTAGAATAAAAAGTCTAAATGCGTTTTCAAGATCAGCTAAGGGATACTGACTTTTTTCTGCTTGCCTTAAACTTTTGTAAAACTGCAAGTCGATCGCAATCGGAGAGTGATAGTTTTGCAAATCCGCGATCAAACGAGAGTATCTGGCGGCACGTCGCAATTTCCAGATCAAGCCGACTAAAAACAAAACAATGGCAGTACCAAAAATAACAAAATACAAAGTGGGCCAAGTCAGACGCAAAGGTAAAATCATTCCGTAGGGTTTTGGCGGTTGCGAATTCGCTTGCGCTTCAATCACCGACTTCACTTCAAAATTTTGGTTTCCCAAGCTGATTTCAAGATTTCCATCGGTGATCACAAGCTCTGGAAACTTTAACGAAGATCCCGAATAAATTGTCATGTTGACATCAAAGCTTTGGGCATCACGCGCTTCAGCTTTAAATATTTTTAAAATAAATTTTTGATTTTCATCGAGCTTAAATTGAGCTTTTGAAAAATCAAAAAGCTTATCCCAAGAGCCTTCGCAATTTAAAATCACATGTCTTCCGACTGTTAAATCAGAAGGTTTTAAACCTTCGACGCTGGGAACTTCAATCGTGCATTTCACTTGATCCATCAGCGCGGCCTTTTTCGTTTGAAGAAAGCTAATAAAGCCAAATGGTATTGGTCATTCGCTTCAAGTTGAAATGAACGCACGTTCGAGCGCCCTAAATTTTTTTGAAGCTGGTCAAAATCTGATTTAAAACGACTTTTCATTTCTTCACGAAAAGCGGGGTTCGAAGTGTCGATCAAAACATGTTCGCCTGTTTCAGAATCTTGCAATTCAATAAGACCCACATCAGGAAATAAAAACTCGGCTTCATCAGCAATGACTCCGGCAATGACTTCGTGTTTTCGCTCGAGCAGTCTTAAAGCAGATTCGTAATTTTGATCTTGCTGACTATTTCTAAAATCACTCAGTAAAAAAACAGTCGAGCGTTTTTTGAGGACTCCACGCAAGTATTCAAGCGCTGAAGATAAACGCGTGCCTTTTTTTTGTGGTTTGAAGTAAAGTAATTCGCGCAAGATTCGATAAACTTGCGCGCGGCCTTTTTTGGGCGGAACATAAAGCTCGACTTCATCAGAAAAAAGCAGCAACCCCACTTGGTCATTATTTTTAACTGCGCTAAAAGCTAAAGTCGCCGCAACATAAGTTAAAGTTTCGCCTTTAAAGTAATTTTTTGAACCAAAATCTTGTGAACCGCTGACATCCACGGCCAACATCAAAGTTAGTTCACGCTCTTCTTCATATGTTTTAATAAATGGTTTTCCTGCACGCGCCGTTAAAGCCCACGAAATCGCACGCACGTCATCACCCGCCACATATTCACGAAAATCTGAAAACGTCATTCCCTGACCTTTAAACTGTGTGTGATATTCTCCCGAAAAAATATTATTCACCATTTTTCGGGTGTCGATTTCGATACGTTTAACTTTTTTTAAAATTTCAGCAGGAACAGTCAATCAACTACCCCGTAACCTCTATGGCTGATAAAATTTCTTTGATGATGTCATCTTGTTTTAAATTTTCTGCTTCGGCTTCATAGGTCAAAATCAAACGATGACGTAGCACTTTGTAAACGATCGCTTTGATATCTTCGACAGTGACAAAACCACGACTGCGCAAAAACGCGTGAGCCTTCGCTGCGCGAATCAAACTTAAGCTTGCGCGAGGCGAACCACCCACCGCAATCAGTTTTTGCAAACGACCCAAACCGTAAACTGTGGGCTGACGTGTGGCCATAATTAAATCAACAATATAATTCTTAACTTTATGATCGACATAAATTTGATCCACCACCTCAACGGCTTTCAGCAATTGCTCTTTTGAAATCACTGTGTTGATTTGTGGTTTTTGATTTGTTCCCATGCGCGAAATAATTTCAAGTTCTTCTGTTTTTGTTGGGTAATCCACATTGATTTTAAACATAAATCGATCCATCTGCGCTTCTGGCAGAGGATATGTGCCCTCTTGTTCAAGCGGATTTTGCGTCGCTAAAACTAAAAATGGATGGTCTAATTTATAGGATTGATCGCCAATGGTGACTTGTTTTTCGGCCATCGCTTCAAGTAAAGCAGATTGCACTTTCGCCGGAGCACGATTAATTTCATCGGCTAAAACGATATTTGAAAAAACAGGGCCTTTTTTAGCTGTGAATTCTCCAGATTTAGGATTAAAAATCATCGTTCCGATTAAATCTGTCGGCAGTAAATCTGGAGTGAATTGAATGCGTTGAAACTGAAGTGAAATTGTTTGTGCCATAGTCGAAATCGTTAAGGTTTTTGCAAGTCCCGGAACACCTTCAAGTAAAATATGTCCGCCGGTCAGTAATCCCATCGTCATGCCTTCGATCATTTCTTTTTGACCGACAACAATTTTATTCATTTCACTCATCATCAAGGTGACGAATTGACTTTGTTCTTTAACCGCTTGATTTAAAACCATTACATCAATTTCTGCCATGCGTTTTTCTCCTGATAGGTTCTTTGACTAAACACGACTTGCTGCTTAACTCGATTATTCTGTCACAAATGGTCTTGATTTCAATATCAAGTCGATAGATTATAATTTTCTATGCGCACCTTGACTCAAGTCTGGGTTTTTTTCGTCGGCGTCACTTTGCTTTTATTGCTGACTGGATTTCAGTTGGCCGGACGAAGAGGGCTTCTTCTTGCATTTTTATTAAGCTTACTATTTATTTATGCCACGCTTCATCGTGGGCTTGCGCTTTTTCAAAAACATCTCAACGTTAAAAAATGGGATGGCAATGATTCAACGGGATTTTCGAATCAGATTCAGTCCATCAAAAAAGAATATAATATGACGAACGTAAAACTTCATTACACGAACAAAGCTTCGCCTCCTTTGGTATGGAAAAACGATCCAACCGAAGGCCATGTGCTTGTGCATCATGATTTAATTCAAGCCTTAACGTCGAACGAAAAAAAAATTCTGGCGCATTTTCTATTGGCTCATTTAAACGAAAGATCGTTTCTGATTCCCCGCGTGCTATCGATCTTTGAACAGGGCTTTTGGGGGCTGAATTATTTGTTGTCTCCTGTGGCCACATTGATCACACTTTTGCTTCGTATTCCGTCCACTTTATTAAGAGCTGATTTAAAAGCGATGCAAAAATCTCAGGTGTCTTCTTTTGAAATGGGCTATTTTCTGAATAAACTACACAACTTTCAGTTCCACAAAACAGGTTCGCTGAAAGGTGGAGAGTTTTTTTCGACGATGACTTTAAAAAATCAGTCTCGATTAAGATCTCACGGTTTACCTCAACTTAAAAAACGTCTTATTAATGTCATGGGTTTTGAGCCTTAACAAAAAGGAAATAAAATGCTTCAAGATAAAACAAATCAGACTGAAAAACTAGAGGCCTCTTTATCAATTCTTGTGATGTCCATTGCGTCGAATTCGATGATGGCCATGGGGCACAGTCCCGATCCGCAAACGGGCCACAGCGAAGTTGATAAAAACTTAGCTCGCTTTAATATTGATTTACTTTTAGTTTTAAAAGAAAAAACAAAAAATAATCTGAGCCACGACGAGCAAGGACTGATCGAACATATTCTGCAAGACCTGCAGATGAAGTACATTCAATTAAAATAAGAAGTAGGAGTTTTTTATGAAAAAACATTTACCTTTATTAACGTTGGCTTTGATTTTAGCCGGCAGTTTTTTCGCAACTTTAAATTCGACCGCGCAATCAACCGCTATTTCGGTGAAGCCTGCCGTCGTGAGCATACCACTGCCGCAAAATTTACCGACTCTTAAACTGGATGATCCTTTACCGGCCAATCTTTTTGTTGAGCTGGCAAAAGCGATCAACCCAACGGTCGTGAATATTTCAACTTCGGTGATTCCACAAGGCCGCAATGTGCGCGACCCGATGGTTGATATGCTTGAGCAATTTTATGGAGTTCCTTTGCAACGCCAAGAATCGAATACAACTCCGAACAAACCTCGACGTATGGGTTTAGGAACTGGATTTATTATCCGTGAAGATGGTCTTATCGTCACAAATGCGCATGTGATTCAAGGCGCTGATATTATCGAAGTTCAGCTGACTGAAAACTCAGAGAAACAATACAAAGCTGAAGTGATCGGAAGCGATCAACGTACCGATATTGCTTTAATTAAAATTCAACCTGAAGGTCGACTTCCGGCGGCCACTTTAGGGGTATCAAAAAATTTAGAGGTGGGCGAATGGGTGGCTGCATTTGGAAATCCCTACGGCCATGGACATTCAATGACAAAGGGAATTATTTCTTCAAAAGGTCGCGAGATCGAAGAGATTAATAAGATTCCACTTTTACAAACAGACGCCTCGATTAATCCAGGAAATTCTGGCGGACCACTTGTTAATTCAAAGGGCCAAGTGATCGGAGTTAATTCAGCGATCGATGCGCGTGCCCAAGGAATTGGTTTCGCAATTCCAATTGATGACGTTAAAAATATTATTCCCCAGCTTGAACAGCGCGGAAGCATTCGTAAAGGTTTTTTAGGGGTGAATCCAGGCGACCTTGACGAACAAGCGGCCGAATACTTAGGGATGAATGAATTTCGAGGTGCCGTGATTTTAGGGTTAAGCGACGGCCCCGCTAAAAAAGCGGGACTTAAAATTTACGATGTGATTACTGAACTGAACTCAAAAAAAATAAAAAATTCGCGCGATTTAGTTGATACTGTCGCTGATTTAGATCCTGGAAAAAAAATTAAAGTTAAATTTATTCGCGACGAACGCGGAAAGCCCGTCACAAAATCAACAGACGTCGTTATCGGCGAGCGCCCCGATGAAAAGCCAAAACATCTGAGCGAGCTTAAAAAATACGACGGACAAAAAGCGCCTTTTAATTTAGGTTTTGTAATTTCAGACTTGAATAGCGAACTTCGTGAAGAGTGGAAAATTCAAGACGACGTCGATAAGCCTTTAGTGATCGAAGTCGAAAGAAATTCTTTGGCGTCTAAAGAAGGTTTACGCGTCGGCGATATTATTATTGATGTAAATTCAACAGAGATTAAAAAATCAAAAGACGTTTTAAAAGCTTTCAAAAAAGGAAAAAATACACTTAAAATTGCACGCCCAAGTGGTGTGACTTTGCTGAATATAGAAATTAAGTAGCGCTCACTCTGGAGCGCCCACTTCCAACCAATCCAGGATCAACTTTTTTTGTTCAGCTGTTAAAGCTTTTCCACGCGGTAAGAGTGGCATCGAATTATTTTCAATCGATACTTTCATCGCTGCGCGATTATCAAAAACATTGGCGTAAGTTTCCAGATTAACGTCGGCACTACCCGAGTGACACTTCAAACAGTTTGTCTTTATCACTTTTTCAAAAACATTTTTAAAACTCAGCTCGACTATGGGCGGCGCTGTTGGTGGCTGTGGCTCTGGTATTGGTACTGGCGGTGTCACAATCGGCGCTACAGGGTCGGGTGTTTCTTTTGCACCTTGATCAATCCAGTCAGTCACAATTTTAATTTGCATATCAGTTAAAATAAGCCCGCTCTGTTGCGGAGGCATTGATCGACTGAACACTTCAGCTCTGACAAGGGCCTTCATTTCAAAAACATTCGCGTAAGTTTCTAAATTAATACCACCTGCGTTTCCTGCCCCTTGCGCATGACAGCCTGTGCAGTTTTTCTTTAAAACTTTTTCAGAAACAATTTGAAAGCTAAGTTGCTCGGCAGGAATGGAGGTTTCAGAATCTGTCTGTTGCTCTGATTCTAATTTTAATGAGTCAGCACTTTTTAACGAACAGCTTGCAAATAAAAAAAAGCTAACTAAAATTCCAAGTATTTTAGACATAAAAAACCTCTGGGCCTGAATAGAATTCTTCTTATGAAGAACCTGTGTTTTGCATTTAATCCAGAAAAAAGTATTTGCATAAATTCAAACTGTGCTTTAAAAAAAATATCAACCTGTCATTTTCTTTTACACAACTTCGTTTTCTAATGCCAACCTATCCGGTTTAAAGTGTCAAACACTTGATCGCCCACATTCAATATAGTGAAACGGACTAAAAAATTCCACTGAGATGCTCTTCAAGATATGATAGGATTTGATGGGTTTAATTAAAGACAATTTTTATCGTGGAGAATATGCGCAAGTCCTTGAAAAGACTTACGAAGATCGAAAAAAAATCGATCCGGTCAACTATTCCTACATCATCGGAAGCCTTATTTTTTTAGGGCGCCTGGAGGAAGCGATTTCTTTTTATTTGATTCATAAAACAGAAATTACCGAGACTCAAAAATCTTATTCTTATTTTTTCTTGGCGATTGGATTAACGCGGCAGTCACAGTACACAAAAGCCAAAAAGTTTTTATTATTGAACCGAGCTCTTTCTAAAAAAATAAACCACGCCGATCCTGAAATCAAATTTTTAGTCGAGCAAGGTATTTCATTTTTTCTTTACTTTTTAGGTCAATTCGAAAAGTCAATTTTATGGAGCTACAGGGCTTTAACGTCAGCGATGCTGACACAAGATTATTGGATGAAAGCTTTATGTTACGATCTTTTAGCAAATAATCTGATTCAGACAGGTCAAATTTACGAAGGTCTTAAACATTTCGAGCAAGCCCTTAAGTTTGCAAACAAATCTGAAAACAAAGCTTTGGCTCAAGCTTTTGAAGTGTCTCATCTGATTTTTAGATGCGAGTACGGTATTCAGCTTCAAGAGTCCTTTGAAGAGCTTGAAAATAAATTATCATTGCTTCAAGAAAAAGATTCTTTTTCAAAAGCAAATCTTGGACTTGAGTACGCCCGTCAGCTGACATTACGCGGAGAATGGGGCCTAGCAATAGATCAACTTGAAGATATTTCTCCGTTGATTTATCAAAGCCACAACCGCCGCCAGGAAGCTCGTTTGAATTTAAGATGGGCTGAAATCTATTATTTAAAAAATGAAGCTTCGACGGCCTTACATTATTTGCGCTCGGGAAAGCGCTGTCTTGAGTTTATCGATCAGACTTATGAAATTCAACTGCTTGGTCTAGAACTAAAAGTTTACGAAAAATTAAAAAAAATACCGCGTCCTGAAGAGCTCGCAGAACGCTTAACCGAGCTCAGTCAAAAATTTACGACGATTAAAAATAATCATATTTTGTCTCGTGAAACTTGGTCTCAGCAAATGGCCACGGATCGCCTGAATAGCTCCGACGATGAAATCCATCTGCTTTTGCTTAAGGCCAATAAAAATCAAGTCGCGGCTAAAAAAATAATTCTGGAGACAAATTTTTTTTCTTGGATTTATCGGTTTTTTGAAGTCGAACCCGGCGAAAATTATATTTTGATAAATTTAGAACCTAAATCAATTACGTGCCTTTCTTCGAATGGGATTTTCCATCGCCCCCAAGAGCTTTCAAATTTAATTTACAAAATTTTAACGACTTTATCTGAAGGTTTTACTTCAAAAGAGAAATTGGTAAACTCGGTCTGGGGTTACCAATATGATCCTTTACGCCATGATTCATTGATTTATTCAACTTTTTCAACACTCAGAAAAATATTAGGATCAGAATCGGCCTTTATTGAAACTTCTGAAATGGGCTACAAGCTGAATGCACAAGTGCTGAATCTTATTGATTCTAAAACGACGTCACCAAGCCCCCGGGGAAGCTCTGTATTCATTGAAATGAATGACGAAGCCGAACATCAAAGTCGAAACTTGATTTCATCCCAAAAAATGATGGAGCTTCATCAAGCGGGACTTAATTCGCGCCAAATGCAAATTATGAATTATCTAGAAAAAAATCGTTTTATCTCTGTCAAAATTGTTGTCACTTTATTTTCAACCTCTGAAATAACTGCCAACAGAGATCTTCGGGCTTTATACGAAAAACAATTTGTGTTAAGAATAGGCCAGGGTCGAGCCACGCAATATGCCCTAAGAGGTTTCAATGAAAACAAATAAGATTTCTAAAGTATTTCAGCTGTCGTCAGCAATGATTGCTTTAACGATTTATCAAAGCGCCATGGCCCAAACAGAACAAACTTTGGCTTTTTCAAAGCAAGGAACTTACGAAGTGCCGGTCAGCGATCAAAACTTAGCTGATGCGGCCACTTTTAATTTAAAAAAAGTTCGTGTCAGACAAACAAACGATGTACTTAAAGTAAAGTACTTAATTCCTATTGAACTGACTGGCGAGAAAAATCTTTTTGAATTTGAAGGAAGTTTTGTGAATGGACAAGGAACTTTGCAGTATAACGACCAACAAATGGACTGCGCAACTGATGCAACCCAGTTAATGTGTACAGTGGCTTACAAAGGTTTAAACTTAAACCAACTTAAAGCTGAAAATCTATTAAGCCGAAAATTTCAAGGCAGTGAATTGCAAAAAAGACTTTCAGTTCAAAAAGATTTTTCAACAGATCCCGTTGGAATTATCAGAATTAAATTAAGATAAGAATCGTCAGCCCTAGAATAAATGAAATCAGCGCCAGCACTAAATAACGTGTTACTTTTTTTCGACCTTTGTAAATTTCAAATAAAGTCGCAAACAAAGGGCTTGTTCCGGCGATGGCCGACACGGTTGCCAAATGGCCTATTTGAATCGCATGAAGATAAAAAGCTAAAGATAAAAAAGTTCCAAGAAAACTTGCGAAGATCACTCGACCACGATCTTGCTGATCTAATTTAACGAAGGAAGCTTTCAAATTTATTTTAGAACGTGCTAATAAGCTGAAAGCAAAAAATCCCAAGACTGTGGCTCCGCTACGAATTGTATTTGCTAAAAATATTGAAATATCAGGCGTTAGTTCAAAAGATTTTTTTGTTAATAACAGCCCCACTGCATCCAGACTGACTCCGATCAATGCGTAGACGATTCCTTTGACATCCCAATAACCCTTTTCTTTAAAGGACTCTAACGAAAAACAAAAAAGACAACTCATCAAAAAAAAGAGAGCCACTAAGCGGTAGGCCGAAAAAGTGTCGTGAAAAAAGTAAGCCGACGCAAGACCCAACATCAACGGCTGAAAACCAAAAATCATCAACACGCGACCTGAACCTAAATGTGTAAAGGCTTTCAATAAAAAAATATCTCCAATCATCAACCCACACCAACCACTGAGCACAAGTAAAATGAAACTGGTGTTATGAATCTGCAAAGAAATTGGAAAAACAATGACCACAAAAGAAAAACAAATGAAGGCGATGATCGCTTTAAAATAGTTCATCCAAATGGCGCTGATTCTTTTTGAAAAATCGGTGAAGTAAAGACTGGCTGTCGCAAAAAATATATTTGATCCAAGAGAGTATAGAATTGAAAGCATGAGCGATATTAAATGTGCGTCTCACCGGAAGACAAGAACTGAGTCATTTTGATATTTTTGTATAAAAAAGATGCCCTGACTTAAGTCGAGCCCTAACTCTTCCGAAACAGAAAACAAACAACGCGCAACAGCACACGTACATTCGCAGCGAGATAAGGCATCTTATGAGGCAACTTTTGAGTCAACAGGGGATAACTTTATGAAAATCACTGAAGTGAAAATCTTCCCGGTGAACGAAGAGCGCTTAAAGGCTTATGTGACCATCACAATTGAAGGCTGTTTTGTTGTGCGTGACTTAAAGGTCATACAAGGCCCGCAAGGTTTGTTCGTTGCCATGCCCAGCAAAAAGCGCAAAGACGGACAATTTCGCGATATCGCGCATCCTTTAAATCAAGAGACTCGACAAAATATTGAAGATATGGTTTTTGAAGCTTACGAAAATCAACTTCGCTCGATGGGAGAAACTCTTGTCAGTTTGAAGCGCCAAAAAGCTCCGACGAGCCAAACCAGCGACTACGACTGACAAGATAATCAGCATTAAAGAAAGCCCTGCTCGGTAAATCTTTTGATTGATGAGAAAATCCAAAGAGCGAACTCTGTGATCAAAAGCCCAGTTGGTTTTAAAATCAATCTGGGCTTATTTCTTCTTGCGCTTCTAAGGGTTTTTCATTAATTTAAAAAAACATTTATTCTGTTGGGGTATCGCCAAGTTGGTAAGGCAATAGATTTTGATTCTATCATTCGCAGGTTCAAGTCCTGCTACCCCATCCAATTTTCCCCGAATAAAAAGGGAAATCTTGTATATGAACAAAACAATTAAAGTTATTGCGGGTCCAAATGGAAGTGGAAAAACTACTTTTGCTGAAACTTTTATCGTTACTTCTAAACCTAAAATTCCGTTTTTAAATCCCGATTTAATTGCCGCAGGATTTGGACCTGTTGATTCAGACAAAGCGTCTTTTCAAGCTGGACGAGTTTTACTTTCTGAAATTAAAGATAAAATTAAAAATGGCGAATCATTTGCTTTTGAATCGACATTAAGCGGATTAACTTATGCAGCCATTTTAAAAAATGCAAAATTGAACGGCTATACAATCATTATTTATTTTATTTTTTTAAATAAAGTTTCGTTAAATATCTCGCGCATTAAAAAAAGAGTTGCACAAGGCGGTCATCATATTCCCACACTAACCGTCAAGCGACGACACTTACGATGTTTTGAAAACTTTTGGGAAATTTACCGACCACTTGCAGATGAATGGCTAATTTTAGATAACACGAGCCAAAAACCAAAACTCATTCAAGATTCGGCTGGCTATAAAAAAATATCTGAAATTGAAAAAACTCGATTTACTCAAAAAATAAAACGAGGTCTCGCATGAAACTAAAGAAACCAAAACCTTCTAAGCAACTACAGAAAGCGATCGATTTATTTCCTCAAGTTGTTAAGCACAAAGAAAAAGTAGCCAAAGAGAAGAAAAAAATTAGAAAAAATTTTGAAAGTGCCCGCAAGCAAATATTTGGCAAAATGTCTACGAACTAGGGTTCTACGTTTCATTCTAGTACAAACTGAGAAGAGCCGCAGATATTCAAAAATTATTGGCCTTGCCTCAAATTGATTTGGCCGAAGTAAAAAAATATGCAGACCTATTTCACGAATGGTCAGTCATTGAAAAACTTAAAGGATTGTCGTGATGAGCAGCATGGAAGATTATTTTCAGTTTCTTGAGCAGTGATGGCAAATGTTTAAGCTTCCTCTAGAGCCGCCTCGTAAGTTAGAGTATAAAGAAATCTTGATCTAAGGTTGAGTGCAAAAAATTACGGTTTTACTATTTGAGAATGGTTTTTTTATTGAAGTTAAAGTCAGTCAGCGTGACCATCACGTGGGCGCCAGTTTCCTTAGGTTTTGGATCAATTGCAAAATCGGGTAATTGAGCTTTAATAACCTATATATCTGGACGGACAGGTTGCTGGCTCTGACTAACTGACGCGCTCTTGTTCGACTTCGTTCGACTGTAGTCTTTTGAAAATTGCTTCAACATTGAAAATCGTAACGGCTTGTGCGCCTTCGCCTTGCATATCAAGGTTAAGAACTTCTGTGATGTCTTGTTTTAACGAATCGGAATGATGGTCCGAAAAGGCTTCGGGTAACACAACTTTTTTTGATTTTTCAAAAGTCAGCATGGTCGTCACGGAATCGACGACTAACCCGAAATGATTTCCCAGCCTTTTGAAAATCATAATTTTAGTGCTGAAGTCATCTTCAGGGCGGTTTGATTTAATTTGATAAAGCCTGCGAGTGTCAATGATCGTAACTAATTCGCCACGCAAATTAAGAATTCCTTTGACGTAGTCGGACATCCCTACGGGCTCTAAAATATCTTTTGAATAACTGACGATTTCTTTAACCTCTTTGATCGGGACAGCAAAAAATCCGTTCAATTTAAACGAGACGAAAACTTGTTTGTCCGAATCGATTGATTTTTTTAATGCTACATTTAATTTTTCGGAAGGATAAAGTTCTTTGTGGCCACGAATAACTTCGCTGATTTCCTTGTCTTTAAATAATTGAGTTTGATCCAATAAAAAAATATGACCGCCGTCTTGCAGTTCGAGGCAACCTTTGAATAAGTTGAATCGATGGTGCCCTGAAACAGGTAAATGCAGCAATTCATCAGAAGTGAAAGAACCTACACTTTCTACTGACGAAACGACAAGCCCAAGAAGATCATCCCCATATTTTAAAACCAGAGTCCGACTGTGATTTATTAACTCAACTTTTTTTTCACCTAAAATTTTTGAAAAATCTAAAACAGGAACAGTTTGACCTCTTAAACGAATGAGACCAAGGTATAAGTTCGAAGAGAACGAAGGCTCTTTGGTCACAGATTCGGTCACCACCTCGTGGACATTACTGATTTCAAACGCCATTTTCGAACCGTTAACTGTGAAGAAGACATACTTACGGCGATCAAGAAGCTTTTGTTTTATTTTTAAACTTGGCTGGTCTTTGTTTGTCTTGTTCAAATTTGATTGCTGAAAATGATATAAGGCAGCTAACGCCGAGGTATCAATAATTTGCATCGGTATTGAACTGTCTTTTCTTTTGATGACGCCTTTGATAATTTTATGAAGCTTATGGTCAACGTGACTTAAATCGAGTTTTTCACCTGGTAAAGATTTAAAGATTTCACCAATTGAATCAAAAGCAAGTCCTAGAAGAAGACCTTCAGATTGAACGACGGCTATTTTTTGTAATTCTGAATAGTTCTGTTCTTTAAGCCCGAAAAGAATTTTTAAATTTATAACCGGGATAATATGACCCCGTAAATTAAAGATTCCTGCAATGTATTCAGGGGCTAGCGGCACTTGAATTAAATTTTTCGGAGAATCAACGACCTCATGTATAGCAAAGGCCGCAATAACAATACTTTTTCCATTCAAAGAGAACGAACCGAAAACCTCTGTTCCCGATTTATCCGTGCTCTTCTTTAACGTGTTTAAAGTCTCATTCATTTGTGTTTACCCTTTGAACAGGGCATAAGCTTTGTTCAATTCATCGGCGCCTTGGTTTAAACTTTTCGTCGCATTCACAATTTCTTGCGTGGCTTGATGCGATTTTTCAGCCTGATTTGAAACTTGCTGAACTGATAAACTGATGTCTTTAGCTGCCGACAGTTGCTCTTCGGCAGCCGTTGCTACTTCAGCGATCGCTTGAGTCGTTCTTTTTACAGTTGTTAAAATCTTCGTGAAGGCATCGCCCGCTACGCGTGAAATTTCACTACCTTGATCAATTCGACGACCTGATTCAGTAATTAATTTGGAGATTTCACGCGTTGCTTGAGCCGATTTTTCGGCTAACTTACGAACTTCGTCGGCCACAACAGAAAAACCTAAACCATGTTCACCAGCGCGCGCGGCTTCGATGGCCGCATTAAATGCCAAGAGGTTCGTTTGATTGGCGATTTCACCAATAACTTTAACGATCTCGCTGATATCATCTGACGACTTACTGATAAGCACCATGGCCTCTGCGGCTTTTTCCATTGATTTTGCACCCAGCTCAGCTTCTTGCTGCGCTGACTGTGCGACACCATCTGTATTTTTCGCATTCATCGCAATCGAATGAATTGTTTTATTTAATTCGTCGATGGAAGCGTTCATTTTTACTGTTGTCGTCGAAAGTGTTTGGATCGACCCCGATACAGTTGCAGTTTTTTCTGCAATGTCGAAAGTCTGCGTAGTAAAGCGATTAACCAGCGAATCAATTTGCTTCTCAAGTTCCTTTTCGTCATGGATATCTTTTAATGAACCGGCAACACGCAGTGGATTTCCTAATTTATCGCGTGAAGTATAACCTTTGGCTCTGAACCAGCGGTATTCACCGGATTTTAATTTACAACGATACTCAATATCGTAACCAGTTCGACCAGTCTTATCACCCAGGTGGGCAGCAAAGGCCGCGAAAGTTTTATCTTTTTCATCGATATGCAGTCTTGAAGCCCAGCTATCTAAAATATTTGGAAAATCTTTTACATCGGTATAGCCCAACAGTTGTCTGAACTGATCTGACCACCAGAAAGGCGTTTCAGGTAAGAGCTCGCCATTGGCTGGATAAGTCATATCCCACAGACCTTCACTTGAACTTTTGCTGACTAAGTCAAAACGAACTAAAGATTCATTCAATTCTGCAGCACGTTTTTTTTCGTCATGGATATCTTTTAATGAACCGGCAACACGCAAAGGATTTCCTAATTTATCGCGTGAAGTATAACCTTGGGCTCTGAACCAGCGGTATTCTCCCGATTTTAATTTACAACGATACTCAATATTGTAATCAGTTTGACCAGTCTTATCACCAAGGTGGGCAGCAAAGGCCGCAAAAGTTTTATCTTTTTCATCAGGATGAAGTCTTGAAGCCCAGCTATCTAAAATATTTGGAAAATCTTTTACATCGGTATAGCCCAACAGTTGTCTAAACTGATCTGACCACCAGAAAGGTGTTTCAGGTAAGAGCTCGCCATTGGCTGGATAAGTCATATCCCACAGACCTTCACTTGAACTTTTGCTGACTAAGTCAAAACGAATTTGTAGGTTTTCAAGCTCGTTTTGCAGATGAGTTTCTTCATTAGGGATAGTTTCAGTTACGTTGAGTTTTCTATTTTCCACGGGTTTCCTTTTTTTGAATTAATTTCGATTCAGACTTACTTTAATTCGGATAAATTCCTAGATTACTTAAATTCTTTTTCTGTTTTATCGAGATTCAATTTTATCGAACTTCAATTGCTCGGTAAACTTTTTTCAAGGTCAGTTGCCGACTTTAATCTAGCAAATGAGACTTAAGTCTTAAAGCCGGGTGAATGACAGAACCATTTTTAAGAAGACTTGGTTAAGGTTCATTTATTATTGCGAAATTCCAGTTGTGTAAGCCTTGCGAATCAGTCGCCCACAGATCACTGAATCAAAAGCTGCATTTGCGCTGACCGTATCGTATCGGGCCAGAATTCCATACATCGTTTTGTCGGAATTGATCCAGGGATAAAATCCAAAAAGTCCTGGGCTACTGAAACTGCCATCGCCCTGGACAGGATCGCTTTCAATCCAATGCCCCAAAGAATAATTCCAAATCTCTCCCGTCAAGCCCTTTAATACGGACACTTTAGACTGAGATTTGGCTTTGCATTATTTCACCAGAGTTAAACTTTTCGATGAACATTTTTGGACTCATAT
>JAYTPD010000035.1:0-9983 GCA_043747435.1 Bdellovibrio sp. | reverse complement strand
ATGGCTTGTGGACGGTGAGAGAAATCCGAAATGGAGACGAATCTAACTAGTTACAGGCTTTGTTTGGATCTCCAAGTGCAATGTGGGGGATCAGTTTCAAACACTCACTTGAAAATCACGGAGTGCTTGATTGAGCGAAGTTTTTTTATTTGTGGATTCTTTGCGCTCGCCGATAATCAACGCACATGGAACGCCGAATTCTCCGGCTGGAAATTTTTTATTTTCAATCCCTGGTATAACGACAGAGTTCGCTGGAACGCGACCCTTCATAACTTTGGGTTCGACTGAAGTCACATTAATGATTTTAGTTGATGCGGTTAAAGTGACTCCCGCGCCTAAGACAACACCGTGTTCAAGATGAACACCTTCAACAACGATACAACGACTTCCCAAAAAACAATCATCTTCAATAATGACAGGCTGAGCCTGCGCGGGTTCTAAAACTCCGCCAATGCCAACGCCACCTGATAAGTGCACGTTCGCGCCGATTTGAGCACAGGATCCAACAGTGGCCCAAGTGTCGACCATCGTCCCGGTACCGACATAGGCGCCGATATTAACATACGACGGCATGAGTATAGCTCCTTTTTCGATATAGCTTCCCACGCGAGCAAGTGCTTGCGGAACCACGCGAACACCTTCAGTGCCATTCCATTTTTTTAAGGGAATTTTATCGTAGAAATTCCAATGTTCTGTTTCGATCAAGACCATTTTTTGGATTTTAAAATATAACAAGATCGCTTTTTTAACCCAATCTAAAGTTTGCCACGTGTTTTCATTTTTGACACAAACACGAAGCTGGCCTTGATCGATTTTAGAAATCACGTCGTGAATCAGCTGAATTTCTGGGGCAGTCAATACTGATTGAGGGTCGCTGGATTTCTCATAGATTTGATTGATTTCGTTTTGCATTTAATTTCCGATCATTTTTGGATTTCGTAGGCGAGCTGTTTCGTGAAGACCTGCAATTAAAGCAGGTACCTGGGTTTGAATAATTTGATCAAAAGATAAGTCCCGCTGAATTTCGTAAGTTAAAGTTGGTATTTTTTTTTCGAGTCCTGCATAAGTGCCTAATGAGCCCGGGGTCGGGTAACCAATATCTGGCTCAATCACATAACCCGTTTTCTTTGAAATCACCAGGGCTTCAGGAATATCGCCGTTCGTGTTCAGCATGGGCTTCCACGAGTGCAATGAAATAATCAATTGAACGGAATTGCGATCGAGCCATTGAACCAAGTGTTGATTTTCTTTTTCACTGAGCGCACTCGGACCCGGATTGTAGCGTGCGGTTGCCGCGATGGGCGACCAGTCTTGGGTGGGAAGATTTCGATTCAGGTCGACTAAATTCGAATTGCCTCGAGTTTTATTTAAAATGCCCTCGGGATTAAATTCGGGAACGATGGTGATCTCTAAATCAAGATTATACTGAGTCCGAAAAATTTCCAGAAGTGCTCGGCTGGCCACAACGCCTTCGGGTTCATCACCATGAACTCCTCCGATGATTAAAACATGAGCTTTTTTGACTGAAGTATTGTGTGCTTTAAAATTGTAAGCATGAATTGGAAGACCTAATTTTGTTTCGCCGAATTTGAACATTTCCATATCGAATAATTTCGTGCAAAATACGAAGAATGTCACGAAAGCTTTTATTTTATAAAGAATCTGAACTTCAATTTGGTGCACAGCCAGTGCGTGTTTCAAAATTTATTCAAAATTATCAAGGGCCGGTGATGATCTACGATACGGGCCTTATTCAAGAGCGCATCGCTTGGATTCAAAAATGGACTGGCCTCGGGCGTTTGCATTACGCCATGAAGGCCAATTTTAATTTAGAAATTTTAAAAGTTTTTAAAAAAATGAATTGCGGCCTTGATGTGGTGAGTTTAGGTGAAATGAAACAAGCTCTAAAAGTGGGATTTAAGCCAAAAGATTTTATTTTTTCAGGCGTTGCTAAATCTGAAAAAGAACTTCGTTGGGCCATCGAAAATAAAATTTATCAAATTAATATCGAAAGTCTTTCGGAGCTTCAAAAAATCATCACGATCGCACAAAAAAAGAAGATCAAAGTCAGCCTTGCTTTAAGAGTTAACCCTGAAATTGATGCTGAGACTCATCCGTCGATTTCGACAGCCCTTCGAGATTCTAAATTTGGTCTTGATTTCAAAGTCGCTGAACAGGCCGTAAAGATGATTTCAGAAAATCAATTTGTCGAGCTGAAAGCCCTGAGCTTTCATTTAGGTTCGCAAATTATGAATACAAATGTTTTTAAAAAAGCTTTAGATCTAATGAAGCCATTTTATTTGAAGACACAAAAACTTTGTCCCGAACTTGATCGTCTTGATTTAGGCGGGGGGCTTGGAATTGATTACCATCATTGCGATTTAGATCAAGATCAGCAAAGATGGCATAAACTGCAAAAACTTTTTGAAAAAGAACTAAAAGGTTTTAAGGCTTTTATTTTGCTTGAGATCGGTCGATTTTTAGTCGCACGAAGTGGTTTACTGATTTCGCGCATTGAAGTGATTAAAACAACCTCTTACAATAAGAAATTTCTTATTTTAGATGTTGGAATGTCTCATTTAATGCGGCCGGCTTTGTACGATGCACATCACGAAATCATTCCTTTAAAACTGAATTTAGGAAAATCACAGATCTATGATGTGGTTGGGCCAATTTGTGAATCAACGGATGTTTTAGCCACACACAAAAAAATGCCGACGGTTTTTGAAAATGAATTTGTTGCGATTTGTGATGTGGGGGCCTATGGCTCTTCAATGGCTTCACGTTACAACCTTCGCGACGAAGCGATTGAAGTTTTGTTGCATAAGAAAAAATAATCTTATCCGCAACCTTTATTAACCGTATATATTTTTTGACGACAGCCTGGATCGTAACTTGAACACTTCAAACGCACATGAAAATGATCTCCGTGACCATCGACGTGATCCATGCTTTGAAATAGATTTTGTACAAGCTCTTTGTCTTTTGAAGCGAACTCGCCACTTTTGATGGCGTAATCGCAAAGTGCTTTTTTAATAATTCGATCCGTAAATATGCGATCAACTTTAATGTCATCTTGCTTAAAAGCAAACTTTAAAAGTTCATAGGTCTTTGCAACTGAATAACTTGAAGGGTTGTACTGACGTGATTTCATTTGAACAACAACCGGAAATTTAACTCCGTCTTGAGTCGCAGGGTATCCTAAGTCAGCGTCTAAGCCAATTTGATGACTGACATGAGGAGGTAAATGACCCCCTTTATTTTGTGAGATATTTCCAACGTAGAGTTTTTTATTAAATATTTGAACTATATTTTCTCCAAGCCTTGATATCATGTCGGCCATTTCATAAGTCGAGAAATGTCGATTGCGTCCGGGATTAACCACTTCAAAAAACGCTTTGTTTCGAAGTCCTTGTTGTTTTGTAAAAACATTCGTTGAATTTCGTAGTCGGCCATTGTCGGGAAAACCAACCGATTGATTCACTTGGCGAATGTCACCATCTGAGGTTTGCTTTAAATCTTTTGTTAAATCTTTATCTTTTTTAGGTTCTTTTGTTGCGGGCGCAATTTGCGCTTCATCATCGGCAAAGACCGTCGGTAAATCGGCTGTTTGCACTTGACCTTCAAAACGTCCATCAAGCGATTCTTCTTTTCCTTCAGACTGCAAATCATCTTCTTTATCGGGTTTTGTAAGATCTGGTGCGGTTGGTGCAGGCGTTGGATTCGTAGCCGGTGATGTCGGAGTGGGCTCAACAGGCTTTGGCGGTTGAGGTGGCACAGGTGCAGGTGCTGGTTGCGTCGGAGAAGACGGGGGTTCTAGAGTCACGGGGTCTAAACTTTTTGTTTTTTGAAGAAGTTCCATCTGTTCTGAATAAATTTCTTTTTTGTACGCAATAAAAAAATCTACCACAGAAAGTTCGCAGTCGAATTGATCTTTGTTGTTTAAATTCAAACAAGTTACTTTGGCGCGGACCACAGGTTTCAGCAATGAGTTCGATTTAGCTTTTAATTCAGGTTTTAAATAAAAAACATTTTCTTCGACCGAGTGAGAACCAGCTAGAGCAAAATCAAGGCTTGCGATTTCTGTTTTATTTTCATCAAAAAGATGAACAACACCGCTGACTTTGAATTTGCGTTTAATCGTATCGTAAGTGACTTTTGCGTTCTCGATCTTCGTGCGATCAAGCAGAATGTCGGTTTGTTTATTTTTGATTTTTTTTACGGGAGCTTGAAACACAAGCCCATCTTTGTATAAATCTTCGGTGTCCGGAGTTGTTTTTTTGAGTTCGTCTTCGATGATCACAGCTTCGTTTTTATTTTCAGAAATTCTTTGAGCTGAAAAACGCGAGTTGGGCTGACAGGCCATGAGCAGCATAAATGAAAAAAACAATCCCATGATCAGTGTGATTAAGCGAGTTCTTGTTGAGCAGGAAAGTTTAGGCATAGATCCTCATACGTCATTAAAGCATGTTTGATGCCGAGGTCAAAGTTAAAGAATGAACTTTGATTGTCAAACAGTTGGTCAGATGACAGAAACTGTTTCAAAAGAGATTTCAGCTAAGGGAATTGATTTTAAAAGTTCTTGAGACAAAGCTTCAAAATGTTCGGATTTATCGGTTAAGGCGATCGTTAAGAACGAGCTATTTGGACTTGCATGAGGTTTTAATTTATTCGATTTAAAATCGTCTTCAATTTCTAAAGCAACCGCTTCGCCCGAGTCGATCAAATGCACATGTTTGCCAAAAACTTTTTGAATCGCCGATTTTAATAAAGGGTAGTGAGTGCAGCCCAGTATCACCGTGTCAACGTCCGCGGCTTTTAAATTTTGTAGATAACGAAAGGCAATCAGATTTGTGATTGCATCATCGTGCCAGCCTTCCTCGGCTAAGGGAACAAACAGGGGACAGGCTTGCGATAAGACTATTGCTTCGGGTTTATAAGTATTTATTTTTTTTGTATAAGTGTTTGACTTAACAGTGGCGCGCGTAGCGAGTACAGCGATCTTATTATTTTCGGTTTTTTCAGAAGCTAATCGAGATCCTGGATCAATGACATTGTAAACGGGTAGACCTTCAAATTGATTTTCAACTATCTGCGTTGAAGCCGTGTTGCAAGCAACCACGATTGCTTTGACATCGCGTGATCTTAAAAATTTCATATTTTGGAAAGAATATTTTCGAACGGTGTCGGCTGATTTAGAACCATAAGGCAGCCGCGCAGTGTCGCCTAAATAAATAAAATTTTCGCTTGGAAATTTGCGGGCCACTTCACGTAAAACCGTGATGCCGCCGATGCCTGAGTCAAAAATACCGATCGGGCGATTATCGAACTCCATGCGCTCTTGATTCTGAAATTCCGTTGGAAGACATTTCCATAAATAAAGCTTTGGTTTTTAGTTCAGAAACGCTTGTCGCATTCACATAGCTCATACCGCTTCGAATTCCGCCTGATAATTCTAAAATCACGTCTTCAACATGACCCTTGACGGTCACAAAAGTGGATTCACCTTCAGGCGCCATACCTGCAGGCATGTCACCTCGCCAAGAAATTTGAGCTTTTTTTGAAGCCATACCACGGTACTGTTTTTTTCCATTGACGATGTCTCCGGGAGTTTCAATTGTACCGGACAACATACTGCCTAGCATGATTGTGCTGGCCCCCGCCGCAAAAGCTTTTACCATATCACCACTGGTTCGAATGCCTCCGTCGGCAATGATCGGAACTCCAAATTTTTCGGCTGCTTCGGCGCAAAGGGCAATGGCTGTTAGCTGGGGAACTCCGCAGCCTGTTATAATTCGTGTTGTGCACATCGAACCTGGGCCGATACCCACTTTAATCGCGTCGGCTCCGGCTTCGATCAAATCAATCGCGGCATCAGGAGTTGCTAAGTTTCCAGCGATCACTTCAAGATTTGAAAATTTATCTTTCAGCCATTTTAAAGTTTCCATCATTTGCACAGAGTGCCCATGAGCAATATCAATCGTCATCAGATTGACTCCGGCTTTCACTAAAGCTTCTGCACGCTCTTTGTAATCGCCATTGACGCCAATACTGGCTGAAATAATTTTTGCACCAGCTTCTTGGACCGCCAAAACTTTTTCAACTTGTTGTTCAGTCGTCATAAAGCGGTGAATAATTCCAAGCCCACCCATTTTGTGCATAGCGATGGCCATTTTTGATTCAGTCACTGTGTCCATGTTGGCCGAAATAATCGGAGTTTCTAAAAATTTTGTTTTTGTCAGCTGAGATTTTAAAGAAGGGTCTTTGCGCGAGCGCACTTCAGATTTTGATGGAATAATCAAAACATCATCAAATGTCAGACCATGATCGCGTTCTTTAATATTTTTCCAATTGAACATAAGTGCCATTTTCAACCTCTTTTAAATAGTGAATAAATAATTTTAAAATCAAAAAATGAAAAATAAAAATAAGAACAGTTTCAAGTAAAACACAAAGAGTTGCATAAACGGGGTGCGCCGTAAAAAGTTTAAATTGATCTAAGAAAATTGAAAGAATCAAAGGTAAAGCTAAGTAAAATAAAGCGATCCAAATATTTAAGCGCCACCAAAATTTTTTGGTTAAAATTTCAGAGTATTCAAGCGCATCAACTTCGCCATCATGATATTTTTTTGAAAATAAAACCACAAAAGGCGACAAAATATAATACGTGTATTTAATGAGTCCAGGAATGATAAAAATAAAACACCACAAAAAAGTTTTTCCCCAAGCGCGAAGAGTCTCGATCAGCACAAGTTCAAATTTTTCAGTCAAAAGTTGCAGCTTACTCAAAGGAAATCCAACTAATGTGTAAGAACAAAGCAAAGTAATGATCAGCGGAAAAAACAATGAACTGGCCAAAGAGGCGATTCCCCAAAGCCAAATCATATTCGACAAACCATCCGGAGACCTGATCACAATTTCGATTTGCTTATTCAAAGCCTGGTCGATCAAGGTTGAAACCAGAACCGCTAAAAATATAAGCAAAAAATGGACACTCAAAATATTTTTAAATTCGACTTCATAAGTTTGTAGCACAACTAAAAATCATTCAATGAGATGAATCCAGAGTCAATCGAAAGGACTCTGCACGGATAAAAAATTAAAACGAAAATGAGTGACAAGTTTTTCACGAAACGCTAACTTAGATTTTCGTTTTTAAACACGTGCCCTGGTGGCGAAATTGGTAGACGCACAGGACTTAAAACTATTGGAATTCACCAATAGAGATTGGGCAAGTGAAGGGAATAAGGCAGGTTTTAAAGGTGTGCCTGGACTGGAAAGCAACCAGACTGGTATACAAATTTGACAATAAATTAAATGCTCGAGTGGCGAAATTGGTAGACGCACAGGACTTTAAGATGAGCAGCCATATAGGTTGTTCTAATTTGAGCCTCACTAGGGAAACCTAATGAGTGGATTCGGGGATAACGGTGAAACCTTTCAAATGGCAACACCGTGGGAACATCAGACCGCAAGGAACGATGGACGCCGTAGAGACTAGATACCCGAACACCTAAAACGAAAGTTATGGTGAAGATATAGTCCAGACCACGAACGCTGACAAAGCGGCGATGAAAATCGAAGTGGTATGAAAATCCTGGGATTCGGTTAAACGGTCGTGCCGGTTCGATTCCGGCCTCGAGCACCATCTTTAAAAAACACCTGGACCTTTAAAACTGTCCAACAAAACCGATAAGTCCCTTAGGAGTTAACCAATGCCTAAGGTGATACGCACAAATTTTCTTTTAAAATATCCAGACTTCAAAGGCCGCGACGCCTTTTCTCTTACAGTTCGCGAACTGATGGATGAGGGCAAGCCAAATTATTTCACTTTAAAGAACGAACGCCTCAATGCGATCAATAAGCAATGGCAAGAAAGCAAAAAGACACCTACCGAACGTGACCGCCTTCGCTTCTTGGCAAAGGAAGTCTTAGCCGAGCTTAACCGCATTCAAAGACAACGGGATGGTCGAGAACGACTTCTCAAGCAGCATGACAACGTCGAAATTTTAAACGATTTTATTGAAGCAAATCTTAAGGATCGAGGGATCAAATCTGAAAAAGATCAAATCAATGATTTTACAAGAGCCGTTTACCTCGTTGGGAATGTTTCTTTAAAAACGGCACCGATTAAAGCCATTCAGAAACAGATAGATCAAATTCAAAAAAACACCATTCATCGAAGAACCTGTTCGCGAATCAATTCGTTATTAAGATTTTATGGTCGCGGCGAAAAATTGCGATTTAAAAAGTATGATGTCCAACCATTTATCATCACAGAATCAAACTTTTTAAAACTTGTTAAAAATGTTGGGGTTCTAGGAAACCAAACTGAATTTGACAGCCATTTAAAAAACCTCTTCATAACCTTATTTTACACTGGACTGAGAACGGGCGAAGCATTTGCTCTCAGCAGCTCAAGGCTATCTAGCCCAAAATATCCCTATCAACTTAATTTTCTTGAAAAAGACGTCGTGAAAGTCAATTCCCAGATGGAAAGAATTTATCAAAAGACGAGAAAAATTTTGATATGCCTTCCAAAGACTGGAAAGGCCCGTTCCACAATTATTTCAAATCCAGAGCATATCAAAGCCATCAAAGAATGGGCGGAACTGCCCATTGAGAAAAAGCACGAGATGCGATATTTAAATTTTTCAGCCATACTGAAGCGATCTTTACCCCGTCAAGCCCTTTAATACGGACACTTTAGACTGAGATTTGGCTTTGCATTATTTCACCAGAGTTAAACTTTTCGATGAACATTTTTGGACTCATATTTTTAATTGAACCGTGGATGCGTCTTTCATTATAAAATTTAATAAACCACACAACTTTTTCATAAGCCTCACCGTAAGTTTTAAAATATCTGTCTTTTAATAACTCATTTTCTAAAATTGAAAAAAATGATTCGATATAGGCATTACGATTCGGCGTTTGCACTGGAATAAATTCGTGTGCAAGTTTTTGCTCTAATCTTTTTAAATAAAAATAAAATTTATTTGAACTCATCTGCGGGCCATTATCAGACCTGATCACGAGCTTATGATCAACAGTGATGTTTTCGTTTATCAAAGCCTGATTTAACGTCGTAATCAGATCACCAGCCTTACAACTTGTGCCGATGTAGTAGTTCGGAACCTTTTTAGTGAACACGTCGATAAAAGCTAACACAAAGAACCATCTGTTTTCGCCGTGGATGTAGCCGTACTTTAAATCGAACTGCCACAACTGATTTGGGCCAGTCACATCAACATAATCGCAGCGTTTCTTTTTAACTTTTTTCTTTCCCACTTCACGCTGTCTAAATAAAAGTAAATTGTTCTCGTCACACAGCCTGTAGATTTTTTTGTGATTTACATAAATACTTTTTTCTATTCGTAAATATTGAGTTAACTTCTGATAACCGCCGCCAGATATAAACTCAGGCTGCGACCTGTAATCTTTTAAAACTTCAACCACAGTTCGATCTAAAATAATTAATCCGTCGCGATTAACTGTGTAACCAGGCTTCGGGCGGCCCTTTGATTTAATGACTTCAGCTGATTTTGAATAATAAAAACAACTCTTACTTAAACCAGAATATTTGCAAACTTTTCGAACCGATAGCTTTTCTGATTCAGAAATAATTAATTCGCAGGTTGATCTTCGTTGCTCCAAACTTGGACTGTTTTTTTTAGAAGCTCTTTTAAAACTCGGATTTCTAAATCCTTATCTTTTAACTGCTGGTGCAGTGATTTCATTTGCTTATATTCTTTCATCATTCCATCACCTGCTTTTGAAGCCTTAACCCAGTTATGAACTGTCTTCGGACTGATCCCATGTTTATTTGCGACTGCTGACATCGAACCAACTTCAACAATTTCTTTTAAAACTAAAGTTTTTAATTCCGCTGAAAACTTCTTCGACATAAAACACTCCTAAGTTATTTTGTTATACCATATTTCTCAGAATTTGGTGTCCGCAATATATAGGGGGTTAGAAGG
>JAYTPD010000034.1:0-28175 GCA_043747435.1 Bdellovibrio sp. | reverse complement strand
TCAAATTAAATCCCTTGAAACAAAAAGATAAATCGAATATAAAAGAAAAATATCAACAAGCGTGTTGATCAAACACGACAACTATCCTGAAATTTTTCGCCTGAGCTTAAGACTCATTTTGAAAATTGGTTTACAAATGATTCAGATACAAATTGCATTTACGATCTGATAGCAGAAAAATTAAACGCGAAAATTTCAGTTGATCAAGTTAAGCAAACGCTGAGAAATGCATTTCAGCATCAAAGCCAATTTCATCAAGATTTTGCGACACAAAGACCGGCTCGCAAATGGAATGTGATTTGTTACGATGCTTTTAGCCAAAAAACAAATAATCCTCTTTGGCAAAAAGAATTTTTAGAAAAATTCATTCACGACCACGCTGAAGAAGACTGCGTGTTCACAACTTATGCTTGCACAAGCGTTTTAAAAAAAGTTCTTACAGAAAAAAAATTTCAATTGATCAAAAGACCAGGCTTTTTTGGCAAAAGAGATTCAACTTTAGCCCTGAGAGGTTGCTTTAAGACAAAGGAATACTTTTTCCAAATTTCTTAATGTATTCAATGACTGACGCCTTAGATTCTTCGTTGATTTGATTAAATCGAAGCCCAATATAACCGTCGGTTCCCGCATACACAACATCGGCTTGAAAGTTGATAGGTTGAAAAAAATGAGGGCTTGTGATTTGGCCTTCAACTTCATCGCCAATTTTAAGATCATGAACCTCTGTTAAACCCAAACCACCTTCGCTGATGGTAATCACGCGCGCATGAAAGTTTTCATGATGAGTGGTGCGTCCATTAAACTGTGCTAATATCGGCACGCGTGGATGGTTTCGTCTTGAGAGTCCTAGCTTTTCAATGATATCTGGAAAAGCATAAACTTCTTTCCACTCTTTTGACTGAGGATCTTGAATGGCGATCACTGAAATATCTTCTTGCTTCGCAATCAGGGCCAGAAGTTCATTTTTAGTCATTAACGGCTGATCAACAAAATTAACTTGCACGCGATGAAAGGCCCCTTCATTCATCTGAGGAGCTTGAGTTGAAGTTGGCTTACGTTGTATCGAACTTGACGAAGCAGACACTTGAGTTTTCTCTGAAAAAGTATTTTGAGTGAAGGTTTTTGTGTGGTCTTCGGTCTGCCATTTTGAAGCTTTAATCCACTCGGTGAAGCCTCGTCTCCACACTAAAGTTTTTTCTAAAAAGTGCGACTCCATTCGTTCAAGTGTTGATTGCAAGCCCGGCGTATTGAATGGCCCTTGGATGCGCCCTTGATACTGCATAAACCATTTGATTTCTTGAGCCGAGCTCTCTGTCATGGTTCTATTCCTTTTTCAAAAAAATCAACAATCTGCTCTGTTGAAGCCAGCGCGTCTTCATAGCCCATGTTGATCAGCGTTTTACAAAATTGAGGATTAAATAAAAGATAACTTAAAATTTCGCTAGCTTCATCCAAAGATCCAAAAGTTGAAATCGTCATACGAATTAAGCGAGGTAAATAATGGGCGTGTTGTCGCGCAATTTCACCGATATTTTTAGAGGGCGAAATACATAAAGCGGGGATTTCTTTAAGCCCGGCGTCTAATTTTTTTTTGGAATCCACAAGCTTAGCCAGCTGATTGATTCTTTGAATGCGTAACACATCTTGCTCGACCGAATCCAAAAGAACCGCATTCAACAAAGTATTTAAAATACGAATCATCGACGGGGACGAGTGATTTTCTTTCGCCAGTTGCTGTGATTCAGACAAATTGTATTTTTCAGCTTCAAGCTGGGTGCGCACACCAATTACAAATAGTTTATCAGCACCAAGGCGAATCGCCGGTGAACAAGGCGTGTTGTTTCGAACACAGCCGTCTCCGTAAAATTCAGAACCAATCTGAATCGGAGGAAAAAGCATCGGAATCGCCGACGAAGCCATAATGTGATCCACTTCTAAACTGGTTTTTTTGGCTTCTCGTCGACTTTCAGCCCAAGTAGATGAAGTCGAAAATGTTTCAATAAAGCTGACGGCCGAGCTTCGATCATAATTATTTGAAGTGATAATCACAGATTCGATCACATCAGCTTTTAAATTCTGCGAAATTTTTTTGAAATCACAGTTTTTTAATATAAGCTCTCTTAATGGAGCCGTATCTAATAGCGAGTTAAACTTTTTTTCGCCAAACAAACCCAAAGAAAATTTATTTAAAGATAGAAAATCAGTTTTAAAAACTTGCTCGGCCGAAATTTGCGACCAAAGATAAACTAATTTTTCAACGGCATTGCTAAAGTGATCTATTTCAGAGGCCAGTTTCGAGCAATTAATCGCCCCCGCACTGACTCCCGAAAGAATTCGAAAGGGGCTGATTTTTTTTTCAGGTAAAATTTGAGCCAGGCCTTTAAGCACGCCCACTTGATAAGCCCCGCGAGCACCACCGCCCGACATTATAAGAGCTGTTTTAGCAGGCCTAGAAGTAGACTTCGATTTCATAGGGCACAAACTTCCATTGTTATTTGAGGCATTTTACATCATGTAAAGCCTAACAACAGTCTAAAAACCAGATCAAACTCTGTCAATAATCTTTCAAGCCTCGTCATAAATCAGGCCAGAGCGAGTGACATTTTTCTTCGAGGTCTCACAGTGAAACAAACCTGAAAATTCTCAAATTAAGAACAACTTTGAAATCACTCATGAATTAAGACCTGCCGAAGCGACTCATTTGGCTTCAAAATTGAAATATTAAAAGATGTAGTCCTTTAAGGAGGCTTTATGAAATCAAAACCGAATCTCAAACAAATCACTTTAGTTTTGTTCTTGTCGGCATTCATTTTCTCGTGTGCTCCTAAAAAATCAAGCGGAGTTCGAGCCCAAGTTAAATCAAGTCAAACAAATTTAAATCCCGCGGTTTCTTCTGCTGCCGAACAACAGGCCACACTTCAAAACGCCGTTTACAAAATCAATACGGTATCACTTCCAAACTTAACAGGTGCTGGGTTTACAGTGAATTCTGAACTGATCGATCCAAGCAATCAGTATTTGCCCGTCACTACAAGCCACGAAAATGGCGCCCTTGATTCCCAAGGTGTTTTTACAGATTCAACTCGTGGCTTACAAGTTTATGTGAATGCCCGGTGTTCGTCGGATGAGTGCTTTAAATATTTGTTACTGGTGACGGTCGTTCGAAATAACCAAGCTATTTTTCAAACTGGAGCAATCTCTTATAAGAACGACTGCCGCTTCAAATCCGTATCAATGGGAACCAACGTTGGTCAGATGTTTCAGAATATGAATGATTTTGAATCAAGATACAGTAACGTGATGCCTGATAATGACAGCGAGTCTTGCCTGCAGTAAAATATCCGGTTAGTCTTTATAAATATGCTTGATCTGATCCAATCAATTCTTCACATCGACGTGACACTTCTGCAGTGGGCCCAAAATTACGGGGCATTTATTTATTTTATCCTTTTTGCAATTATTTTTTGTGAAACTGGTCTCGTAGTGACTCCATTTTTACCGGGCGATTCATTGCTTTTTGCTGTCGGGGCTTTGTCAGCTTCTCAAAAATTTCTAAAAATCGAGCATATAATTCCGCTACTTATATTTGCAGCCTTGCTGGGTGATTCGACTAATTTTTTTATCGGAAAAACTTGGGGTGTTCAGCTTTTCAAAAAAAATATTTTTTTTCTGAAACCAAAGTACTTACATATGACCGAAGTTTTTTTTGAAAAAAAAGGAGTCTGGGCTGTTAGCCTTTCTAGATTTTTTCCTTTCATTCGGACATTTGCTCCGTTCTTTGCGGGAATGAGTAAAATGAAGTATCAAAATTTTATTTTTTTGAGCTTCGTTGGTTCGGTCTTTTGGGTTTTTTTGTTTATCTTGGCGGGTTACTTTTTCGGTCAAATCGAAGTTGTTCAGAAAAACTTTACATACCTTGTGATGGGCATTGTTTTGTTCTCAATGACACCTATCGTTATATCAGCTTTGAAATCAAAATTTCTAAAAAATACTTAAATTCAATTCTCAAATGTTGATAGCCCTGACAATTCATGGCACTTTCGTTGCTAAGTTTTATATTTACAATAAAACGGGCCCAGTTTGGCGCCAAAAAGTAACTACAATTTATGGGGGACATAAATGAAACAGACCTTAATCATCGCAATAGCCATGGCGTCAATCACGGCTTTCGCACAAACCGAAACAACAACACCAGCTGCAGCCACAACAACTGAAGCTGCACCAGCTGTCGCTGCTCCAGCAAAAAAAGCTGTTAAAAAAGCTAAAAAGAAAAAAGCCGCAAAACCAAGCGCTCAAGCTCCAGCAGCAACAGCACCAGCCGCAAAAACTGAAACTGTAGCTCCGGCTACAACAGCTGCACCAGCAGCTTCAATGACAGCTCCAGCTGCGGGAACATCAACAGCAACGGCCGCAGCACCAGCCGCAGCCACTAAGAAATGGTCTGCATCAGCAGCCGTTCTTTCAACGAATGACTACCTAACTCAAGGGGACATTCAAACTTTATCTACAGTTGGTGGTTCATACAAAGTAACTGATAAGCTAAGTGTTAAAGTTAAACAAACTTTTGAAACTTTAACTGCTGGTCCAGATCTAAATACGGATACTCAAAAACGTGACCGCATAGATTCAAATAATTTCAGAGCAGCTTATTCAGATATGAATATTTCTTATAAATTACCTGGAATTTTAGGAAGCAATGAATTGCCGATTTCTTTAAACTATAAAGACATGAATGGCGATGCAGTTTATGTAACTCCTGGATTAGGAGCTTACGGAACAGCTCACGCTTTAGTCGAAGCAAATCTATCTATTCCTTATACTTTGTCACCAAAGTGGGAAGTCAGCATTGATACACAAATTCGCCATGTTGTGCGCCGAGAAGGTGCAAGTCAAAACACACACCGTGTACTTGCAATTCCATCTGTAAGTTACTCAGTGAATGACTTCGTTAGTATTTACCAAGCGGCAGGAGCCATTTTTAGCTTCGATCGCAATGAACGTCTTCGCAATACTTATCAACGTGCTTATTTAGCAACAGGTGTTTCTGTTGTGCCTACGAAAGGTTTAACTTTAGACCTTAACGTGAGCCAAGATAAAGCTGTTTCTGTAACTTCTGATAAACCTGAAGCAGTAACTGGATTTAATCTTTACAGTCCGACACTTGCTAATGGTGGAACGTCAGCAACTTTCGATGCAGTCGCTTACGAGGGCTCTATCACTTACGTTTACTAATTTAGTTTATCTAATTTAGGAAAAACAAAAAACCCGCTCATAGCGGGTTTTTTGTTTTTAGCACTACAAGAGGTCAGTTATTTATATCGCGATCTACTCTTCGACAGCCCCGTTATCGACATCGTTTGTTAGAGCATCACCGGCAGGGAGTAATGGAAGTGGATCGATCGGCCCGTTGAGTTTACGAATTTCAAAATGCAGGTGAGGCCCTGATGAGCGGCCGGTGTTTCCTAGTGCACCGATCACTTCGCCCTGGCGAACTTTTTTTCCTTCGAAGACAACAATTTTATCCAGATGTCCGTACAAAGTTGCAAAGCCGGCTCCATTGTCAGAGTTGCTTTCAATCATGATCATTTTTCCATAACCTTTAAATCCCGATCCTGTGTAAATAATTGTACCGTCGTGGGATGCCATCACGGCCGAGCCTCTGGGAGCGGCTAGATCAATTCCTTTGTGGGGTCGTCGTCTTTTTTTTGTGCCTTTAGGTAAAAACCCACGGGTCATGCGGGCTTCCCAAACAGGCCAATCAAAAAGAGGCTTTTTAGGATAGCGTAAAGCTTTACTTTGTTTTTGTGCGTTGGTTTCTGGATTAATTTTGATCGAGTTATTTTGTTTATCAACTTGAATTTGATCTGAATCACGCGACTGCGGGCTTACAGCCTTAGGCTCTGGCTTAACATCAGAGTTAGAACAAGACGCCAAAAAAGATAAATTGATGAATGAGACTAAGAATAAATAGGGAAGCTTTGGCATAATTCTTTAACCTGGTTTTTAACCTGTTGTTTGATATCCGTGTTATCGTGATTTTTTAATACTTGAGTGATCCATTGTGCAATTTTTTTCATTTCGCTTTCTTTCATGCCTCGCGTGGTTAAAGCGGGTGTTCCAATGCGAATTCCACTTGTGACAAAGGGCGATCTTTTTTCGTTGGGAACAGTATTTTTATTCACCGTAATTCCAGATTCATCTAAAGAATTTTCAGCGATTTTTCCCGTGATCTCGGTCATGTTTTTACTTTGACTTAAATCAACCAGCATCAAGTGATTATCAGTTCCACCCGTAACGAGCGAAAAACCTTCAGCGGTTAAGTACTGTGCCAGTGCTTTTGCATTTTTTAAAACTTGATCGATATAATTTTTAAATTCAGGCTGTAGGGCTTCGCCAAAAGCCACAGCTTTTGCTGCGATGACGTGTTCAAGAGGCCCGCCCTGAATCCCAGGAAAAATTCGTGAATTAACAAGCTTTGCTTTTTCTTCTGAATTCGTCAGAATCAATCCGCCCCGTGGGCCGCGCAATGTTTTGTGTGTCGTTGTCGTGATAAAATCTGCATAATCCACTGGTGACATATGATGCCCTGAAGCGACTAGTCCCGCAAAATGAGCCATGTCCACTAACAAATGAGCTCCGACTTCGTTAGCAATTTCACGAAATTTTGTGAAATCTAAAGCTCGCGGGTAGGCGCTATAGCCTGCAATAATCAGTTTAGGTTTTGTTTCTCGGGCTGTCGTGCGAATAGTGTCGTAGTTGAGTAAACCCGTTGTTTCATCCAATTTGTAAGAAGCTGCTTTATAAAGTAATCCGCTAAAATTCACAGGACTTCCGTGGGTTAAGTGGCCACCATGCGACAAATCCATTCCTAAAATGGTGTCACCTGGTTTAACGCTGGCCAAGTACACGGCCATATTGGCCTGAGATCCTGCATGAGGCTGAACATTCGCGTACGAAACGTTAAATAATTTTTTTGCGCGCTCGATCGCAATACTTTCAATCCCATCGATGAATTCGCACCCCCCGTAATATCTTTTACCCGGGTAGCCTTCAGCGTACTTGTTTGTCAAAATAGAACCTTGTGCTTGCATCACGGCTGCAGAGGCATAATTTTCTGATGCGATCATTTCAAGGCCGTCTTGCTGACGAAGCGATTCTTTTTGAATAAGATTTAAGATCTCAGGATCTTGAGATAAAATATTTTGCGTTGTGTTTTTCATGACATCATTATGAAATAGGGTAGCCCGTTTTAGCAACTCTGGATTGATGACGTCCGCCTGCGAAAGCCGTTTTTTTAAAAATAGAAACCCACTCAAGTGCTTGCTCAAGACTGCAGAAGCGCGCTCCTAAGCAAATAATATTTGCATGATTATGTTCGCGAGAAAGTATCGCGATTTCAGTGTTGTAAACTAAGGCAGCTCGTATCTGAGGATACTTGTTGGCTCGAATCACCATACCTTGCCCAGTGCCACAGATCAGAATTCCAAATTCTTTTAAGACCAGGTCTTCATTTTTGGTTTTTAATTGTAAGCAAACTTTGTCTGCGTAATCAGGGTAATCGACAGATTCGGGATCGATAGGTCCCAAGTCTGTCAGTTCGTCTGTTAATCGAAGTTTTTCAACAAGTTGTGTTTTGAGTTGAAAACCAGCGTGATCAGAAGCAATTAAGATTTTCATATTTATTTTTCAAACTTTGAAAAAATCAAACATGAGTTTGTTCCACCAAAGCCAAAAGAATTATTCATCACGTGTTTTAATTTTGCATCACGCGCTTTGAGGGGAACGTAATCTAAATCGCACTCAGGGCTTGGATTTTTGAGATTAATTGTTGGTGCAACTTTTTGATCTACTAAGCTCATCACACAAAATGCTGATTCAATTGCGCCCGCGGCTCCAAGCAAATGGCCCGTCATCGATTTTGTCGACGATATCCAAACTTTTTGAGCATGATCTTTCATTAAAGTTTTTATAGCGTTGGATTCAAGAGGGTCACCCATGGGTGTACTTGTGCCATGAGCATTTACATACTGAATATCTGTTGGGTTAAGTTCAGCATCATTCAAGGCCGATTGCATTGCCGCTACAAAGCCGATTCCCTCAGGATGAGGGGATGTGATATGGTAAGCGTCTGATGAGGCTCCATAGCCCGAAACTTCACAAAGGATCGTGGCATTTCGTTTTGTTGCAGTTTCTAGAGATTCTAAAATAAATGTAGCTCCACCTTCACTTAAAACAAAACCATCGCGGCCTTGATCCCAAGGTCGAGAGGCCTCCGTTGGCACTTCATTATGAGTTGAAAGTGCTTTCATATTTCCAAAACCTGCAATCGACATGGGGCTAATAGCCGATTCTGTTCCACCAGCCACCATTTGATCAGCCAGGCCGAATCGAATGTAATTATAAGCTTCACCAATCGAATGAACACCTGTTGCACAAGCCGAAGTTATTGAAAAATTAGGTCCGCGAATTCCGTAAGTCATCGAAACCCAACCAGGTGCTAAATTTGAAATAACTGAGGGAATAAAAAAAGCCGAAACTCGCGAATGACCCTTTTCGATTAATCTTGAATGCTGCTCTTCGATGAAAGGAAGACCACCAATACCTGTTCCAATAAAAACCCCGGTTCGAGATGAATTCTGGTCGGTGATTTTTAAGCCAGATTGATCAAAAGCCATTTTCGCCGTCGCTAAAGCGTACTGAATAAAAAGATCCATTTTCTTTTGTTCTTTTTTTTCGATGTACAGATCCGGATTAAAATTTTTAACTTCACCCGCAAAGGTCACATCAAACGTGCTAGCATCAAACTTTGTAATTCGAGCAATACCCGAGCGGCCTTCGAGAGCATTCGACCAAGACTCGGTCAGCGATAGACCCAAAGGGGATACCGCACCAATTCCTGTAATCACAACTCTTTTTTGGCCGTTCTTGCGAACAAAAGAAGAAGCGGTCAAGGGACTAAGCCTTACCTTTAGACGTTAAATAAACTTGAACATCATTCACAGTCTTTAATTTCTCAGCATCTTCATCTGGAATTTCAAGATCAAATTTTTCTTCCATGGCCATCACTAACTCAACAATATCAAGACTATCAGCACCTAAATCGTCGATGAACGAAGCTTCTGATTTAACTTTTTCTGAATCAACACCAAGTTGTTCAACTATGATTTCTTTAACTTTTGGATTTACTGACATGAGGTCTCCTTTTTGAGTTTCTTTATTTTCTTGATTCTGAGTTTCCATTTTAAATTCCTTTTTTAACAATTTAACTTATTAACTTAAAAACATTCCACCATTAACATGCAAAGTTTGCCCTGTGATATACGAGGCCGCATCACTTAATAAAAAAGCCACAGTGCTGGCGACTTCATGAGCGTCTCCGGGGCGGCCCAGCGGAATTTTATCGCTGAAGTTTTTCAACTGTTCAGGCGTTAATGAATCTGTCATATCGCTTTTGATATAACCTGGAGCCACACAATTTGCACGAATCCCGCGCGAAGAAAATTCTAAAGCCACAGACTTTGTAAAAGCTTCAAGGCCACCTTTACTTGCGGCGTAATTTGATTGGCCGGCATTACCAATCGAGCCCACAACCGAAGAGATATTAACGAAGCAACCTGCCCGCGCTTTTAACATGACTTTGCTAAAAGCTTTTGTGACAGAAAAGACACCGGTTAAGTTTGTGTTTAAGACTTGGTTGAAATCTTCGATTTTCATGCGTAACAAAAGTTGATCCTTAGTAATACCTGCATTGTTAACAACACCATCTATCTGCGTCCACTTTTCAACAAGTTGGTCTGCAAGTTTTTGCACAGAATCGGTATTTGAAACATCTAAATGAAAACATAAATGCCCGGCTCCTGGCAGAGATTTTAAAAGCTCTTGCGCTTTTATTTCGTTCGAAGAGTACGTGAACGCAACGACAGCCCCTGCATCTGCAAGCGTTTTAACAATGGCTGCGCCGATGCCGCGACTTCCGCCTGTAACAAATATTTTTTTTTGATGTAGATCGACTATATTCACAACTTGGACACGATGACTGAACTAGAGTACAGGCTCAAGTTTTTTTATTTGGCTAACGCGCAACGTATTAAGTCAGTGAAGTTTTTCGATTAATTTGAGGTCCTCAAGATTTGAGGTCGAGTAAACTTTAAAAAATTCTGCATCAATTTTTTTCAATAAACCTTTAAGTACATTTCCGTGTCCAACTTCAATCACGATCGATTGATTCTGTTCTTTTAATTTTTGCATACTTTGAGTCCAGCGCACGGGGGCCGAGATTTGCTCAATTAAATTCTTTTTAAGCAAATCGGCTTGAGTTTCGATCTGTGCGTGGACATTTTGGATGATATCGATTTGTGAATTTTTAAAGTGAATAGAATCCAAAAAAACTTTCATTTTTTCTTGAGCGGGCTTCATCATTTCACAATGAAATGGAGCCGATACCTGTAATGGAATGAGTTTCGCGCGCTTCGCTTCTCCGGGCAGAACATCGGCTTTAAAATTGGTTTTAAGCCATTCTAAAATTTTTAAATTTCCACTGATCACAATTTGCCCATCACAGTTGTAGTTGGCCGCAGACAGGGGTTTAAACCCGGTCTGTTTCATGGCCCAATCACATAAAAATTGAACTTGCTCTTCATTGAGCCCCAAGGTTGCAGTCATTCCACCTTGGCCAATAGGCACTGCGGATTGCATCGCTTGACCTCGCAACCGAACGGCCTTAACGGCGTCTTTAAAAGTGATGACTTCGCCTAAAACAAAACTTGAGTACTCGCCAATCGAATGACCCGCGGTCATTTGAGGATTAGCCCCAAACTGCGATTTTAAAACGCGGGCTGTTGCTGTTGACACAGTCAGAAGTGCCGGTTGAGTATTTTCTGTTAAAGAAAGAGTTTCGATGTCGGCACTGAAGCAGAGTTTTTTGAGGTCCAACTGAATTGCATCCGAAGCTTCTTCAAAAGTTTCACGGGCTATTTTAAATTCATCATATAAAAACTGACCCATTCCAGGAGATTGGCTGCCTTGTCCGGGAAATAAAAATGACGTCATTTGAAATCTCCAGTTCGGCTAAAATCTTAAGATGGCTGATCCAGAAGTCAGTCCTGCACCAAAAGCTGTCAGCATAATCAGTTGACCTCGTTTAATGCGGCCGTCTTTATAGGCTGTATCAAAAGCAATCGGGATTGATGCAGCTGATGTATTACCTGTTTCGTGGACCGTCGAAATAATTTTTGTCATTGGAAAATTAAATTGGTTTGCAACGGCTTCAGTAATTCGCAAATTTGCTTGGTGGGGCACAATCCAGTCGATGTTTTCTGGTTTTGTATGAGAACTTTCAAGAGCTTCGATGCAACAGGCCGCCATCGTGCGTGTCGCGTTCTTAAAAATTTCTTTCCCTTTCATTTGCATGAAATGAGATCCTTCATCTAAGACTTGCTGAGTAAAAGGGTGACGTGTTCCACCAGATTTAGCCCAGAGTAATTCGGCGTGGGCCCCTTCGGCATGAGCTGATGCTGTGATTAAATAATTCGTGTCTTTTTCATCGGCGCGAGTTAAAATAAAAGCTCCCGCTCCGTCGCCAAATAAAATGCATGTGTCGCGGTCTTTGTAATTCAGAAGACGTGTTAAGTTTTCAGCGCCGATCACCATTATATTTTTGTAAACACCGGTTTTAATAAATTGATCCGCGACAAAAAGACCGTAAATAAACCCCGAGCATGCGGCGTTTAGATCAAATGACATAATATTGCGAGCGCCTAATTTAGCTTGAACCAAGCAAGCTGTTGCGGGCATTTTGTAATCAGGGGAAACAGTGGCCACCAAGAGTAAATCAATTTGGTCGATCGACATTTTTGCGTCGACAAGAGCTTTTTTAGCGGCCTCAACACAAAGATCTGAACAGCCTTGGTCATCAGCGACAACGTGGCGTTTTTCAATTCCAGTTCTTTGAACGATCCAGTCATGAGACGTGTCGACCATTTTTTCAAGATCGTGGTTCGTTAATATTTTTTCTGGAAGGTAAGAGCCAAGGCCCGCGACTTTTGAGCGATACATATTTTCAGGAAAGCCCAATTATTTTTGAGCTTTAGCAGCGCTAATTTGCTTACCTTTGTAGTAAAGTGCTCCGTCAGCTGCTTTAAATGCACGGTGAGGTCGTACAAGCTCGCCTGACTTTTTGTCGATCGCCATAGCAGGTGCGTCTAATCCATCGTGGGAACGTCTCATGTCACGTCGTGACTTCGAGGTTTTTTTCTTCGGTGTTGGCATCTTATCCTCCGGGAAAGTCGGTGTTAAAAAAGATTTAGAATATGCTTTAAACTCAAAATAAAATCAATGCTTAATTCAGCTTTAATCCTTTAAGTGTTTGAAAAGGATTGGGTTTAGTCTCTTCGCCCATTTTCTCATCATAAATAAAGGGCTTAAGCTCACCTTGTTTCAAACATGTTGAACAAATCGGATTAAACGGAATTTCTAAAGCGACAGCCTCGTGAACAAATTCGGCTAAGTCAAACTGACTGCTTTTATAATGCGACACCGACAAGGCTTCATCTTCATTGTTTAAAGAAAGCGTCGACTTAGCGTATTTACCTGTGCGGTCAGGCTGAGGTTCAGGAATCAGGATTTCTTTAACTTTCTTTTGGATAGAAAATTGAAAATCATCAGCGCAGCGTGAGCATTGCTCTGTGCTGTGGGTTTTAATGTCGCCGGTCATTTCAAAATCTTTTGAGTTGATTGGCTTTAAGTAAAGCTGAACTTCGTAGGGCGCCTTTTCAATCAGATCCTTTAAGGTCTCGTTGAACTCTGAGCTTTGGCGATTAATGATGTACTCTCGGCCGTCTTCGGGGATTTCATTTAAACGAATTTTCATAAGTGCGTACAGTTAGCAATATCGAAGTAAGGGGTCAAAGAGAAATTTGAATCCTTAAAACTGTTGAAAAATTTTATCAGTTTCAACAGTTTTAGATATCAGTTTGAGCCCGAGCATTTGTTTTTCGAGTGAGCGCCATCGAAGTGCGTTCATTTGACCAAGTTTTAAGGGCTCGAAATGCATGAGCTCTTTCATTTTGTTCAGGCTTAAAGTCATCATCTCTAAACTCATTGAAGGATTTTTTTGATTCATCAATTTGTTTGTTTCAGTGGGTGAGTTTAAATAAGACAGCCAACCTTCGCGGGTGGCTGAAACAAACTTTTTAACTTGTTCTAAATTCTTTTTTAAATAGTCTTCGCGCACAGCTAAAACGACCAAGTAAGGATTAAAACCCTCATCAGCCACGAGCCAAGCTTGTGGATTTAAATTTTGATTTTGAGCAATTAAATACTCTGATGTGATAAATCCTTGTTGAGCCAGTTCTTTATTTTTTTCAAAGACAGAAATCCCTCCGGAATAAGGCACAACCTGAGCCTGTATAGGAGCGTACTTATTCAAAAGGTATTCAACGTAAGGCAGACCTTTTTGAAGACTGATGGTTGTTTCTTTACTTTTAAAGACGTCAGCCAGTGTTTTGAATTTAGCCGAAGTATGAGCCATAATCATATAAGGTGATTTTTCGAAAACTGAAAATAAAGCGATCAGTTTTCTTTTTGGATCACGATCGTTATTTAAAATAATTTCTTCCGAGCTAACGATGGCGAAATCAACCTGGTTATTCATCAGCATTTGCGTCGTCGGTGTGCCCGAACCGCCTTCTTGTATATTGACTTCAAAGCCTTCTTTTTTGTAGTAACCTTTTGTCTGGGCTTCATAGAATCCGGCAAATTCGGGTTCAGGTTTCCAATTGAGTGCAAGTTTAACAGGAATTTCTTTTGCCGAAATCACTTGGACTGCGCCCAGAAGTATTAAAAATAAAAAAATATGTTTCACGTTGAACCTCGTTTGAAAAACTTCGTATTTATTCAAATGCTGACCAAATACCTGCGAAAGAGCAACTTAAAAATAATATCGGTGATTTGCGATAAAGATAAACCGATGATTGAAAGCAGAATTAATGCAGCAAAAACCAGATCGACTCGTTGTTGAAGGCGCGCTGAATCGATCAAAGCACCCAAGCCACCGCCCGCGACAAATTCTCCCGAGACAACTCCGACGACAGAAAGCCCGGCTGAAGTTTTAAGGCCCGCAAAAAGAGTTGGCATTGCAGAGGGCAGTTTAAGATGAATGAGTTTTTGAAATTCGCTGGCTTTAAGAAAATCAAACAGCTCGAGCTGAGTTTTTTGAGCTTGATGAAGTCCAACGGAAGTGGCCGCAAAAACGGGAAAAAAACAAACAATCATTGCCGCAGATAAAATCGTGGGTATGCCAAAACCTAAATAAATAACCAACAGTGGTGCGATCGCGATAATCGGAACAGTTTGCAAAAATAATGTCAGCGGAATAATTTTTTTTTGTAAAAAAGACCATTGATGAATAAGGAGTGACAGACCTACAGCCAATCCACTTGCGGAAATAAAAGCTAAAGACGACAAAGAAGCTGTTTCAATAAAAGCCTCACGAAAAAGTTCATTTTTCTGAACAAAAAGAAGAATCAAAGTGCTGGGTTTAGGAATCAGAGCGCTTGAAACAAGATCGATCGAGACAATCCATTCGATGGCCAACATGAGCACAACATAAAATAAAATTGTCGACGGAAATAATTTTTTGATCATGTTTTTTTATTTGTGTGGGGGTTAATGATTTCTGCAAGCTCTTGAACTTTTTTTAAATAAGCTAAGTCATAGCGGTCTTTGAAAGTCTTGTTTTGGCTTTGATCGTAAATAATTTGACTGGGTTTTTCAGGTGATAAAATAATAATTCGATCGGCCAAAAACGCGGCCTCATAATACGAGTGAGTCACAAAAAGTAAAGTCATTTGAAGTTCTTTTTGCAAAACTAAAAGCTCATCTTGCAAATTTAAACGGGTTGTTTCGTCTAAGGCCGAAAAGGGCTCGTCCATAAATAAAATTTTGGGTTGAGTCACAAGGGCCCTTGCAATCGAGACGCGCATTTTTTGTCCGCCTGAAAGCTCATCCGGGTAGCGCTGAAGGCAGTCTGAAATCTTTAAAGTTTGAACTAGTTTTTTATATGACGACAAATCCGCCTTTTTTGATGAGATTTCAAACGGCAGCAGAATGTTTTTTTCAACGTTTTTCCAAGGCAGCAAAGTGGCTTCTTGGAACACAAAAGACTTAGCTTGATTTTGGTCGGGCTTTAAAAAGACTTCAGAAGATTTCAGTAAACCTGCGAAAAGTCGCAGCAAAGTTGATTTACCACTGCCTGAAGGGCCTAAGAACACGTGCACTTTTTGAGGTTCGATACGCAAATTGATATTTTTTAAAACTTTTTGATTTTTAAAAGAAAAATCAAGATTTTTTATTTCCATCCGTAATTAAAGCTCACACTGATTCGAGGTTTTTGAGACGTATTTAAAGGCACTTCATGTCTGAGCCAACTTTCAAACAACACCAAGTCGCCCGATCTGGGCTGAATCGTAAAATGCCTGAGGTTTTCTTTCTTTGCTTTTGGAATCAGAACGGGGCTGTTCATCATAAGTCCCATTCGCGGGTCTTCGAATTTAAGCCCGCTTGAGTTCGCTGGCGCATCGACGTAAAAAGTTCCACTGATGACTGAGTGCGGATGAATGTGAGCCGTGTGAAAGGCCTGAGAAGGCATAATATTCACCCAACACGAATTCATCTTGAGAGTTTTTTGAGGTAAATCAAAATCAAGTTTTTGGCAAAAAAGAGAGACGTGTTTTGAAATTTTTAATTCAAGATCGCTGAAAGTTGACGACATTAATTGAAGCTGATCCCAGGAACCGTAGCTGGTGTAACCATTTGGGTAATTTTTTAGTGACCAAGCTTTCCCCTTGAGGTCTTTTTTTTGAATTTGAAAGATTTCATTTTTAAGATCCTGAAGGTCAAAGGCTATTTTTTTTTGGTAAATCAAAGTTGTAAATAACTGATGCATGTCTAAAAGATTACAAACACAAATCTTAAATGTCACTTTTTGTTTCGTGGGCGTCTGTCATCTTGTTATGAGACACTCTAGTCGAATCTATTGATTTTAATATTCAAACTTTGGCCTTGGCCTTGCTTTATTTAAAGGTGTTGGAATAAGTGAAACAAAAACTTGAACTAAGACCTCTAAGGGAGATTTATGAAACAACTTTTATTTTTAACAACTTTAATGTTAATTTTAACGGCACAGGCTAAAGTCGGAGATTTTAACTCTTTGATCGTTGAGAATTCAAAAGCTCAAAATGAATTGCATCAAAATCTAAAACAAGATTTAGACAGCACTCGTTTAGCCGGCCAAAAAGAAGTTCAACAAAACTACATTGTTGATGGCTCATCAAATACAATCAATGTGCCGACCACAAAATCGCTTCTGACTTTTCAAAAAGAGAAAAAGTACTACCGTGGTTCTGAAGCCCAAAAGCAAAAAAGACTTGCCGAAGAGCTGTCTGAGGCCGAATAATCAAAGCTCATGAAATTGAGCTTCTGTTTAATCTTTGTTATTTCTTTTTTTCTTCAAGGGGCTTTTCAAAGCCCCTTTGCATTTGCAGCCGATCAAAAAACCACTTCAGCAAAAAAAAAATGGGCTCGAAAGATTTCATTTAAAATGTCCTTTGATGGCGATCTTCAGGACACTTTTAACTTGACCGGAGACCTTGGGGCAAACTTAATTGGCGAGTCGAAAAAACCCAATCCTGTTTGCGAGCCGCAAGTTCTTGTTCGAGAAGCTCTTTACCGCGAAAAAAAATCGATTGAAATTTGGCTTCGGTTGCTTTGCACGTTCGACGCGCAAAAAAAAGAATTTAAGTACAATCGATTTTTTATTCATCCTGAAAAATCCATCAATGAAATCTCATTGCCAGCTCAATTTGATAAACTCAAAAAAATCACTTTGAAAATTGAAGATCTTGAAATCAAATCGAATCAGTCTAAATAAGTAACAAAATGTTTGCGCGAAGTGTAACGGCTAGTCTTTTGAGCTAATACTGAGGACACTTTAGACTATTCTATTTGAAGGAGTTTTATGGGTCCATTTGAGATGATTTCAAAACACGGTGATCACGAGCAAGTTGTATTTTGTCATGATAAAAGTGTTGGTTTAAAAGCGATTATTGCTATTCATAACACAGCTCTTGGTCCCGCTTTAGGTGGAACTCGTATGTGGAATTATAAATCCGAAGAAGATGCGCTGACTGACGTTCTTCGACTTTCAAAAGGAATGACTTACAAAGCTTCAGCCGCCGGTCTTAATTTGGGTGGTGGTAAAGCGGTGATTATTGGTGATCCTAAAACTCAAAAAACCGAAGGTTTATTTCGTGCCTTTGGCCAGTTCGTGAACTCTTTAAATGGACGTTACATCACCGCGGAAGATGTGGGTACGGGCGTTAAAGATATGGAGAATATTTTTATGGAGACTCCTTGGGTGACGGGGATTCCAAAAACTTTTGGCGGTTCAGGTGACCCATCGCCTTACACGGCTCATGGTGTTTTGATGGGAATCAAAGCTTCAGCTCATGAAAAGCTCGGAACTGATTCACTGAAAGGAATGCGTATTGCTGTTCAAGGTCTTGGAAACGTGGGATCGAACCTCGTGAAATATTTGATTGAAGAGGGCGCAAAAGTGATTGTTGCCGACATAGACCCTGTGCGCGTGAAAATGCACCATGATCAATTTGGCGTGGAAGCTGTTTCGCCTGATCAAATTTTATCTGTCGATTGTGATATTCAAGCGCCTTGCGCGATGGGTGCGATCGTTAATGATCAGTCGATTTCTAAATTCAAATGTAAAATTATTGCAGGTGGAGCCAATAATCAGCTTGCAGAAGCGCGACATGGCGACCAGTTGCGAGAGCTTGGAATTCTTTATGCCCCAGATTATGTTGTGAACGCGGGCGGCTTGATGAATGTTTTTGTCGAGCTTGAAGGCTATTCTTCAGAGCTGGCTTTTGAAAAAACAAAAAAAGTTTATGACAATGTCAAAAAAGTTTTTGAAATTGCAAAACGTGATCATATTGGAACTCACACGGCGGCCGATCGATTGGCGGAAGAGCGCATCAAAACAATTGGCGCGTTGAAACAACGTCATCCTGGAAAATCAAGCCGAGCTTTTACAACACTTAAAGAAGTTTTTAATCGATAAATAAATCAAAAATGGAGTTGAAGATGAAGTTAATGAACATAATTGAAAAGCAATGGAAGCTGATCTTGGGTGCGTTTTTATTATTTGTTGTGGCTGGTTTAGGTGTTTCATTTTTGAGTTTTCAAAAAACTAAAAAAGAACAAATCGCTCAAGAAAAATATTTTTTAACAGAGAAAAAATTTCTTGAATTAAAAAATAAGAAAAATGCTCCGGCTGATGAAAAAACAAAAACGCCCGCGGTCAACACAGATGCTGAAATGGCTCAACTGAAGACAGAGTTTGAAAAAGTGATTGCTGACTATCCCGGTTCAAAAGCGGCGCAAATGTCCGCTGTTTATGAGTCTGATATTTTAGTGACCATGAAGGATAAAGCGCAAGCCTTAGCAGTTCTTAAAAAAGTTGAATCTAATGACGCAGGCCTTGTAAACACTTTGGTTCAGCAACAAATCGGTTTGCTTTTAGCCGATCAAGGTCAATGCCCGGAAGCGATTCTTTTGTGGCAGAAAATTTTAGATCGAAAGCAAGCAAGCTTCATTCATAACGAAGCAAAAATGCAGCAGGCTCTTTGTTATCATAAAATGAATGATTCAAAAAAAGCAGAAGAAATTTTAACAAATTTAGCCAATCAAAAACCAGATGCAGGGCTTGAAACTTCAGCGATTTCAAAAGAAGCTGAAAAATATTTACGCTTGATTCAATTTAAAAAAGCCAGCGGAACTTAAAGCATGAAGTTTCAAAAAAAGATTTTGTTTTTGTCTTTACAGTGTGCGGTTTTTTTGTTTTTGAGCGCTTGTCAATTAGCTCCTAAAAAGATTTTGTCTTCAAATCTGTCTTTATCAGCGGTTTGGGTGCAGGATACTTTGCTCAAATCACAAAATGAATTTAGAAAAATCAATCGCATGTCGCCCATTTTTTACAAAGACAGGATCATCGTTGGAAATGCCATCGAGGGTCTTGTAGCCTATGACTTTGAAACTAAAAATGTCGTTTGGCGAAGACCGATACCCCAGGGTGTCGAATCAGGCGGTCCCGTCGTCAAGGATCAACTTTTTATCGGGTCTAATAATGGAAAAGTTTATTCGATTGATCTAGTGAATGGCCAAATTCTTTGGACTTTTGATACAAAATCAGAAGTGGTCGCTGAACCTTTACTTGAGGACGCTGTGCTTTATTTTATTTCAGGCAATCAGTCGATCTTTGCGCTGGATGCGACAAATGGAAAGCAACTATGGACTTACAGCCGGCAAGATACAGCGAATTTAATGACCATACGGGGTGGAGCAAAGCCCGCTTTATCTCAAGGCTTTTTGTATGCGGGTTTTAGCGATGGTTCGGTCGTCGCATTAAATGCCAAGACGGGCACGCAGCAGTGGGAAATCACACTCAACAGAAACTCAAGATTTAAAGATATTGACGCAAGTCCACTGATCGAAGGCGATTATATTTATATTAATAGCTATGATGATCACCTTTATTGTTTGGCGAAAAACAAAGGCGAGATCATTTGGAAATCTCCTTTCGGCGGGGCCGGAACGCCGATCAGCATAGCCGATAAAATTTTTTCAACTTCATCGCGCGGCGAACTTGTTTCTCTTTCTAAAAAAGACGGGCGTTTGCTTTGGAAAAATAAAACGATCAACGGAATTTTTATTGATCCCGTCAATTACAAGGGCCTGATCTTGACGGCAGAAACTCAGGGACACGTGGCTTTATTTGACAGCTTGACCGGAGAAATGAAAGCGTCATTTGAGCCCGGTCGCGGTGTGTTTTCAAAACCTACAGTCGATCTAACAAAAAATTTGATTTATTTTATTTCAGGCGAAGGAAATATTTATGGCCTTCATTTACAAAATAAAAACAAAGAACTTGTGTATTTAAAGAAAGATCTCAATGACTAAATTAATTTTATTATGTGCATTTAGTTTTCAACTTATCTTCAATTTAGGGTGTTCAGCTCAGCCCTGTAAAATCGAAGAAAGGACACAGCAAGTGATCACTGGAAAAGAAAAAACATCTTCAGATTCAAAAGATCTAACGCAGAAAATTTATGTTTACAAAGCCGATGGATCTTTACAGTGCGGACAAGGTCAAAAGATTGATCCAAACGAAATGAAAAAAGAATTTGGAACGATCGAAGTATTTTCAGCCGACAATCGACACGATGGTCTAATGCGAATTCAGATGTGCGGTCACCCGACTGGAACATGCAATGTTTATCAAATTAAGAACAGCGATTTAGACCAAGCGCTGAAGCTTGGCTTTAAGAAGTGGCTGCGGGATTAGATTTCGCAGCTTTAAATTTGCCTTACTCTGAGACGTTAAACGATTATCCTTCTGGAAAATAAATCGACAAAAACATCTAAGTCTTCGGTCTAATTCATCATTTTTTTAAAAAAGATCTGGAATTCTTCACTTTGAGATCAGTTCAGCCGACAACTTATTAATTCTAATCAAAGACAGTTGTTTTAGATCGGACTGTTGTTTGCATTTGATTTATATAAGTGGGGTAGCTGAACATGCAAAAATTTATTTACGAAGCCAGACCCTACTTTTGCGGAGTATTTGCCGCTTACGCTTTATTTTTTGGTAAGCACTCTTTCTTGATGGCGTTCTCGGGAGTCATATTAGCTTTTTGCTGTTTGTTTATCAGCTTAATGAGATATGATCATCGACGTCAGTTGGCGCATATAACAAAAAAATTAAGTCCTCAAACTAATAAATATTCTAATCACAATTCAAATAAAAGATAATACGCTTATTGTAACATAATATAACTTATCGGATATTTTGCTTGGGCTTTAGAGCCTCTCGGCGATGATGTTAATCACTGTTGGTGCAATAAAATAAGCTCCGGGAATTTTCTTAGATTCGTCCCACTCTTTAAAAAAATCATTAACTTGCTGAGACGTTAAATAGTTATTTTTTTCGAGCCGCGGTAAAAAGCTTTTATAAAATGATTCAGGCCAAGCCCATAGGGGTTCGTGTGATCTTGCAAATTTTGCGATGGGTTCGATGAGCTTGATTTTGAAACCGGCTTTTTCAAGCCAAGTGGGAAGCATCTTTCCCCGATTCGGATCCCCGCCTTGATCAAGCCAGCTTTTAAAGATAGCCTCAACAACAGGGCGCATGTGTTTGAAATTGGGAACTAAATCCATGCTGTCGTAACTAACATACTCTTGAAGCACGAACTGAGCTTTTGGCTTCAGATGCGAATGAATTTTCTGAAGAGCTTTTTCTGGATTGTGAACAAAAATCATCAACCAACGACAAAAAGCCCCGTCAAAATTTTTAGGATTTAAATCAAGTTCTTCGATGAGTGACTGATGAGTTTCAATTTTTTGATGAGCTTTTATTTTTGTTTTTTGAGAGCGAAGATGATTCAGAAAACCCTCTGATAGATCCACTGAAGTTAAACGACAAGGGCCCGCAATATAATCTAAAAGATCTAAGCTGGTAAATCCAGGCCCACAGCCTAAATCAAGAAGATTTTGTGCTAATTTTAAATTTGATTTTTGCCAAAGTTGAATCAAGTCAGGCTTCCACAAATCATGTTGAAGCTTTAGTCTAGCAAGTTCTTCTTGATCGTTGCCAAGAACGTAATCTGTACTCATTCTTCTTTTTACCTTGAATGAGTTAAAGTATAAAGTTCTAACTGCGCTCGTCGATTTTTATGATCGTAGCAAGCCTAAAACTAGACTTCGGCCTGTTTGAACGCCACTGATATAAAGTCAAAATAAGAAGATGAACTTCAATAAAATATTGAGCTTTGCAACTTTACTATTATTTTATAAATTCTCGTACGCTGCATTTACTCAAGCGAAATGTGATCACGCTTTATTGGGATCAGGAGAAATTCAAATCAATCGTCAATGGGATGAGCCCAGTCGAACTTGTTTTATTGATCTTCACCCGCGTAACGTCATGAATAATCGTTACCGCGATTATTATTTTGATAACCATGGACAGCTGATGGTTTTTAACTCTTACGGCGATGGTCCCGATTCAAAAATGACGGCCGCCCGCGACTTTTTTTTACTGCCTCAAGTTGAAGACTACCCTGATTACTCGATTGAAGCGAATGGCGATGTTGTTATTAAAACAGTGTCAGGTCATCTTTTTAAAATTTCTGCGAAAGTTTTTTCAATCATCAGTCTTACCCCCGGTTTGATCAGCGAAAAGACTTTGTCGCCGGATAATAAGGGCGGAGTCGAATTCACTTTAAAAGAGGGCTTTTGGCTTGACGGGGGTTTTATGAAAGGCGCAAGCCGGCTTCAGCATCCAGAGCTCACCACGATTGTGAAGACTTCTAAAAATTCGAAAACATGTTCGATTTTAAATCGCGATTATTTGAATTACAATTCAGATGGCGATTTTACATTTAAATATGAAAACGAAAAACTAACTGCATTTTTAAAACTGAAGTGCCCGTCACTTTTGTTTTGATTAAACTTATGGAAGGCCCTTCAAATTAAATATGGCAAGCCCAATGGATTTATTATTTCAGACTTACTCAAAGTATCATCAGACTAAAGGCAATAAGCTGACTCATTATGTAGGTATTCCTTTGATTGTGCTAAGTACTTTTGGATTGTTATCGCAAGTGAACTTAGGAAATTATTTTGACCTAGGATTAATTCTTTGGATTTTGACTAGTTTTTATTATTTGAAAAATGATTCGATCAAGTATTCGTTGCCATTTAGTGTTCTAACATTTTTAATTTATCTCGTCTCAATGAGACTTTCTTGGCCAGTCGATTTATTTTTTTTTGGTGTTGGTTGGGCGCTGCAAGCCTTTGGTCATTATTATTACGAAAAAAAATCTCCTGCATTTTTGACAAATTTTTTTCATCTCTTGATCGGGCCTTATTGGATTTATCGCAGCTTTTTGCGGGGCTTGCTGGGCTATAGTCTGTAACTTAATGTGTTTAACCTAGCAATTAAAGTTTAACAATTTGAATTCAAAAATTATTCAATTAAACTTAAAGATATCTAATATAATAGCATCTTAAAAAGTAAGGAAGTCTAGAATGAACCCGCGCAAGTTTTTAATTTATATTATAGTTTTATCGCAAGCACTGATGGCTTGTTCTTCTTCACCCGTTCAAAGACTTCCAAGCTCTGAAATTGCCGACTCACCTTGGACAACTTGGTCAGAGAAAAATACTGAAATTGGTGGATTAAAAGCCCTGAGCGAGATTCGTACAAATTTACTTAAAAATAATCTTCATGATCCAAATATCAGTTTTGAAGCTAATCGTGAAATAGATTGCAAAAAAATGAACACAAAGTTTCGTTCGGCCGATGGAACTTGCTACGATCAACAACACCCGCTTATTGGCGCTTCGGGCGTAGCTTTCGGCAGAAATATTTCGCCTGAATTTATAGACCTAAAAGCTTCTGAAAAACTGATGAATCCAGAGCCGGCTTTAGTCGCAAAAGAATTTTTTACGCGTGATGAATTTAAGCCTGTGCCTTTTTTAAATATGCTAGCCGCTGTTTGGATTCAATTTATGAATCATGATTGGCTTACTCATGGTCCGAATAGCACAGATAATCCCTACGTCATGCGTGATCAAAATGGTGTTGAAAAAACAATTGATCGGACTCAAAATGCAAAAAATCCAGAACAATTTAAGAAAGAATTCGGAAAAGTTTCAATCAACGAAGTGACACACTGGTGGGATGCTTCGCAAATTTATGGAAGCAATCAACAACAACAATCCGAATTGCGTGAATTTTCTCGAGGAAAAATGAAAACTGTTTCTGTAAATGGAAATACTCTTTTACCTAAGAATGAATCTTTAAAGATTGAAAACAATCGTCAAAATCAAGGTTATGAAAAAACAGGTTTTAAAGACAATTGGTGGCTAGGACTCAGCATGCTGCACACACTTTTTGTACGCGAACACAATGCGATTGCTGATAGCCTGATGAAAAAATATGTTCAACTAGATCCAAGAACAAAACTTTGGATTTGGAATGGGCAAAATAAAAATATTTTAATGAACGCAGAACAACTAGATCAAGAGATTTTTCAAACAGCGAGGTTAATTAACGCAGCTGTTTTAGCAAAAATTCACACGGTCGAATGGACTCCGGCGATTTTACCGAATGCTGTTCTTAAAAAAGCAATGCATATCAACTGGTATGGATTTATTAATCCTAACACATGGGCTCCGTCATTAGCCAAAGCTCCTCTGATTGGAAATTTCTTAAGCCGTACAGACTGGTTAAGCGCAGTTAAATCAGGATACTTAATAGGGGGTATTGTCGGTGATAAAAAAAATGATTTCGGTGTGCCTTATAGTATTACAGAAGAATTTACTTCTGTTTACAGACTACATTCTTTGTTACCTGAAAATTTAATTTTAAAAAAAGAGTCAGATCTCAGTTCGATTGAGACTTTGCCTTTTATTGAATCTCGAAATGAAAAATCTTATTCAATTATGGAAAATCATGCGACAAAAGATTTATTTTACTCTTTTGGAACTCAACTTCCAGGTCAACTTGTCCTGAATAATTATCCTCAGTTTATGCAAGATTTAAAAATACCTGGGCATGGGTCTATCGATTTAGGAATGATTGATATTATTCGTGATCGCGAACGTGGAGTGCCACGTTACAATCAATTTCGCCGGGGAATAGGCTTAAAACCCATTCAATCTTATCGCGATTTTTTTCCGCCCCATCAAGAGCTTGATGAACGTCAGAAAAATGTGATCAAAAAATTTGAACAAGTCTATGGTTTTGATCAAAATGGAAACGACAATATTGAAATGATTGATTTGCTTGTTGGTACTTTAGCCGAAGAAGTTCGACCTCAAAATTTTGGTTTTGGTGAAACCATGTTTCAGATTTTTATTTTAATGGCATCTCGTCGGCTGATGGCTGATCCTTATTACACAGATTATTATAATAAGGACCATTACACTCAGGCAGGACTTGATTGGATTGATCAACAAGGAACTTTGGCTCAAGTGATTTCTAGACACATGCCCGAGCTCAAGCCACACATTGCTGGGCTTGAGACAGCTTTTCAACCTTGGCATCCGTGAACTATTTATTTTTGATATTTTCGCGCTCGTAGTAAAAACCAATGTCTTCGGGATTAGTTGGATTAATTAATAAGATCTCGTCATTTGTTTTTCTTGGTTTTTGATTCACGATATCAAGAAAAAATGCGATTCGGTTTTCAACATGTTCAAGGCCTGTGATTTCAGAAGCTGAACTTTTTGGAGTCATCGTAAAGAGCATATCAGGAACCTTTTCATTCAGATTAAAGTCGCCTGTGATCTCGTTAACTTGATTAAAATGAACGACGCGATCGTTTGTGATCTCCATATTATATTCATTTTTAAAATAATCTAAGCCTGAAGATTTGTGTGTACCTAAAAACTTGCCGGCAATAAATTTTTCCCAAGATGAACCAACATCAGAACCATCAAAACGAATTGTTTCAACCACCGAATTTGATTTTGTATCAAATCTTGAAATCACAGCACCTTCCAAAGTTCCTTTTTCGCCCAGTTTTAAAACTGAAGCTGTTATGTCTTCTCTTGTTTCAATTTCACCAGTCGGAGAAACAAAAATAGGTAACATTCGATATTCAACATTGGCGACAACTTCTTCAACTTTATAAGCGTAAATACGGTTGATCCATTTTGTAATTCCATGACGACTGCGACTTAAGCCAAGCTTTGCAACGATATCTGTACCGCCTAAGATGTCGTACTCAGATAAAATAGCGTAATAAGATTTTGAATCAGCGGTCGTGTCTTTTTTAATCAGTAACGACATCACATGGTTGCTGTAAAAAGGTGTTAGACTGCTTAAACCTTTGTATCCATTTTCACGAATATCAGCCTGACTTACAGTTGAAAAACTTGTTAAAGCAGCCAATATGACAACTTGGGTTGAAAACTTAAAAAAATTCACGACAGTCTCCTTTAAAAATTGTTATTGCGATTTAAATCACGATTTAATATCACGCTTTAACAAAGCAAGACCTTCACCAAAATTAAAAACGACTGAGTCGATATGATTCTATTTAATGCTGTCCAAGAAATTGTCGGTGACGCAAAGGGGCATATACCCCATCGCAATGAAATCTCATTTTGGGATTTACTCTTTCAGAACGGGCGTAATATTTAATTCCACGACTTGGCCTTTACGCAGAACACTTATTTTTGTGCTTTGATTTGGTTTAACAGATTGAAGAACATAAACGTAATCATAAAGGTTTTCGATTTTGGTTTGATCGAACTCAACAATCACATCACCCGTTTGAACACCGGCTTTTTCGGCCGGAGAATTTTTTGAGGCGCCTGAAATACGAACTCCTTTAATTCCTTCTTGGCTGTAGTCTGGAATTGTTCCCAAGTAAATTCTAAATTGACGACCTTCAAGTTTTTGCCCTTTGTTGCCTTCAACTTTTTCATACTTTAAAAGTTCTTTTGAAGTTGTTGCCATTTTATCGACGTAGGTTTGAACCACTTTGATGGACTTCACTAAACCCGAATAGTTAATCGTTTCGGCTGTATCGCGCGGCGAGTGATACTCTTCGTGCGAGCCCGTAAAAAAAGAAATCGAGGGCACAGCGCCCAGATAAACACTCATCGAGTCGGTTGGTAAGTACGGATCTGATGTTAAAGCTAAAGGAATTCCTGTTAGCAAAGCCACTTCTTCAGAAAGCCCGGTCCATTGCTTGGCCGACCCAATGCCTTGCACTTGCAGTTGGTCACGTAGGCGACCAATCATATCCATATTTAAGCCGGCTTCAAAACTTTGATCGAAATCAAATTTTTTATTTTCTTTCCAGGTCTTAACAAAATAGTTTGAACCTAAAACTCCAATTTCTTCACCTGACCAAACGGCGAAGTAAATGGGTTTTTTTAAATTTTTTCTGACTGGCGTCGACGAAAAATAATGAGCAAGTTCAAGCACCCCAGCCACTCCTGAGGCATTGTCATCAGCCCCGAAATGAATTTTGTTTTTTTCATCGGCTCGGGCTAAAGAAGAACCGGTTCGTTCTCCCCGTCCTAAGTGATCACCGTGGGCTCCGATCAACACAGCTTTTACCTTTGAGTTTTTTTGTAGAGGTTCAATGACTCCAATCACATTACGTCCGATTGATTTTTCGACTAATAAATCAATTTCTGCGGACAAATACTGAGAGGCCACTTGAAATCCATTTGTGAGTTGAAGACTTTCGAAATTATTTTTAAGTTGTTGAAACGAAGTAGGTTTGAAAAATTTTTCAGCGATGGATGTCGATATTTTAAGAACGGGTAAAGTACTTTCTGAAAGACTTCCTTCAAACTTAATCTCTTTAAGTCCTGTGTCGGAAATAAAAACCACACCCAATGCCCCTTTGTTTTTTGCAACGGTGATTTTATGTTGCGGTCTTGAGTAAGAAAGTAAATGAAGCTTCATCGTTTTATCGGGATGTTCGGGAATTCCATCAAGTAAGAAAACCCATTTTCCTTTTACATCAAGATCTTTGTAAGAATCAAAAGCAGCATTTTTTTCGGTAGCTGGAGCATTCAGCCCGTAACCCGCAAAAGCGATCGGTGCCGCTTGAAAAGGACCCGTTTTTGAATAAGAAAGAATTTGGTAATCAGTTCCGAGCTTTAGTTTTTGTTCAATGCGACCTTTGAGCTCGGCCGTATTTTTTTCGGTGGCTTTTACAGCCGAAGTAAATTCAAAATTTTGGATGAATTGATTCTTAATTGCGGGTTTCAAGCCCCAGGCCTTGAATAGGTCTGAGATCTGCTGCGTGTAGATTTTTTCTTCGTCCGACCCCGTCGATCGGCCTTGCATTTTTTCCGAAGCTAAATAGTGAACGATGGCTTTTGCATCTGCTTCGTTAATTGCAGGGTCAAGTCGTCCAGCTAAAGACGTCGGGCTGTCCGCTGAAAGTTCTAATTGCGTCAGAGCTTGTTCATGATCCCAATCTGCTAAATAAATTTGGCTTTCACCTTTTTCGTTTCGATGACTCCAAGTTAAAGTCTGCCCATCCGGAGAAAAACTGCCCAAGCCATCAAAG
>JAYTPD010000033.1:0-26830 GCA_043747435.1 Bdellovibrio sp. | reverse complement strand
TGATCTGTACCCTATAATTAGGACAGGTTAAATAAAAGGGCTACCTTCTACTAAACCCCTGTATTCTGCAGGGGTTTTTTGTTTTAAGCCCCACTGAGGGCGCTCATGGTTATAATAAAACATGTATTGTTTTACTTTTTTCTTAACACTTAAATAATCTTTGCACTCAGATAAATCAAGTTCATCCTTCATGTGACCAAAAAAACTCTCAATAGGTGCATTGTCTAAACAATTCCCTCTGCGAGACATTGATTGAGTAACATTAAAATTTGATAAGATATTTCGGTAAGTATAATTTGTGTAATGGACTCCTTGATCTGAGTGAAGGATTAACGTTGTTCTTTTTGCTGCAGTTAGATTACTTAAACTCTCTTCGGCAACATTAACCGATAAAGATAAGCCCGGCCGAAGTGCTGTCGTGTAAGCGATAATTTCTTTTGTACATAAATCTTTCACCGCAGATAAATAAACTTTTTGCGAGTTAGCAAAACGCATCTCTGTAATATCCGTACTATAGATCTTATCCGGCTCTGTTGGGTTAAATTCTCGTTCCAAAATGTTTTTTGCCGTGCGGTGTTCGAGCTGCTTTAAAAGATTTGCGTAGAACTTTCTTTTACGGCGTATTTTCGTTTCTAAATTATACTCGCGCTTTAAACGTGCTATTTTTTTTAAATTTAATTTAATCCCATATTTTCTTTTGATTCGCATCTTCGTCTGCCTAATGCCGGCCTTGCCCCTGGATTTTTCATACACCTCGCGCACTAAATCAAGCGACGCTTTATCCCTTTTTGATCTATCGCCGCTATGGCACTGCCAATAATAAAACGATGATCGCTGCACTCTAGCAACTTTGCATAAATTAATTATTTTTAAACTTGGATTATTTGTTAGTGCCTTGGCAATCAGTTCGCACCGGGATTTTATTTCCCCTGCTTGACCAAGGCATGAAGCTTTTTTAAAAAATCATTCTCCGCTTCTAAATATGCAAGACGAGCTTTAACTTCTTCGGCAGTCTTTGGGGCTTTAGGTGTAGCTACACCCTTAGTTCGACCGGTGGCTTGCTTTCCGCGACGCTCTTCATTGAATGAACCATATTTATCAAAGCACTTCGTCCAATGAATGATTCGTTTTGTACAATAACTTCTTAGAAATAGTTTGGGATTTAATCCTGCATTTAGGAAAATTTCAGATGGGGACTTTCCGGCTTTGTAATCTTTAACTGCCGAAACTTTGAATCTTTTAGTGAAAATAACCTGTGTTTCACTCACTTTTTCGACACTAGGGCACTCTTCTAAAGTAGCCCTAGCTTTTTTAATCCAGGCTTTCATGATCTGCTCCTTCTTTTGGAAGGATAACCCTAAATATCTAACTGGTCTTTTTATTATTCTGTCTACATTTAGGGGTACAGATCAAAAGGCTCCCTTTTTACGTACAAAAAATTTTAAATGAAAACTATTTTGTTACTAAATTAAGTTCGATTTTAATTTTGTCTTCGATCAATTTATCACCCAAAGCAGAGACTGTTTTAAATTTTGACGAGTTGTACTTGATATCATATTGCGTGCGATCTTTGATTTCAGTTTCACCTTTTGCAGTCCACTTTGTTCCTGCTTTAGTCACAGTCGCTAATAAAGTCTCAGAGTGAGTATTACCCTTGATCGTTAAATCTCCGGTGATCTTGTGAGTTGCTTCGCCCGCTTTAGCGCCTGCGATAGCTTCGACTTTTGTGATTTTAAAAGTGCCTTCAGGAAATTTTTGAACATCAAAAAAATCAGGCGACATCAAATGGCCTTGTAATTTTTCAGAATCCGCTGTTTTTAAAGAAGCCATATCGATGATAAAAGTTCCGCCGACGATCTCGTCGCCCTTCATTTCAATCGAGCCGGTTTTAATATTTAAATCACCTGAATGGCTTTTGCCGACCCCGTAACCAGTCCACTTCAGTCCACCTGTGACATCCGCTTTTGCGATAGCAGCGGCAGGTGCAGCGGCTGTTGATTTCTTTTTGTCTTTTGTGTCAGCAGCAAAAGATAAAGAAGTGATCAGCAGTGTTGAAATCAAAATCATTTTTTTCATTGGAGTCTCCTTGTCGTCGTGACATTTATTTTATTTGGAATCATTATGAGAACATAAAAACCCACTGAAGATCAATCATCGAGTAGACATTACAAAAGTGGTCCGGCCTTTGAATACAATAACCTCTATAAACGATTCTAGGGGCAAATTGACCTTTTTGATCGACGAAAAGATAAAAATATCCTAGAACTTGGGCATCTTTAAAAAATCAAAGCCATCCATGGGGGACAAAATGGGAATTCAGAAATTGAATCTGTTCACAACAATTATTCTTGCTGCAGTATTAGCGGCTTGTACAAATCATGTTGATCAACAAAAATTAAATCCGCTGCTCATAGACTCGCAAAATATTATCAGTACGCGTCCGCAAAACTCGTCATTGATTATTGCTGTTCTGAAACTCAAAAATCCAGCCTTGTTGGAATCAGCTCAAAAACAAAATGGAAAAACAGTTATTGATCCGCGACTGTTAAAAGAAGTTTTAAAAGAGCAAGACGATACAATTACAGCGCTTAAAAATTTATCTTCAGAGATTCAAGTTTTGTATCGTTACAAAATGGTTCTCAACGGTTTGGCGGTTTTAGCTCCAATTGAGTTCACAGATCGACTCAAAGCTTTAGGTCAAATTGCTTACTCAGAAAAATCAGGCGATTTTTCTATGCCAAAAACCATGGAGCTTTCAAATAGTGTAACAAAACCGTCGTTCACTGAAAGAAATTCGTCAAAGTTTATTGGCGCAGAAAAATTAAATCAAATGGGAATCACCGGTAAAGGAATCAAAGTTGGAATCATCGACACGGGTATTGATTATACGCATGCGATGTTCAAAGGTTTAGGAACCGAAGAGGCCTACAAGGCTGTGAATCCTGACTTACCAAATGAAGGTTTTCCGAACAACCGCGTTGTGGGTGGAATTGATTTAGTCGGAACTGAATTTGACTCGGCTTCGCCTGAGTATTTAAAACATATTCCAAAACCTGATATGAATCCCTTGGATCAAGCAGGACATGGTTCCCATGTAGCAGGAACAGTGGCAGGACTTGGCGACGGAGTGAACACATACAACGGAATGGCGCCCGAGGCTTCGCTGTATGCGATTAAAGTTTTTGGAGCTGAGGGTTCAACTTCAGATTCTGTGGTGATTGCAGCGCTTGAATATTCGGCTGATCCAAATGGCGATGGAAGTAATGATGATCAATTAGATATTGTGAATATGTCTTTAGGTAGCGGTTATGGAAATCCACATATTCTGTACTCTGAAGCGATCAAAAATTTAGTCAATGGCGGAACTGTTGTTGTGGCCTCTGCTGGAAACTCGGGGCACAAAGATTACATCGTTGGAGCGCCAGGTTCTGCAACCGAAGCTTTATCTGTTGCAGCTTCTGTTGATAATGGCGATCAAAACTGGAAATTTAATTCATCAAAAATTATTTTAGGATCTGGCGATCAAGTTCAGACTATGATTGTTGAAGCGATTGAAGCAGCCACCACCAAAAAAATTGCTGAAGCAGGCGATATTCAAGGACGTTTGGTTTACGCAGGTCTTGCAGCCACTGACTTTACTGATGAAATGAAAGCAAGCCTCAAAGGAAATGTGGCTTTAATCGATCGCGGTGGAGTGACTTTTAATGAAAAAATTAAACGTGCCGCTGCGGCTGGTGTGATTGGAGTCGTGGTGATCACCAATACGGCTGGAGCTCCGATTGCCATGGGAACAACAGACACTTTTGATTTTCCAGCGATCATGATCAGGCAGGCCGAAGGTTTAAAAATAAAAGAAGCTCTTAAAAGTATAGATGCAGCTCAAGCGCTTGCTGTGATTCAGTTTCAAGCCACTGAAAAAATTGAAAAACCTGAGCTGATTGACACTTTGACTGATTTTACTTCAAAAGGTCCGCGTTCGATCGATGGTTTGTTGAAACCAGAAATTTCTGCGCCCGGAAGTAATGTCATATCCGCAAAGATGGGCGGCGGAGCCAAAGCCGTACAACTTTCGGGAACATCGATGGCGTCTCCGCACATGGCCGGTGTGATGGCTTTGGTTAAACAAGCGCAGCCCAATTTAAGCGCTGAAGAATTAAAATCAATTGTGATGGGAACGGCTCAAACAATTTCTGAAAATGGCGAAAGATACCCGATCAGTCTTCAGGGGTCAGGACGAATTCAAGCCGATGTAGCAGCCCGATCGAAAATCGTTGTTGAAGAGCCTTCAATTTCTTTTGGCGAATTGGCTGTTGAATCTAAAAAAGTTATTCGAAAAATTTTAAACGTTAAAAATTTATCGACTGAAGAGATGAATTTAAATTTAGCTTTTGAAGGCAATGGCTTTATTACGATGGCAGCACCTCAGTCTATCACATTAAAAGCTCAATCGACGACATCGCTGACTTTAATGTTTACGATTGATGCGACTCAGATGAAAGAAGAATCCATCCGCGAAATGGATGGGTGGGTGAAGTTCAGTTCTGGATCTGATGTTCAAACGGCTGTTGAAGTCTACCGTGTTCCCGCTTTGGCGATGGCTCATAAGCTTTCGTCGATTCAAGCTGAAAACTTAACTGTGCAAGCTTCATCAGATCGGGATGCCGACGGCGCTTTGGCTGAAGTGACTTTAGTCAATGCCAATCAAAATAAAGGTGAAGTTCTATTATTTAATTTGTTAGGCAAAGATGATCGGAAACCTTTTGCTGACACTTTTATGACGTCTGATTGTGATCTGCAAACGGCCGGCTACAAAATTATTTCAAAGAAAAACGAACAAGGTCAAGTTGAACAGCTTTTACAAGTAGCTATAAAGACTTACAAACCAATGACCACTTGGAACTCTTGTGATGTCAGTCTTTTAATTGATGCGGATCAAGACGGAGTTCCCGAACAAGAACTTTTAGGAGCTTCAATTAAAAGTATTCCGGGACAAGTGAGCGAAGAGTTCGCTACAACTTTAATTGATGCAACGAAAGCTCGTGAAATTCGTAAAAATTTTGAGACCCTTATTGCAGATGCAAAAGGTGACAGTAAAAAATTGGCTGACTTAAAAGATAAAGAAAAATATGACGATGCGATTGTCGACCAACGTGGAATGACTTTGTACAATAATTCGACGGTAGTTATTTTAGAAGCGGCTGTTTCAGCTCTTGCTAAAACAAAAGAAGGTAACTTAGCGTTTAAATTAGTTGTGACTCATAACGAGCAAAGTTCGGTTCAGTTGGACGATTATTTGGCTACGACACTGAAGACAAATCAATTGATTGCTTTAAAAGAAAATGACCAAGCATTTGTGGGACTTCCTGAATCACTGACACTGGGTTCGGAAGAAACTCAAAAAGTTGAGCTGACAAAAGGTCAGGCCGCGGGAAGTTTGCTTGTCTTGATGCCGCAAAATAAATTTTCAACATCAGATCTTGTGATAGACGCGCAAGCTCAAATTTTGAAACCTAGATACAAGAAGAATTAAGTTTTTTGCTTTAAAAGAGTTCCTTCGATGTTTGCTTCAAAGCTTTCACGAAGGACTCGATGGTTGGAAGCAAAGAAATATTTTTTCGCGAGATCAGTTTAATTTCTCGTTTTACATTTGGAATTAAAAGATGAATCGATTTTTTAGGCGCCCCCATTGTCAGTGCGACTCCGATGGGGACTAGCCCGTGACCAAACCCTTCTTGCACCATTTGCACAATAGCCGCAAATGATTCCACATAAATTAATTTTTTATTTTTTAATTTTGAATGCTTCATGACATCACTTCCGATTGCGCGCCAGGTGGCTGAATTTGTCTCGATGGTGATCAGGTTTTCAGAATCACTTTCGGGATCAAATCGATTTGATAACAATACCATGGGTTCTTGGGAGATCACTTCGTAAACCAACTGATTGCTGATTTCAGGGCTTACGCAAAGTCCCAAATGATAACGGCCAAGCTTGATATTTTCCTCGACTAAAGTGCTGCGATGCACATGAATATCCAGCGAAATATTTTTTTCTTTTTTGGCAGCAAGCCGTATTAAACGAGGCCCCCAAGAAGCAGCAATCGAATCTGAGATTCCAATCGAAAATTGCGACATTTCATTTTCGGCCTGAACATGTTTTAAGTTTTTGAGTTCCGAGATCAGCGGCCGTGCCTTATCAAGCAGCGCAATTCCCCGCGCGGTCAAGCGAACTCGTCTTCCGTCGGGCTCGATCAAAGAAAATTTCACTTCATTTTGCAAAGACTGAATGCGTTTGGTGACCGCCGATTGAGTTAGTCGCAACTGGGCTGCGGCTTCGCTGATTGTGCCTGTTCTTTCAAGAGCTAAAAGAGCTTCAAGACCTTCTACCATATTCGAGTTTTACATCCTGTTCGTTTTACTCACATATTCTTTACAAGAATGAATTATATTCCAATTATTCTATTTTTTCTAGTATTAAAATAACCGATGATTTGAATGTGTAAAAAAGTCTAGAATCTGATCTTCTTCGAAAGGAAGTGCCCTGTGGCAAAAATTGAAACAACTCCGGAATTAGTTCAAAAAGTTTATCAAACAACAAAAACTAAAATAGCCATCGTCAAAAAACGTCTTGGCCGTGATCTGGCTTTGGCTGAAAAAATTATTTTCGGGCACTTGGCCGACCCTGAAAATCAAGAGCTCGAGCGTGGAAAAAGTTTTTTGCTTTTGCATCCAGATCGCGTGGCAATGCAAGATGCGACGGCGCAAATGGCGATTCTTCAATTTATGTTAGCGAATAAATCTGAAGCGGCTGTGCCTTCGACAGTTCACTGCGACCATTTGATTCAAGCTTATCAAGGTAAAGAAAAAGACATGGCAGCTTCAAACATGTCGAATAAGGAAGTTTTTGATTTCTTGGCCTCTTCATCTTCAAAATACAATATTGGTTTTTGGAAACCTGGTGCAGGAATTATTCACCAAGTTATTTTAGAAAATTATGCCTTCCCTGGTGGCTTAATTATCGGAACAGATTCTCACACACCAAACGCGGGCGGACTGGGAATGTGTGCTGTTGGTGTCGGTGGATCCGATGCAAGTGATGTGATGGTTGGACTTCCATGGGAAGTTAAAAATCCAAAACTGATTGGTATTCATTTAAAAGGAAAAATGTCGGGCTGGACTTCAGCGAAAGATGTGATTTTAAAACTTTGTGGAATGCTAACAGTCAAAGGTGGAACTGATAAAATCGTTGAATACTTTGGTGAAGGCGCAAATTCTTTGTCATGCACTGGAAAAGCAACAATCACGAACATGGGTGCAGAGCTTGGTGCAACGTGCTCGGTCTTTCCTTACGATGAAAAAATGGCAGCTTACTTATCTGCAACAAACCGCAAAGATTTGGCTGCGATTGCCGATCAAAATAAAGATATTTTAACTGCGGATGCAGATGTGTTAGTAAATCCAAAAAAATACTTTGATGAAGTTTATGAAATTGATTTATCAACTTTAGAACCACATTTAGTCGGTCCGCACACTCCTGATTTAGCGCGCCCGATTTCTAAAATTGCTGAAGAAGCCAAAGCCAACAATTGGCCCACAAAACTTTCTTCAGCGTTGATTGGATCTTGCACGAATTCTTCTTACGAAGATATTGGTCGATCAGCGATGATCGCCGAACAAGCGATGACAGTCGGAGCCAAGATGAATCAGCCGTTTTTAGTTTCTCCGGGCTCTACGCAAATTCAAAACACGATCACTCGTGATGGGCAGATGAAAACGTTTGAATCTGTTGGCGCAACTGTTCTTGCGAACGCGTGCGGACCTTGTATTGGTCAGTGGAAACGCGATGATATTAAATCAGGTGATAAAAATACAATTTTAACGTCATTCAATCGAAATTTCCGCGGACGCAATGATGCAAATATGGAAACTTTATCTTTTATCGGTTCTCCGGAAATAGTTATGGCTATGGGGCTTGCAGGACGTATTGATTTTAATCCAATGACAGACGAACTTGTTGGACCCAAAGGAAAAATTAAATTGAAAGCGCCTTTTGCTCCAGAACTTCCTGAAAAAGGTTTTGTGCCTGATACAACTGGCTATCAAAAACCTGAAGGGGCTCAGGCGACAGTGGTCGTTAGTCCAAAATCAGATCGATTGCAGCTTTTATTTCCGTTTGCAAAATGGGATGGAAAAGACTTCGAAGGCCAGTTGGTTTTAGCAAAAGCTAAAGGTAAGTGCACAACGGATCATATTTCTCCGGGTGGAAAATGGTTGAACTACCGTGGCCATCTTGACAACATTTCAAACAATATGCTTTTAGGTGCTGATAACGCTTTTATCCCAGGTGAAATCGGAAAAGGAATCAACCAAATCACCGGCGAGAAAAAAGAATTTGCGCAAGTGGCTCGTGATTATCAAAAAGCGGGTAAACCTTGGATGATTATTGGAGACGAAAACTATGGTGAAGGTTCTTCGCGTGAACATGCAGCGATGTCACCACGATTTTTAGGTTGCACAGCAGTCATCACAAAATCATTTGCGCGCATCCATGAAACGAATCTTAAAAAACAAGGAGTGCTAGCTTTAACTTTTGTTAATCTAAAAGATTACGAAAAAATTCAAGAAAAAGATCTATTGTCGATTCGCGGACTGCAAGGTCTGGCTCCCGGTAAGAACTTAACTCTTGAAGCAAAACATGTTGATGGCACTGTTGACCAAATTGAAGTGAAACACACTTACAATGCAGAACAATTAAAATGGTTCAAAGCAGGTTCAGCACTTAATTTGATTCGTGGAGTTTAGTTTTTATTCACAGATAAAATCATTAATGCACAGCAAGGTGCGCTTTAGTTGGCCCCCTTTTTTCATTGTCATTTAAGAACAATTGCAAAGAGGGGTCACAATGAAACTTATTTTTTCTTTTTTCGTCGTTTTCGTATCAAATACCGTTTGGGCTGATTCATTCACCGTAATTCGTGATGGGCGCGAGTATTTGTGTGAAGATACGAATCCAATTATTGATCCGGGCGGTTCTTTGAAATGCGTCGATAAGGCTTACTCGGGTCCTTTTACAAAAGAAGAATCTCAAAGAATTTGCGCCGGCGCGCACGACGAAAGACCAGCTTTGTGCGCACTGAAAGCCTACGCCGGTCCTTTTACAAAAGAAGAATCTATTCAGCTTTGTATCCGAGCCAAAGGAGATGGGCCCGTTGATTGTGCGCTAAAAGCCTATGCAGGGCCTTTTACTAAGCAAGAATCTTTAAGCTTATGCGCAGGTGGAACTTTGGCGAATGCAGAGTGTGCACTTAAAGCCTATGCCGGTCCTTATACCAAAGAAGAATCGATTAGATTATGTAAGGCAGAAGCTTTATTAATGCTCAAAAGTTTGAATTTACTTGAGCAATCTTCTTCAATCCAAGAAAAATTAAGAAGCGAAAAGAAGTCATTTTAACTTTTACTTTGATCGGGTGATTTGACGTGGCTTTATAAAAAAGTCTATCCTAATGCTTGATTGAAAAATTTAAATATAAAATATTTTGATTATCTTGTTTTTTTATTAATAGGCTTGATACCTTTTTCTAGCCTATTAATTTTTGATTCGGCCATTTACCCCTATATCATCAGTAAAAATTATATTTTTAGGATGTTGATCGATTTAGCTTTAGGGCTAGCTTTGTGGACCGCTTTTTTGAGGCAGCAAATTTCAATTCGAACAAGTAAGATTTTGATCAGTTTTATTTTGTTACTCGTCGTTGTATTTATTGCGGATTTTTTTGGAGAAAATTTTATCAATAGTTTCTGGTCGAATTTTTCCAGAATGGAAGGCTATCTAGCTTTACTTCACTATTTTTTTTATTTTATGCTTTTATCGATTTACTTCGATACAAAATTAAAATGGCAGGCTTACTTTAGGGTTTTGTTATTCGTATCTTGGATTGTTTTTGTCGTGGCTGTACTTCAGAGGCTTCGATTTGTGCAAGCTGTTGATTTTAATCGCGTTGATGCCACATTTGGAAATTCGTCTTATCTTGGCGTGTACGCTTCACTGCACTTTTTTCTTTCGTTATTTTTAATTTTTTACGAAGAAAAGAAAATATGGAAAATATTTGCAACCCTAACGACAGTGGCTCAAATACTGAGTATTTACTTTTCACAAACGCGCAGTTCAACTGTCGCAATTTGTTTGGGCTTACTTTTATTTATTTACTTAGCGTCTAAAAAAAGAATTTATGTTGCCGCAGGCGGATTTGTTTTGATCGGGCTGCTTGGACTCAGTGTCCATTTTTTGAAATACTCTGAAGATTTTAAAACAAATCTGTTTGCTCGGCTTGCAAATATTTCGTTGAATGACGAATCAATTAAAGCCCGCGTTTCGATTTGGAGATACTGTTTCGAGGCCATTAAAGAAAAGCCACTTTTAGGTTGGGGCCAAGAAAATTTCTCTTACTTGGCTCGGTTTTATAAGCCTGATCTTTACAGCACACCTTGGGTTGATCGGGCTCATAATTTTATTTTAGATTGGTGGGTCAATACCGGATTTTTTGGCCTAGTCGCCTATATGGTTTTTTTACTGTTGATTGTTCGTCAATTAACTAGTTCTTCAAAATCAAATTTAAATGCTGTTCAAAAAGCGATACTGAGTGCCTTTATTTTTTGTTATTTAATTAATAACTCATTTGTTTTTGATTTTCTTTCAAGCTTAATCATTGTCTATGCGATTTTTGCTTTTATATATGCTTCTGATTCAGTTCAGCCGATGAAGATAAATCTAAATATTTTTAAAGTAAAACGTATTTATTTATCTGGTTTTGGTTTTATGGTTTTTTTACTTTTTATCGGTTTAAGTTATCGCATTAATATCAGTAATTTGATCATCAATTTTAAACTTCGAAATGCAACAGATCCAAAAACAATTGTGAATACGCTGAACACAATGCCTTACAATTCGGGGTTTGAAGAAATTTTAAATGTTCACGATGAAACAGATTCAGAAATTCGCCAACATCTCATGCAAGTTAGTCTTTACGCTTTAAATCAATACAAAACCAATGAGCGTATGAAAGATTACATACTTTATATTTTTCAACTTTCGCACTCTGAAATTGCAAAAGAAATCGCCCATGATCCAAAAAACTTATTTTTTAAATTTAATGCGGCATCTTATTACACTCAATTCCAAGATTACAGTAATGCGGCTAAAATCTATGAAGAACTTTTGTCGCGAGTTCCCGAAAACCAATATTTCTTAATTGATTTTGGACACCTTAAGACAACGCTTGGCGAATCACGAGAAGGTCTTCGATTGTATCAGAAAGCTTTAGATTTAGAGCCTCAATTTCATTTGGCGCGTATGTTTGTAGCGATGGGCTTGATTTACAATGAAGAGTACCAAAAAGCAGCCGCAATGATTCAGAGCTTAAAAGACGAAAAGCATGAAGAAGTTTTTGATGAGCGCTTAGTGAATGCTTATTTTTATAAAAAACAATTTGAAAGCGCGGCTGCACTTGTTAAATTTAAGACTGATGAATTGGAGAAAAGAAAAAGATGATCAAAGTACTGTTTGGAGTGTGTCTACTTTCATTTCACGTTCAGGCGATGCAATTGAAAGATTTAAAAGTGAATGGAACAGGTTGTATTGATCCTATTTTTAAAAAATCAATTGAATTATCAACGAAAAATAATCATTTAAACATCCCTCTGAAATCTGAAGTAACGTTGATAAGTCCGTTAAATTTGGAACGAAAAGTCTGTCAGTTTTCGATGACTCTAAGTCTTAAGCCTCACGAAAAAATTCAGATTTCTGACGTTCAGCAAAAAATCAATTTAGATTTAACAGGCGAAACCGAAGCCACTTCTGAACTTTCTATTTATCTAGCAGGAAAATCGAATAAATTAGCGTTTAACGATATTCAAAAAGTGGAAAATGAAACTCTTAAAAACAAAAAAACTTTGGGCTCTTTAACTGAAAAATTAGAATCTGAGTGCGGCCGAGATGTCATTTTACGCGGAAGCCTTAGTCTTTTATTGACGAGTAAAAACGCAACTCAAGCTATCGCAAAATCGGCGGTTCAAGCGGATGAATTATTCGTAAAAATTGATACAAAATCTTGTCTGTAGTTTTTAGTTTTCGATCGGCCAGATATAAGTTGTCTGCATCGACTTCTGATTAAAGACTTCATAAATTTCAATGACACTGGTTTTTCTTTTTAGTTTTTGCTCTAAAATAAATTCTTCAGCTTTGGGGTAAACTTTCAAGGGACCAATTCCTGGAGCTCCAGTGAACAAAGCCACGACAGCTTTTGTTTCCGTTAAGATACCTTTTTTAAAATCAGGGGGAAATTTGGACTCAAGCTCTGCAAGCTTTTTTTCTTCGCTGACATCAAGTGGGTCAATTAAGCAGCCTCCACGTGATTTAAGACGCCCTTCTTCAATTAAGCGCGGATCATCAAAGTATTCGCCAAAACTTAAGCGGCACATAAGCCCATGAGCTTTAGCCCAAGTTTCGATTTCCTGAATTGTGGTTACAATTTTATGATAAGGGCCCACAAAATCTTTGTAGACGATGGTGTATTGTGGGCGTTGATCAATAGCAATCGTTACCGACTTAAAGGCTCCGGTGTACTGAAACAAATAAAGAAAAAAAATCAACATTCCAAGGCCAATAGCAAAAATCGTGTGTTTAATCATTTATTTAACCCACTTTATAGAACAGCCCATTGAAGGAGTTTGCGGGCGCAATGTTTTTTTATTTTGATGAATTTCTAATACAGCTTCATAGAGTTCTCGTGTCTTTACTTTTTCGGGTTCTTTCCATGAGTCATCAAGACGGCCACGGTAAGCAAGCTCTGATTTTTGATTATAGACAAAAAAATCGGGCGTGCAAACGGCTCCAAATTTTTTTGCGATGTCTTGAGTTTCGTCGTGCAAATAAATAAAAGGATATTTTTTTTCTTCAGCGCGTTTTTTTAGATTTACAAAACTGTCATCGGGGTAACTGATTGAATCGTTGGAACAAACGGCAACGACATTCACATCGAGCTTTTTTAAATCTAAGGCCAACGTAATCAAACGATCTTCGATCGCTTTAACATAAGGGCAGTGATTACAAATAAACATGATCACAAGTGGTTGAGCGTTTAGAAAATCTTTCTTTTCGTAAGTTTTTCCATTTGTCGCAGGTAATTTAAAATCCGGGCAGTGTGTTCCGAATTCTATTTTTTCAGGGGTGTAAACAGGCATAAGACCTCACAATTCAGACCAAGAAATATTTTTTGATTTCGACTTCAAATTACCATGAGCATCTAAGCTTAAATATTTTTCTTTTAAATCAGGGTATTGATTTAAGGCCATTAATAAAGCTGCGATTGATGTTGTGTTCAAAGGCTCAAAAGCTAGTTGCAACGAAAATGAAAACTCGAATAAAAGTCTTTCAAGAAAAGCGATCCAATCTTCAGCCAGTAACGGAGTTTCTTCAGAAAGCTTTTCAACAAGGCTGGTTGCATTTAAAATTTCAACTGGTGAAGAAATAATATTAAAACCAAAACCAATCAACAGACGTTGATCGTCACCTTGAGAAACATTTTCAATCAGTAAGCCCGCTACTTTTTTTGAGTCCAGATAAAGATCATTCGGTGCCTTTAGGCTCCAATTTAAAAAAGGCCAAGTGGCGACGGCCGCGCGATAAACGGCTAAGCCAATCAGCGGAGACAAAGTCGGTAGGGCTGTTTGCTCGATCATAAATGACCATGTTGAAAAAAGCTGTGACCCTGGATTTGAGTTCACCCAAGAGTTTTGGCCACGGCCTCGGCCAGAGGATTGGTGATCAGTTACGTACAAAATAAGATGTTCGCTTAAAGAGTCAGCTAAGAATGCATTTTTTTTTGCTTTAGAATTTGTGCTATCAATCTCTTTTGAATATTCACATTTAATTTTTTGAGCTAACGCCCATTGATGTGTGACTTGTCCAATTCGAATATCTGATAAAGGTGAATCATTCATTTTTTAAGACCAATCAAAAAGTAGACTGACATCAGCACAAGCTGCTGAATGAGTTAAGGCCCCAACCGATATAAAATTCACACCCAGTTCAGCCACAGATTTGACACGCGATAAGTTCATATTTCCACTAGCTTCTGTCTGAATTGTCGGTGGGATTAATTTTAAAGCTTCGATTGTCAGTTCATTCGACATATTATCTAATAGAATTCGGTGTACATTTAACTGAATGCACTCTTTAACTTGTTCAAGTGTGCTGGCTTCAACTTCAATCGGAAGTTCTGTGTGTTGACGTAAGCGATTTACCGCAGGAGTAATTCCGCCCATCAGTGAAATATGATTATCTTTTACTAAAATAGCTTCTGATAAATTAAAGCGGTGATTGGTGCCTCCGCCGTGATGAACGGCGCGTTTTTCAAGATCACGAAGTAAGGGGGTTGTCTTTCGCGTGTCTAAAATTTTTGTAGACGTTCCCTCAATAGCTTTGACAAATTTTCTTGTGAGCGTGGCTATTCCAGAAAGATGACCTAAAAAATTTAAAGCCACACGTTCTGCTTTTAAAATTTGTAAAAGATCACCCTCAATCGAACAAATATTTTGTCCTTTAAAAATCAGATCACCTTCGTTGAATTGCCATGTGACTTTAGCCTGAGGCTCTAAAAATAGAATCGTTTCTTCAAAGACATTTGCGCCCGATAAAACAATATCTTCTTTGGCTTTCAGTAGAGCTTCACCTTGTTTAGGTTTTACGGCCAAAGATTCTGTTGTGGTGTCGCCTGCGGGCATGTCCTCTTTCAAAGCGGCGCGAATAAGTTCGATAGTTGTCATAGAAACTTTCTTTTAATTTTTGAAACTAAATTTTTTCTAATCCGCGAAGCAACTTACTGAGCTCTTCACGCACGATTTTTTCAGTGATATCGGGTAATATTTGCCAGCAAATTTTTTCGGCCATCATGCGAATTTCTTCTTTCATGATTTGTTCATCAAGTGCACTGACTTGTCGGTTCATTGCCGTTTTTGACTGGTTTTGCGCAACTGGAGAATCTTTTAAATAGTGATCAAGTTGCTCTTGAATTTTTCTTTGTAAATCGGGAGTTCCTTGGCCCACTTGCTTCGTCGTGACGGTCACTTCTTCAAAGTCACCGTATGATTCTGAGTAAGATTCTGTTTCCACAGAAAATTGATCAGCAGAACTTGCTGACCAGTCATCAACTTTTTCATTTGTGCGAGATTTCAAAGGCACTTCTGAAAACTCGTCAACTTCATCAAGATCATAAGTAGGACTTTGATTTTTAATAAAATCTGTTTTTTGTCTAACAAAAGTATCTGATTCTTCAAAGTCAGGAAGCTCTGGGTGATTCAAAAAACCCTTTAGCGGAAAGTGACTTGTCTTGGGAACAAATTTCTCAACTAAATTTCGAAGCATTTCAGAATCAAAAGGTTTTTCAAGCGAGGCGTCGGCTTTAACTTTTACGTACTGACTTTGATCCAGTTGCATAAAGCTACTCCACATTAAAATCACAGGAGTTTCATTAAGTTCAGAATCAGTTTTGATTTCAGAACAAACTTCGTAGCCATTTTTTTTTGTTAATAGAATATCAGCTAGTATAAGGTCCGGTTTAAAAGTTCGGCTGACAGACAAAACATCCAAACCTGAAGGAACACTTTTAACTTCGACACCTAAATCAGATAAAGCCATTTGAATTGCTTTTTTGATCGTCGAACTTTCATCTGCTAATAGGACGCGTAAAGCCATACTTAAGTACATATCACAATACCAAACGAGTCAAGTTCAAGGCATCATATATTCATGTTTGGTCGAATTGATCGTTATTTATTAGGTTTGTTTTGGACGTCGTTTATTGCGGCTTTATTAGTTTTTGTGACTTTATTCGTAGCCACAGATGCAATGCAAAGTTTAGTGAAATACAAAGAAGCCACTGCGTTTACTTTTTTAAGATATTACATTTTTTTTACTCCTGAAATTATGTACAAAATGCTGCCAATTGCGTGCGTCGTAGGCACTGTGATGACGATTTCGTCTTTGAACAAAGGCAGCGAGCTTGTGGCGCTGTTTGCGTCGGGATTAAGTTTGTTTCGAATTTCACGATCGATATTTATTTCGATTTTATTTGTGAGTGTCTTTTCATATTTTTTGAGCGATCAGATTATGCCGGCTTTTTCAAAGAAAAAAAATTACATCTACTTCGCTGAGCTTGAAAAAAACCCGTCGCGGTTTCAAACGATTAAAACAAATAAAATTTGGTATCGTTCAAAAAATTCGATCTTTAATATTAAAACTTTAAATGCCGAAGGTAATAAAGCTCAGGGTCTTACGCTTTATTTTTTTAATGAGTCTTGGGACTTAATTCAAATGCTGACGGCTGATTCTGTATTAATGAGCGGTTCCCAGTGGTCTTTGCAAAACGGAACAATCACTGTTTTTTCGAAAGATTCGAGTTTTCCGATGAATGATAAATTTGTTGAAAAAACAATTGTTATGACAGAAGACGCTCAAGATTTAAGAAGCACCGGACAAACTTCTGATTTGCTGACACAGTCTGAACTTTATCGTTTTATCAGTAAAAACAAAGAAGCAGGTTTGGATACAATTAAATACGAAGTCGATTTTAATTCGAAATTTAGCTTTGCCCTGGCCGGGCTTGTGATGAGCTTGTTGGCTTTGCCATTTTGTGTGGCCCAGGGCCGCGGTGGCGGAGTGATGAAAAACATTGGTATATCTCTGGGGCTTGTTTTAGTTTATTGGATTTTTTACAGTTCGTCTCAGACGATGGGAATGCGTAATTACCTCAGCCCATTTGTTGCGGCTTGGCTGCCCAATGGCGTGATGACAAGTCTTGGTGTCACGTTATTGTTGCGCTCAAAACGCTAATCGTTTACATATAACCCCGAGGCAATAATGGCAAAACTTGAAATTCTAACTTACCCCAATCCGCGACTCCGTGAGGTCTCTGAAAAAGTCACAAAGTTTAACTCGGAAATTAAAAAATTAGCCGAAGACATGCTTGAAACAATGTACGATGCAAACGGAATTGGCCTGGCTGCACCCCAAGTGGGAAAGCTGTATCGCATGCTTGTGATCGACACTCGCCCGCGTGATCCTGAAAAATCGCGATACGAAAATGACGATCAATCTGAACTTGAAAGAAAAATCAAGCAGCCGCTTGTTCTTGTGAACCCCGAAGTGATAAACGGAGTCGGAAAAACCACTTTCGACGAAGGCTGTTTATCGGTTCCTAGTTTTTTTGAAACTGTCGAAAGATTTGAAACAGTTGAAGTGAAAGCTTTTGATGTGGACGGAAAAGAGTTTCGCTTTAAAACGGATGGACTGCTTGCGATTTGTATTCAGCACGAGATGGATCATCTTGAAGGAACTCTTTTTATTGATCACATCAGCTTCACAAAAAGTAATAAAATCAAAAATCAAATTAAAAAAAGCGGCTATCCCACCAAAGAAGAAATTGAAGAAGAGCGTGAAAAAAAACGTTCCAAAAAAAAAGAACTGACGCGAGCATAGACGAATGAGTCGAATTCGCGTTTGCTTTTTAGGAACACCTGATTTTGCAGCGACACATCTTCAGTCATTACTACAAAATAAAATGTACGAAGTTGTCGGAGTTGTGACTCAGCCTGATCGCCCGGCTGGTCGAAAAATGCAACTGACCCCATCAGCCGTAAAAACTTTAGCTCTTGAAAATAAACTGACTGTTTTAACTCCCGAAAACTTACGCAAAGAACATGATATCTTCGACACGATTAAGTCTTGGAAATCTGACATCGCCGTAGTTGTGGCTTTCGGACAAATTCTGTCGCAAGACTTCTTAGATAGTTTTAAATACGGTGCGGTGAATGTGCATGGAAGCTTACTTCCGCGCTGGCGCGGAGCTGCTCCGATTCAGAGAGCTCTTGAAGCCGGAGATCAATTCACAGGAGTATCGCTGCAAAAAATTGTGAAGAAACTTGATGCGGGTGCTGTGATCGCTGAACGCCGTATAAATCTTGATTCTGAAATAAATGCAACCGAGCTTTATGAAAAACTAGCACAGCTTGGTTGTGAGCTTGTGAATGGCGAATTATTAAAATATATACACGGCGAAATAAAAGCGATAGAGCAAGACGAAACAAAAGTCACCTTAGCAGCTAAAATTGAAAAAGAAGAAAGTCTGATCTCGTTTTCAAACAGCGCTTTGCAAATTCATAACAAAGTGCGCGCTTTTACTATGGGCCCGGGAACATATTTGATGTTACAAAATAAACGACTTAAAATTCATAAAACAAAAGTTGTTAATGATAATTTTAAAGGCGTTCCCGGAAAAATTAATTTGATTGCTTCGCAGGAACTGGTTGTTGAAACTTCTGAAGGCCTGATCAGTTTAATCGAAGTTCAACCTGAATCAAAATCACGACTGAGTATCGCAGAATTTTTAAAAACAAATTCGTTTAAAAAAGGAGATCAGTTTGTCTAATGTATTAATTTCTCCAAGTCTTTTATCAGCGGATTTTTCTGAACTGGCTTTAGAAATGAAAAAAGTGACTGAAGCAGGCGCTGATTGGTTGCATGTGGATGTAATGGATGGAAATTTTGTTCCGAATTTAACTTTAGGTATGCCGATTATTAAATCTTTAAAACCCCACGCAAAAATTCCGCTTGATGTGCATTTAATGATTGAAAAACCCGAGCGCTATATCGAAAAATTTATTGAAGCCGGTGCAAAGTATTTAACTATACATATTGAATCCACCGACCTCATGAAAGAATCTCTAGAAAAAATTCGTCGTTTAGGCTGTAAAGCAGGAATCACTTTAAAGCCCAAGACTTCAGTCGAATCCATCAAACCTTATTTAGGCTTAGTCGATTTAATTTTAGTCATGACTGTCGAGCCCGGTTTTGGCGGACAAAGTTTTATGCATGAACAGGTCGAAAAAATCAGGCAACTCAAAAAATGGCGCGCTGAAGGGTTTGGTCATTACTTGATCGAAGTCGACGGTGGCGTTGCTGAAAACACTTCACAAATTTGTGTTGAGGCTGGGGCTGATGTGCTTGTTGCCGGAAGCGCCGTTTTCAAAGGTGAAAAGACTGTTGAAAATTACCGTAAAAATATTTTAGCTCTCAAAAAATAGTTTCAAATTCAAGACTGTTGTCGGGGTGATTTTTTTGGTTCTGCTGCCGATAAGAGGGTGTGAAATTTTATTTACTTATTATCCTATTCTTATTTTCTACTTCTGTGAGTTTTTCAAAAACGAAAAATATTAAAAAAGAATTTGTACCTTTTCAAGCCTACATTGATTTAGTCGAAGAAGATCAACAGATCACAGTGTTTGATAAAATAGGTATGAATTGGAAAAACTGTACGAAAGTTTTTGATCCTAAGACTGGAAAAGATAAATGTAAAGAAGCTAAAGGTTGGCCCAGTCGCGATGCCCAAATTACGGTTCTTGGAGAGCCCGTAAAAGCTAAAACAGTAGACCCTTTAACTGGTGAAGATATTGAAGAAACTTATGTTAAAGTTAAATTCAAATACAGTCGTCTAGGTGAAGATGACATCATTCATGATCAAGAAGGTGAAGGTTACATCGAACTTTACAACTTATCAAAAAAATCTCGAAAAGGTTTTTTTAGCACACAAAATAGTTCTGATAAAATAAAAACTTTCTGTCCTCCAGATCATAAAAACCCAAATGCCGAAACAAAAAAAATTCAAGAAGTCACAAAACCACTGGCTGAATCGATTGGAAAGTTAGACATTACAAAAGCAGCTAAAGAATTAAATCAGATCGCAGGTTTTTGTCCGGTTAAGCCAGCCAATGAATTTCCAAAAAATTTAAAACCAAAAGTGAATTCCTATGATGATTTAATTTTACCAGGTCTTAGATCAGCGACTTTGCCAAAAATTCTGAATGAAGACGGTCAAGAGATGAGTCATGAAGATTTAATCAACATAGATTCAATGGCTAGAACTTTATACGGCGAAATGGGTAAATGTTTTAGATATGGACTACAGTACCCAATTGCTGTTGCGAAAGTGATTGTAAATCGCGCGAATGATAAAAAACATCAAAAAACATTTATTCAGCCCCCTCATGATCCGAATAAGCCCAAATTATCTAAAGCAGCGACGACTTTATCTCAATTTTCAATGTGGCAAAAAACAGCAACGCTCGTTAATAAAAAAACAAAAGAAACCTACACTGGTCCGAATGGCCCACTTCACCAAGGGCTTTGCCCACCACGTGAGCGAGGACAACCATTTTATGGGTCAAAAGAAGCATCACAATTTGAAAATGATATTTGGACAAATGCGCTGAGGATATCCACAGAAGCAGTCTTGTCGCCTAAGCAGTTTGAAAAAAGAACTGAAAAGTTAACAGAAACCAATTACACATCAAATTTAGCCAAAGACAGAAATACCGCAAAACTGTCACGTGGAGCAAGATTTATTAACAAAATGGATCAGGTTTTTCCAGTTATCGAGGGGCGTAAAATCGACAACAATGTCTGCTTAGAAGTCTGGAAAGAAAAATAAAAGTCATTTTTTCTTTCTCGACAGCCTTGGTTTTTTAAGTCTAAAATTACCCCATGAAAACTTATATTTTAGACGGAAAAAGCATAACGTTAAATTCATTTTTTGAAATGGTTTCGGCCACTGAGGCCACTTTTAAATTAGCCGATTCAGCTAAGAAAGAAATTCAAAAATCGCGTGATTATATTGAATCACGAATTAAAAATGGCGAAGTGATGTACGGAGTGAACACAGGCTTTGGGGCTTTTTCGTCGGTGCGTATTTCTGATTCTGAGATCGAACAGCTGCAAAAAAATTTAATTCGCTCGCACTCGATGGGTATTGGCGAACCTTTTACAAAAACTCAAGCGAAGGGCATGATGATTTTGCGCGCCAACACTTTAGCACGTGGCCATAGCGGTGTGCGGGTTGATGTTGTTGAAAAAATTCTGGAGTTTTTAAATCATGATTTAATTCCGGTGATTCCGTCGCAAGGTTCGGTGGGAGCCAGTGGGGATTTAGCTCCGCTTTCGCATTTGGCTTTGGCCTTGATTGGCGAAGGCGAAGTGTTTGGTGGCTCATTAAAAAACGTGAAGCCTCTTGAGCTCAAAGCCAAAGAAGGTTTGTCTTTGATTAACGGCTGCCAAGTGATGACAGCTGTTGGTTTGCTTGCGTTGCAAGAAGCGCGTGAATTGATTAAGTTGGTTGATATATCTGGAGCGATGTCGATTGAAGCTTTGCGTGGCTCACGAAAACCATTTGATCCTTTGATCGCAGCGACTCGTCCACATTATGGTGAAGCGCCAACAGCAAAAAATTTATTGCGCGTTATGGGCCAGACCAGCGAAATTGGTAACAGCCATTTAGCTGAGACCGTAGATCATCGTGTGCAAGACGCTTATTCACTTCGCTGTATGCCCGCTGTTCATGGTGCAGTGAAAATGGCAATTAAGTACGCCGTTCAAGTTTTAGAAACTGAAGCCAATTCAAGCACGGATAATCCCTTAGTGTTTGCAGACGCGGGTAAAATTTTATCTTGTGGAAATTTTCATGGAATGCCCGTAGCCCATGCGATGGATTTTGCAGCGATTGCAATTTGTTCTTTAGCGAGCATTTCTCATGAGCGAATTTCAAAATTTATTTCAACTCAGATGAGTGATCTTCCGCCTTTCTTAGCGCCCAATGGGGGCTTGAATTCGGGCCACATGATCGTGCAAGTGGCCAGCGCTAGTCTTGTCAGCGAAAATAAAGTTTTGTCTCACCCCGCCAGCGTGGATTCAATGCCCACTTCCGCCGAAAAAGAAGATCATGTTTCGATGGGAACAATTGCTGCGCGCAAGTTTTCGGCGATAGTGAAAAACGCACAAAATGTGATTGCGATGGAATTTTTAGCCGGCACTCAAGCCTTAGATATGATTGCACCACTGAAGCCAACAGCTGGAGTTTTAGCGGCCTTTGATTTAATTCGAAAGCATGTGCCGTTTGCGAAAGAAGATCGAATCTTCGCTAAGGACGTTGAAAAAATTCGGGGGCTTATTTTAAATGGCGAAATTGTTCAAGCTGTCGAAGAAAAAATTGGAATTTTAGAAGTTTAATAAACTGAAATTTAACATTGGCTCAGTGTTGAAAAGAAGATCGGACTTGCTCATCAGAGCTGTCGGCTTTAAAATACATCTATGAAAAAAATTAATATAAAGCCTATTTTAATTATAAAATAAATTTCAAAGAGGTCACAATGTCTTCACAAAGTCGTGTTGTTCGCGCTCCGACAGGTACAAAATTAACTTGCAAAGGTTGGCTGCAAGAAGCGGCTTATCGTATGATTCAAAATAATTTAGATCCATCCGTTGCTGAAAATCCAAAAGATTTAGTTGTATATGGCGGAATCGGAAAAGCGGCTCGCAATTGGGAATCTTTTGATAAAATTTTAGAGGCGCTTAAGAATTTAGAAAATGATGAAACACTTTTAGTGCAATCAGGAAAACCCATTGGCATTTTAAAAACTCACGAAGATGCTCCACGAGTTTTAATTGCGAATTCAAATTTAGTTCCGAAGTGGGCCACTTGGGACCATTTTCATGAGCTCGATAAAAAAGGTTTGATGATGTACGGCCAAATGACAGCGGGCTCTTGGATTTACATTGGAACTCAAGGTATTGTGCAAGGCACTTACGAAACATTTGTCGAAGCAGGTCGTCAGCATTTTAACGGTGATCTTGCTGGCCGAATTATTTTAACGGCGGGTCTTGGCGGAATGGGCGGAGCTCAACCACTTGCAGGTGTTTTTGCGGGAGCCACTGTTTTAGCTGTCGAGATTGATCCTGTCAGTATTCAAAAAAGATTAGATACTAAATACGTCGATGAAAGTACAACTGATATCGATGATGCGATAGCACGTGTTCGCAAATACGCCGCCAACAAAGAAGCGAAGTCTGTGGCTCTTCAAGGAAACATGGCGACAGTGATTCATCAGTTGCTTGCGAAAAATTTTATTCCAGATATTTTAACAGATCAAACTTCAGCCCATGATCCATTGGTTGGATATATTCCAGAAGATTACACTGTAGAAACAGCGGCGGTATTTAGAAAAGATAATCAAAAAGCTTATCTAGAAGCGGCTTACAAAGCGATGGCAAAACACGTTAAGGGTATGCTTGAAATGAAAAAACGTGGCGCGATTACTTTTGACTACGGAAATAATTTAAGAGCTCGTGCCCAAGAGGCCGGTGTGAAAGAAGCTTTTGATTACCCGGGCTTTGTACCGGCCTATATTCGCCCTTTATTTTGTAAAGGAAGTGGGCCCTTCAGATGGGTCGCTTTATCAGGTGATCCCAATGATATTAAAGTCACTGATGAGGCCATCAAAAAATTATTTCCACATAAAAAAGATCTTTTGCGTTGGCTGGATATGGCTGAAAAAAGAATTCAGTTTCAAGGATTGCCTGCGCGTATTTGTTGGCTTGAGTACGGTGAGCGCGCCCAGGCGGGGCTTTTATTTAATCAGTTGGTTAAAGACGGAAAAGTTAAAGCGCCAATTGTGATTGGGCGTGATCATTTGGATTGTGGCTCGGTGGCCAGCCCCAATCGCGAAACTGAAGCCATGAAAGATGGAAGCGATGCGGTCAGTGATTGGCCCATGCTCAGTGCGATGGCTTTAGTGGCCAGTGGATCAACATGGGTTTCACTGCATCACGGTGGCGGAGTGGGCATGGGGTATTCTCAGCACTCGGGGCAAGTGATTGTGGCTGATGGAACAGATGCGGCAGCAAAAAGAATCCAGCGCGCGTTAACAACGGATCCAGCGATGGGTGTGTTTAGACATTTAGATGCAGGTTATGAAATTGCGCGTGAAACAGCTGTTACAAAAAATGTGAAAAGTTGCTGGGTTTAATTATTTTAAAAAAGATTGTGCAAAAGAAAACAGTCCTAACAAACTAAAAGCAAAACTGACGTAAAGAAATTTTTTACGTCGAGTTAAAACAGTGATCGCCGAAATTGCGATGGCCACTTGAAAAAAAGTGACGGCTCTTGCCAGTATTTCGTGGGTCTTCAGATGATTTTCAGACTCAGTTTGAAATTCTTGAGCTGACTTCTGGATTTCTTCTTGTTCTTTTTTGTAATCAAATATTTTTTCGTTATCTTTTTCTGAAGAATTTTTACCGACTTCAGATATTAAATCAATTTTGCTTTGCAGAATTGCAGCTTTAATACCTTTAGCTTGATAATAGTTCCAAGCATTTGAGGCTTTGATTTGTGTGATCATCGCTTCATTTGAATGGTGCCCGGCCATCAAAGCTGCGACCGCCGCAATCACCGCAAGTAGCGCCGAAAATAAAGCGACTCGGCTGACCCAACTTTCATTTGAGTGATGAGCGACTTCATGAATGTGCTCTTGAACTTGTTCGATAGGGGCTTCGATTTCTGACATAGTAACAGACTCCTATTTAATATTTTTTTTAATAAATTGGTAAAAAATATAACCAAACAAAAATGTCATGATGAACCCAAGTCCAAAAAATAGAATCTCAGCTTTATCCATGGCAGGATGCTAATGGAGATTTCGATAGGAAGCTATAACATGATTAGTCATTGATTGAGTTAATTATAAAACCTTGAGTTGATGAACGAGGAGATATGTAAAATGATTTTATTACTTTTTTTTCAACTTGTTATGGCAAAACCGGCGCAAATTATTTTAATTCGTCACGCTGAAAAACCCGATTACAAATCTGAAAATTTGTCTCCTCAAGGTTTTTTAAGAGCCGATGCCTTGGCAAATATTTTTGAACGCCAACCATTTATAAAACAATTTGGGAATGCAGATTTTATTTTTTCAACTAAGTATGTTCCCGGAAAAAGCAGTCACCGAAGTTTTCAAACTGTTGAACCCTTATCGAAGAAACTGAGCCTACAAATTAACAATCAGTATTTAACAGAAGAATATAAAAGTTTGGCTCACGAACTTTTAACAAATCCGATTTATGATAATAAATCAGTTTTTGTCGCGTGGACCCACTCATATCTTGTTCAATTTGCCGACCAGTTGGGCTCGGCTCCGGCCAGAAAGTGGAACTCAAGTATTTTTGATCGCATGTGGGTGATTCGTTTTCAAAATGATGGCCGAGCAATTTCCTACGATTTACCTCAACAACTTTTGCCCGGCGATTCAGACAATTAAACGGAACTTGCGCGTTAAAGCTCAAGTGCGCAACTTGTCGGCTCAGCCGCAAAATCGTTAATCATCGCTTTTTTAAAAGTGACTAGATCTAATTTTAAAATTCCACTTTGACAATTTTTCTGAAAAATTCGCGCAGCTAAAATCGTGTTGCCGATCAACTGATTGAATCTTTTATTTCCAAGATCATTGTATCCAATGAGGCTGACTTCTTTTGTTAAAGTTTGGTAACTAGGCCCTTTGTTTGAAAAATCATTCGCGAGTTTTAAAAGTCTTTGGTAAGTTTGTTTATTCAAATGAGAAATCGGCCCCGAGATGCCATCATATCCATCCAGCATTCCGGTTACTTTTGTGTAGTTTCCGTATTGAATTAATCCCCCGGCATCGTTGTCACCAATTGAAGTTTTTTGAATGAGAATTGGGTTTTTGTTGGCCAGCTCGGGAGGTACAGGAATCTGATTCATTTTTGTACGGCTTAAAGACTCGTACTGATTGCCTTCAACTTTTTGAACTTGCGCGCCTTTTTCATCAACGTAAGACCAGTACCATTGATAATCAATGTTCCCGATTCGGTCTTGTTGGCTAAAAATAAAATCGAGTATCGCAATTTCAGAAACTTCATTCATCCACAAAACCATTTGAGCTGTCGAAGGTCTTCCTAAAAATGCTGATTTCATCAGTGGATCTTGGATCGCTTGATTAAAACCCTCTTGAATTGCAGATTCTAAATCACGATTCGATTTTAAAGCTAAAAAAGCGGGAGTTTTTTGAAAATCAAAATTTTGGCCTTTACCCCAACCACTTTTGCGAGTTCCATTGATTTCGGGTCCGTAGCGTTCGCCTTTATCTTTAAGAAGTGCTCCATAAATTTGTTTTTTATCGGCGGTGTAAAGATCATAAGTGGGTTTGTAAACGTCGGGATTTTGTTCGCTTTGTTGAATCCACTTCCAACCCGCAATGTTCATTTTGGCTGAAGCGGGCGGTTTCGTACGAGAACTAACCCGAGCGTAATGAATATTTTTATCCATCGATCGATAGACTGCTACCGGAACTGTGACGGCTGTATCTAAAGCTCTTGAGAAATGATAATACAGTATCGGTGATCCTGAAAAAGTTCCGCTGGTATCAAACTGATTCATCGTTTGTTTAAACTTAGCAAGTGTTTTAAGGGGCGAACCATTTTTACAAAAAGAAGCTTCGGCTTCTTGTGCTGACTGAGCAAAGCCCGTAAAGTCGCTAAAAATTGTGCCTGGGCTTGTGCTCCAAATTTTGGGGCACATGGCGACAGAATTGTTGTAAATATCTAAATCGCAAAGTCTTTTTTCTTCTGCAGCATCTTTTTCTTTATAATTACCTAGGGGTAACTTAGCTAAGGCAACGCATTGTTCTGTGATATTATTGGGGCTTAAAAAAGTTTTAACAGACTGTTGTAAATCGATTTGCACTTTTTCAGCTAGGGCAAGATCAGAAATGGATAATATCACGAAAAGTGTTAAGAAATTTATTTTCACAAAGACTCCGGTTCAGGTGTTAGTTTTTTATTTTTTTAAAAATTGTTTTAATTCTTGAATAAGATGAAACAGCTTCCCACTGTTATTTGTGAAATTTTCTAAAGAGTGAGTTTCAATCGCATCCAAAAA
>JAYTPD010000032.1:0-12359 GCA_043747435.1 Bdellovibrio sp. | reverse complement strand
ACCCATTTGTAATGTCATAGCTTGTTTTCTCCTCATTGTCCCATAAGCTTTTCTTATGGCGTTTTAGAGCAAACACAAAATTTCGGACGCTACCAAAATATCAAGTCGTCAAAACTTTAGACAGCAAAAAAAGGTGGCGGGGTTTTACGTTAAGCCGAGTTCTGTTCCTCGCATTGGTTACCACGATCTCTTTGCGATTCGACGACCATTCCTCTAGGCGTTTAATTACTTAAACGCTCAAGCGATCTGACCCGGAAGTCTCAAGCGAGCCACTCTTAGAACTTTTTGAACCCGAAGGCTCAACAAATTCGCGCTTCCCTATTTGATCTTGCTTCACACAGAGTTTAGCTGTTTTCACTCCGCCAGCTCCCCTGAAATCTCCCGTTCCCGATTTCAGGCTCATAGCCTCGGATATTCTTTCTGTTCCACTGTTCCTAACCTTGCGGCCGAGGGCCGTTAGCCCTTGTGTTGCTCAATGAAGCTCGGACTTTCCTCTCCCAAATTGCTTTTAAACATTTTGGCAGCGGTCATCTGTAAAACCCCTGCCGATTCTTCTAGCAAAACAAGACAGCAAACGCAACTTGATATCTGAACTTGCTAAATCCTCCCAGCAGATTTAAAAATAATAGTGAATTATATTAAGGAGATATATGAAATACGCCATCGCTGCACTTGTATTTATTTTAGCATTCGGTCTGACGATAAAATCAGTTGCGACAGAACCTGAACTTTGCACAGCAGAAAAAAAAGATAACTGCCTTGAGTCTAAATCAACTAAAGGACACCACGCAAAACCGACTGAGCACGAAGAACTAAATAAAAAAATGAATTCGTTGTTTCCTGAAAAACAGAAAAATCCGATGCAATCAGATCGTCCAACAACAGTGAAGTTGTCATCTCCCAAATTCTTATCAAAAATTTCTGGCAGTGAGATAAAACTTGAGTGGGTTTCAGTTGATGGAGCAACAAATTATCACGTGCAAGTTGCAACCGATCCTAATTTTAAATGGCTTATCGCGAATGATCACTGGGTCAAAACGAATTCTTTTGAAGCAAAGAATCTTGAAGCTGGACAAAAGTACTTTTGGCGCGTTGCTGCTGTTAAGGGTGATAACGATGCGATGTATACTAAATCTTTATTCGTCAGTTCAGTTTTTGAAACAACGTCTAAATAGTTCTTGTTTATCGTAACTATTTTAGTTACAGTTAGAAAAAATTAAAAGGAGTTTTCTATGTCTCGTGTTGATAATGAAGTTCTATTTAAGCAAATGAACTGGCGCTATGCTTGTAAAAAATTTGATCCGACCAAAAAGATTCGTGAATCTGATTGGAATATTTTAGCAGAGACTTTACATCATTCGGCTTCATCGTATGGTTTGCAACCTTGGAAATTCATTGTTGTGCAAAACCCTGACTTACGAAACAAACTGTTACCTTTATCTTGGGGTCAAACTCCAGTAACAGATGCGTCTCATTTTATTGTTCTTACTTACAAAGAAAAAATTGATGAAGCTTACATCGCAAAGTTTATCGAGCAAAACGCTAAAGTTCGCTCTGTCGACGCAGCGACAATGGAAGGCTACAAAGGAATGATGATCGGAGATCTTGTAAAAGGTCCACGTTCTGAAGTGATTAACTGGTGGGCGCAAAGACAAACTTACATCGCAATGGGTTCACTTTTGACAACAGCTTCTTTGATGGAGATCGATACTTTACCGATGGAGGGCTTAGACCCTGCTGGTTACGATAAAGTTTTAGGACTCGAGGGATCTGGTTATAAAACTGTAGCAGCTATTGCTTGCGGTTATCGTTCTGACGAAGACAAGTATCAATTTGCTAAAAAAGTTCGTTTTGAAATGAACGACATAGTTACATACAAATAATTTGAGTTCAAAAATTTAATTGAACTGTGATGGGGACTTTTTATAAGTCCCCATTGTTTTTCTAAGCCACTGAACATATGGAATAGCACTTTCTAAATGGCTGACCGTATTTGAAAAGAAATTTCTAGAGCACATCTCTTTTTCAGTTAAATCTCGATGAATATGATACTGCTTATACATAATCAAATAGCGAAATTCATCAGGTACCAACAAGCCTTTTGGCCCTTTTGACATTTTATCGCCGGATAATTCTTTCCATGATTTTTTAAATTTTTTTTCTTCTAAAATTTCTTCCAAAGTATAAGGGTCATTTAATACGGCTTCTCGCCACAATGCGGTTTGCCGTGATGAGGGCATGTAGACTCCTGCCCCTAAAAAGCGGTCGTTTTCAAGACCAATTTGAATATAAATTCCCGGATTCCATTCAAACATCGAAGATCTTTTTTCGGCTAACATCACCGATGCAAAATCTTTTACGATGCCTTTATCCGCGCGATTTGAGGGGCGTAAAGCTCTAGAAATTCCTTGGGGGTTGATTGTAATTCCGGGCAGTTTATGACCTAGATCTTTTTTAATTTTTAAAATCAATTCTTGAAAAGGCTCTTTAACATTTTCGATGTAAAGATTTTTGTTTTTTTCAAACCACTCTTTTTTGTCTGTGTTTTTCTTGGCCAGTCTAAAATATTTAAATGTGTTTGGATTAAATGTCATATGACCTCGCAAGAACTAGGTCTCATTATAGCAATCAAAAAGCAACTCTTCTTCTAAAAACCATCTATAAATTTTTTAATTTTTTGAATTTCAACAGAATTTAAATTTTTATTTGGCGGCATTTGATGGTTCTTAATTAAAAATTGAATAGGTAAAAAATTTTGCCGCGTTAATTTTGATCGCCAAACTCCATCTTGACATTTGGTGCATTTTTTTAAATTGAGTTCTTCATTTTCAATTACTCCTCTATAGCGAAATGGCGTTTTTAAATCAAGATCTTCAATTTGATGAAGTTGATTTTCTTTAACTAAACCATATTCAACTATTTTAGAATTTAAATATTTTATTTTGATCTGATTAAAATATGATAAATTAATTTCACCTGTCAAATCAGCGCGAATTGCTCGAGGACCATTCGCATGACAGATAAAACATGAAACTTTAAAATTTATTTTTTTTTGATATAAACTTTCGGACCATTCAAGCGGACCAGGTTCAATTTGCATAAAATAAGCAGTTTTTTGAATTTTATTTTTTTCAATCACAATGGCTAAACGATCTTGTTTTTCAAGGCTTGTATTTAATCCAAAATGGCTTTGATTCATCATCCAAACGTCTTTGTCAGCATATTGAAATAATTTGATTTTATTAAACACAGGGCCATCGTTTAATGTTTTAGACTCAAAGGATTGAAATCTAATAGGCTGTTCTAATAATTCTTTTGACCTGGCGTAAACCAGACCAAAAGTTTTTGTTAGCAGCATAAAACTAGTTGCAATTATAACTGGTTTCATTTTCGCCAAGCTTAAGCAAAGCTGAAGTAATGACTTGGGTATTAAATCCATTCTCACCACATGCGGCTCGTCCGCAGCCGCCTCGACCAATAAGTTGATGCGACATCACTTTTAAAGCGCCAATTTTATTTTCTTCAGTGAATAAATCATAGTTAAATACTTTATATAATTGTAAAAGCGATTCTTGCGGAACAAGTACAGCCGTAAAACTTTGTACAATTTGTTCATCTTTCACCATTTCAACTATAATGTCTTTTCCATCTGGGCTAGGCTCTAAAGCTTTCACAAAAAGTTGATTTAACTGGTTTGAGCACTCAAAAATAATTTTATTTGTGTTCTCCCCGACTTTATCCACAGGCAAATTTTGTGAACGAGCCTGAAGTGTGCCAAACAGAATCACGACCCCTAGTGCTTGAATTAAAATATTTTTCTTCATTTTTTTCTCCTTTGTTTTTTAAAGTTTTCCACAGGATATCTGTTGGTAACTCTGATGCTGTGCAAGTTATGAAAAAATTTAGTATTTGTATAATTCATAATTATAATTTATCTATGATTATAAATGAGTTTACTCAGCCCTTCCCTAGAAGCTTTTTGGGCTGTTGTCCGCAAGGGCACAGTCCAAGACGCTTCGTACATTCTGGGTCTTACGCAAACCGGTGTGACACAAAGAATTCGATCTTTAGAAAAACAGTTGAAAACAACTCTTTTTACAAGATCAAGAAAAGGCATGAAGCTCACGGCTGAAGGCGAAGCACTTCTTCAGTATGTTAAAAGTTCATTAGATATTGAGGGAATGGCCCTTTCAAAGATTCAAAGGGCAGCAAAAGATAGCATCATCGAAGTCGGCATCACGGGGTCATCAAGTTTATTGCGATCTCGGGTCATTCCCCATTTAACTCAACTGAAAACTCATTATCCCTTATTAAGATTTCGCTTTGATTTATCTGACATTGAAACCAACGTCGATAAACTAAAAAGTGGCGCTTGTGATTTTGCACTGCTTGAACATCATCAAGTGACTCGCGAAATGGATTCTAAAATTATTAAAGCCGAAAGATACAGTCTTTATGGCCCAGCCTCATGGAAGAGGCGCTTACTTTCAGAAATAATACAAAACGAATGTATTATAGATTTTAATTTCAATGATTTAATGACATTTAATTTTTTAGAAAAATACAAACTCAAAAATAAAATCGTCAAAGAGCGGCATTACGCAAATAATACCGATGCCATTGCTTCGATGGTTTCATTGGGTTTAGGTTACACTGTACTTTCTGATGAATTTGCCAAGCCCTACACAAAAAAAAACGAGCTTACTCAGCTTGCCTCAGAATATTTTTTAGATCACAAGATGGCTTTAGCTTGGTATCCGCGATCTGAAAAGCCTGATTATTTTCAGGCGATCATTAAAGCCATTCAATAACTAATTCAGTTCGTACTGCATTTCAAGTGAAGAATTTTTTGCAGCTAATAGTTTGATGACTTCACGCAAGCTTGTCGCTGCTGATGTAAAATCCATACCATAACACTCAAGCTTTAAACCTTCTTGAGTTACAAGCACAAACATTTGTAACTGATCCGTATAAACTCGAGCCTCAGTAACAAGAGTTTTTTGACCCGAATATTGAATATCTAAGTTCGACTGATTGGTTATCACACATTGGCCGTAAGTATTTGCTGAGGCACCAGGGCTAAAAATTTTTTGCGATAAGGGCTCGGTATTTAAATAAAGTTGCGCAGTTGGTACAATTAAACTTTCGCTTCTTTGTGCAAAATTATAATAATATGTTCGGGCTGTTTTACACTGTTCTTTTAGACTATTGGCCGTATATGTTTTTTCACGCTGACAGGGTTGTGAAGTATGATACTTAATAAGAGTCTCGCAGCTTTTAGTCGCTGTCGAAGCGGAGTCAATCGCAATTGTGTCATACTTCCAATTTGAAATAGAACCCAGTTTTGCAATATTTTTGTTGGCTGAATCTAAATTAGATCTCCATGTATTAAGTTGAGCGAACTCAGCTGATGTGCACTGACGGTATTGACCACCTGCCAAAGGAGGATTTGCGGGCGGCACAGGACTTGGTTGAATAGGCGCAGGTTCTGCTGGCTCAGACGGGTAAGCCAACTTTGGATCTGGTCGCATTTTTAAACCAATTAAATAATTTTCAGTAAATTTACATTGTTGATTGATGCGATAGGCATCGTAAGCTTTGACTTCAGGCTTGTCTGGAGTCGTAATGACTTTTCTTATTTTCTTACACGGTTTCAGTGAATGATAAAATTCGGCTTGATCACATTTTTTAATCGCATCTAAAGCCAGCTTGATCGTTTTATCATTTTTACGAGCCGAGACTTCTTTTATTGAATCATCAGACAGATTCAAAGCGTTCTTCCAATTGATTAAATTAGAAAATTCGTCGTTGGTGCACAGACGCATATCTTTTGGGTCGATTGGTTTCAAAACAGCTTCAGTCGCATTTGAATCTCCAGCACTTAACTCTGGAGTTGTTGGAGTTGACGGCGTGCTCGGCGTAACTGCTGGTTGTTGATTGTTCGTTGACGACGATGGCGAACACCCGACGATTGTCAAAAAATAAGCTGTCGCGAAAATCACAAGTATCGTTAATAATGGCTGTTTAAAACTTTTCACATTTCCCCCGTTTGAATAGCTGTGGCAACTTAGCACAGTCTCAACTTATTGAAATCTATCTAAATTTTTGACAGGTAATAATTACCTACAGTGACAAATCTAGACCAATATATGGTAGATCATAAAAATGATGATTCAAAATCGCCTTGAGAAAAACCTAAAAAAACTGCAAGCGTGGAGTGAAAAACATAAAATTGAAGCTTACCGGCTTTATGATCGAGACATTCCAGAATTTCCATTTATTGTCGACCGCTACAAAAATAATTTTGTAGTCTACGACAAATCAGAAAAAATTGACGAAGAAAAAAATCATCTTCCCTATTTAGTTGACGCTCTAAAAAATATTTTTAAAATTAAGGATGAACAAATTATTTTGAAACGACGTCAACGCCAAAAAGGTCACGAGCAATATACAAAACTTGCTGATCAGAACGAAAAAAAAATTATTTTAGAAAACGGCATCCCCATCTACGTCAATTTAAAAGACTACCTTGATACAGGATTATTTTTAGATCACAGGCCGATACGATATCATTTTTTAAAAAAATCTAAAGGTCATCGATTTTTAAATTTATTTTGCTATACGGCTTCCGTATCGATGATGGCTGCCATCGGAGGCGCCACGACTTATAGTGTGGATCTATCAGACAAATACTTAAACTGGGCCAAAGAAAATTTTAAACTGAACCAATTGGATTTGAACCAACATCACTTTATCCAAGAAGACGTACTGCAATTTGTTGATCAAGCGCAAGAGTGGCCTGATTTTATTAAGAGCTTTGATACAATTTTTTTAGATCCGCCTACTTTTTCAAATTCAAAAAGTATGAAAACAGATTTTGAAGTCGAGCGCGATCAGGTTGATTTAATTCGAAAAGTGATGAGCTTTCTAAAGCCTCAGGGAATTCTTTATTTCTCGACGAATAAACGGGATTTTAAAATTTCAACAGAACTGAACTTTGAATTCAAAATTAAAGATACGACCTTATCATCAATTCCGATCGACTATCATGATCAAAAAATTCATCGCTGTTTTGAGATAAAAAAAATTTAAGCGCGGGCGTTCATTTTGTTAAACTGAACGTCGTCAGTCAGCTCAAAGCCGCAATTCATGCACTTCATCACAAATTGGCCTAGTTCGTTCATTTCTAAATTAAGAACATCGTGCGAACACCTTGGACAAGATTGATTTTGAGATTTAACTAAAGAGTTTTGATCGGGTGGAACTTTTTTAAGTTCAAAAATAATATGTTGATCAGCTTCGAAACCCTTGATCGAAAATTCGCCCAGTTTAGCAACTTCGTACTGATCATTTATAAGAATAGTCGCAATATCTGAATCGACCAAAATCTGATTTGGTTCAGCTAAATTTGTTAAACGCGAAGCAAAAGGCAATGGAGCGCCAATAGCTGTGTAGCATTTGAAAAACTTTTTGTTACCATAAAAACCAACATTGGCATAACCAACTGAAATTCCAATTCGGATTTGCATTTCTTTTTTCCAGTTCATTAAATAAAATTCGCGATCTTCAAGCAACATCGTTCTGGCTTCAAGAGCCGCCGAGCATGTTCTTTGAATGTAATCTACGTGCTGAACAGGATCATTTGCAAAAGCCAAAATTCCATCGCCTTGGAATTTATCAATCGTTAAATCATATTTTAAAAAAGTCGATACGACAGTATCCATAAATCGGGCCAGCACAAGATCCACTTTACTTTGATCAAGGCGAACGACTCTTTCGGTCGAACCAACAATATCCACAAAAATCGCGCAAATTTTAGCTCGGTGCACACCTTTTTCTAAATCGACTTTTCCATCACGGATGGCTCGTACCACTTGCGGACTGAATTGATTACTTAAAGAGTTTAATCGCACGGCTTCTTCAGTTTTAGACTTAATAATAAAATCGCGATTCGCAATTTCTGTTTTTAAAGCCATTCGGCTATTGATTTCTCGCATCCTTAAATTTTCATTAAAATAACGAATTAAAAAACAAATCACAATCGAGCCAACAATAAAAAAAGTATTTATTGCTAACCGATTAAAATCCTCTAAATTTTGACAGCGCAAAATGGCGATAACAAAATAAGGAAGATAAATTCCAGCCGTTGTCATTGCAAAAAATGAAGTTGTAAACGGAATAAACGAAAGGCCTCCAAAAGCAACTAAATTAAGGCCCGCATAATAGCCTGTAGCCAAATCTGGAATTAAGAAAATCATCACGTTAATTGGAAGCGCAACTGAAATCGCATAAATGCTTCCGATGATTTGGGCTTTTCTGAAGTTTTGAGTGTCCAAAATTGATTTTTTTACAAAATAACAAACGGGCACAATCGTTAAACGTAACAATAAAAAATGCCATTTTTGTTCAGGAACATAAATAAGATCTGCAATCCAAAAAATAATAAATAGCGGAATGGCCATCCAATTTGCGATCGTATTCAAGACAGACTTGATTTCGTCTAAAACCTCGAATTCTCGCAAATCAGATGTGGTGATCATTTCTCTATAACAACAAAAAGATTGATTCCAAGGGGTTCTTTTTCAACCCAAACTTTTGAGCCCATCCCTTTGTAAATCCTTAAAAGATCTTCTTCAGATCGATAGATTAAATGCCAATCTAAAATAAGCTCCATAAAAGGAGTCGACGGATTATCTTTGCTAAAGTTACCAATAATCACTTGGCCACCGGGTTTGACCGCTTCAACAAGTTTACGAGCCGCCATTTGTGCGACGGGCTCTGTGAAATAATCAAAAAGCCCCGCCGAGTAAATCAAATCGTAATCTGTATCCGGGCAGCCTTTTGCTATCACATTACGTATAGCCATGTTGTTAAACTTAAACGCAAATCCCGATTGAACAACACGATTTAAAGAGTGCAATTGACGTTGAGCATGTTTTAAAGATTCTTCATCTTGATCAAGACAATTAAATTCAGCTTGTCGTCCGTAGAACTTTTTTCCATTTTGTAAGAACATTTGTTGTTCCATCGCAGGACCACTTGCCACAGATAATATTTTAAGTGGACCATTCGATTTTGTATTTTCAAAAAGTTGAGTGATTCTATTTGATAAATACACTCCACGATTTTTGACGGCAGCTCCGGCTGGTTCATCAACAAAATACTTGTGTAAGCATTGGTCGTAAAAAGATTTTCCAACCATTTCATCACGATAAAGATGATTCATCATTTCATAATCGCCAGCATAACCACGGGGCTTATAAAAAGCTCGATTAGCAAATGGTGCTCCGTAAACAAGATGTCCTAAATGCTCCCGCGCAAAAGCTGTAACAATTTCAAGGTCTTCTTTCGGAATTTGATTTAAGAGTGCGGGCAGTTCTTTGTATTTTTGTGGAATCACCTGATTTAAGAAATCAGATACATTGTCGGCAATCGTCATTTTAAATTCGTGGTTTTCTTTCCAATTATCAATCGGAACATCCGCTTCAATTTTATCGAAATTGAGTTTTAGTTTTTCTAACCAGTCTTTAAGCTCGTAAACAAACATTTTAAAGCCCGTTGGAATTTTATAAGCATCAGTTACATATTTGACTTGTTTTTGGATCACTTCGGACGAAATTTCGATCGCTTTAATTCTTTCTAATTTAAGTGGCTCGCCGGTGCACTCAAAACCCACGATCATTTCATCAGTGACTGACTTTGAGTGAGTTTCAGTTCGCATTCTTTTTAACGAAAGTTGTTGAGTTTGAATATTCTTATAAACAAAGTCCACCTCGATCACGGGATTGAGCTCGGTCAAGCGGTTCAAAACCTCAAAATCACTTTGGTTGACCATAACGGCGCAGCCAAAAGAGCTGATGTTGATGACTTCCAGATTTAAATTTTGAAAGACTAAAAAACAAGAATTCGGATCAACAGGAACGCGATCTTGTCTGACAATTTTGCGCCTATTTGTGTCCTCAATGTGAAACGCTTCTTGTTTGGTGGCTGATTGGCTCATAATAAATGGCTCCTTATTCAAATTTCTTATCGTAAGCTCAATCATTTCAATGAAGTCGAGCCCGACTTTATTGAACAAGAAATTGTCAAATCTCGACTAAAGTTGACGGCTTTTAGTCTGGTTAGAATCATCATTTAAAGAATTTTTATTCATTCGAGTTTGAGTAAAATTAAAGCACTTATTTTTTCTGAAAAAAATGTTGCGCCTGGGGGCTGTAGGCCCTATTTTGACCCCCTAAAGTAGAAGTCAAAAAATCTCTGTGAGCAAAGGTAAAAATAAGTAATGAAAGCATTGGGGCGCCATATCCTAGTTGAGTTTATGAATTGTAAAGCGGACGTCCTGAATGACGTTTCGATTATTGAAAAAACAATGGTCGAAGCTGCAAAAATTGCGGGAGCCACTGTCATCAATTCGACATTTCATCATTTTTCTCCTTATGGAGTTTCAGGTGTGGTTGTTATTCAAGAAAGTCATTTAGCTATTCACACTTGGCCCGAGTACCGTTATGCCGCCGTCGATTTATTTACGTGTGGTGACACTGTCGACCCTTGGGTTTCTTTTGAGTTTTTGAAAAAAGCTTTTGATGCATCTTATTCCGCTTTAGAAATGAATCGTGGATCGACTCATGTGATTAAAAAAGGCGACACTCTTCAAGTAAAGCCAAATAATGCCGAAGAGATCGATTACAAAAATGGTTATAAAATTAATCGCAATGTTTGGTTCACAGACAAAGACGACAACCAAGCTTTGTCTTTGCGTTACACTGGCGAAGTTTTATTCGACGAACGAAATGAATTTCAACGCGTACGAATTTTAGATTCGATCTCCTACGGAAAAATGCTGGCGATCGATGATATGGTGATGTGCACAGAGCGCGATGAATACCATTACCACGAAATGATCACTCACCCAGCGATGCAAGCTTTCGAATCTGTTAGCGGGCCCGCAAAAAATATTTTAGTCATCGGCGGCGGAGATGGCGGAACAATTCGTGAAGTTTGTAAATACAGCGGAGTTGAAAAAGTCACCATGGTCGAAATAGATGAAGCTGTTGTTCGCGCTTCAAAATTGCATTTACCAACAATCGCGCGTGAATTTTCTAATCCAAAAGTCAACCTGATCATCGGCGATGGAATTAAATTTGTAGCCGAAGCTAAAACTGATTCTTACGACGTCATTATTGTTGATGGATCAGATCCAGCCGGCCCTGCCGAGGGCTTATTCACAGCTGATTTTTACAACAACTGTAAAAAAGCTTTAAAAACAAATGGTGTTTTAGTCACACAAGGTGAATCGCCCATGTTTCACTCAGAAACTTTTGTCGAACTTAATCACTGCTTAAAAAAGGTTTTTAGCCCGAACCAAGTTCATACGATGCTTTTTCACGCGACGACTTACCCATCAGGTATGTGGAGTTTACAAATGGCTATTAAGGGACAATATCACCCGGTTAAAGACTTCAAAAAAGACGCGGCTCATAATTTTGTTCAAGCTAAAGATCTCAAATATTATAATGAGGATCTACACGGCGCTGCTTTTGTGCTTCCTACTTTTGTGCAAAAAATGTTAAATAAGTAATTCATTAACAAAGGAAGTTTTATGTTTAAATTACCTCAACTGCCTTACGCAAAAACGGGACTGGCTCCATTTTTAAATGAAGAGCAAATGTCTTTTCACTACGATAAACATCACAAAGCTTACATCGATAACTTAAATAAATTTATCGAAACAGATTCTTCACTCAAAGGAAAATCTTTAGAAGAAATCGTGCTTTCATCAACGGGCGGAATTTTTAACAACGCAGCTCAAATCTGGAATCACACTTTTTACTGGTTCAACATGGCGCCAGCGGGCCAAGGCGCTCAGCCTTCAGCAACTTTAGCCGATGCGATCAAGCGCGATTTTGGAAGCCTTGATGAACTTAAAGCAAAGTTTATCGATGGTGGAGTAAAAACGTTTGGTTCAGGCTGGATCTGGCTTTGCACAGACGCCGCCGGAAAATTATCTTTAGTTTCAACATCAAACGCAGCCGTCCCCTTCACAAACAACGGACCTACTCCTTTATTAGTGGCCGACGTTTGGGAGCACGCCTACTACGTCGATTACCGAAACGCGCGCCTCAAATATTTAGAAACTTTCTGGAGTCACATCAACTGGGCTTTTGTTTCTGAAAACTTCGCTACAAAAAAAGTTCGCGATTTAACAAAAGCGATGATTTAGTTTTTTTAATATTTTTGGGAAATAAAAAAAGAGAGGTTTAGTGATCTGTACCCTATAATTAGGACAGGTTAAATAAAAGGGCTACCTTCTACTAAACCCCTGTATTCTGCAGGGGTTTTTTGTTTTAAGCCCCACTGAG
>JAYTPD010000031.1:0-1328 GCA_043747435.1 Bdellovibrio sp. | reverse complement strand
GTTTGCCAACAATACAGTAACCATGGTTTTGATAAAAGTGGATTTACCAGATCCCGTTTGGCCGGCCAATAAGTAATGCGGTATTTTTTTAAGATCACCAATGATTACCTGAGACCGTGTTGTTCCAATGGGAAAAGTAAAATCCTTATAGCCATAAATATCACTGAGCTCAAAAACGGATTTCAGCTCGCCTTCGGCAAATTCAATTTCAATTAGTTTTGGATACTGCCTATGGCCGCGAATATCTTCTATCCTGACGGAGAGTTTGTTTTCCAGAAGTTCTTTCTTTTCTTTAAACTGCGACAGGGTTACGCCGTCTGATAAAAACTGAAGAACTCTTGAGTTTGTATCCGTTTCATAATCCATTATAAGCCTCGGTGTCTTACCATTAGAAACAAGGCCAGCGGCCGTAAAAACATCCTGTAGAAATAAAATTAACTTCTGAAGTATTTTATGCCTCCGCCATCCCCAAAACAGAAATGGTGAAAAGGCACAAGAAAGCCAAACGACAACTCGAAAAAACCCGGTCGGTGCTGAAACCTGTAGCCCTGGCATTAAATTATGAAGCAGTTTCAAAAAATAGATGTCGATCTTGAGTGAAAAAAATGCGGAGGCTGCACAGCTAAATTGCAAAAGCCTTACCACCGGCATGAGGCCATTCATGTAACCAAGGTACGCTTCACGCGTTGAAGTCATTAAAAACTTACAAAGACCGATTGTGATCAGTTCACCAAATTTGAATATTCTGTCGGCCAAATCATCTTTTTTGGGGACGTCGTTAGTTGTTCTATTTTTCATTCATACCTTCTTTAGTGTCAAAAATAACAACCAGCTCGGTCTCTTTTTGAACTTCGATTTGGTTGTCATTATTTAATTCATCAAGCATTTTTTTACCGTGCTCGCTTGATGCTTGAGCTACTCCGCTAAGTGCTGAATCACGAAGGGACTTTCTTTGTCCCGCCAGCGAATTTGCGGCCTGACTGTCTTGTAAAGATTCTGATAAGCCGCTTAAAAAAATGAGTGCAGAGCTTGCCGCAATTTTAAACACCTGATCAGAGACCCTTTGTCCTTTTAAACCTCGAATGCGATCCTTAAAATCAAAAGCTTGAGCGAAAATATTTTTTGATTTTCCTTCAGGACTTACAAGTCGATTAAAAGTCACATAGAGCCGCTTATCAGTGCTAGAGCCTGTTCCGATTAAAAGTGATCCCGCTTGTGCGTATGATTCGTCATTTAAAACTAAATCTTGCGTGGTTTTTACTTTTACAGTTCCATTTGCACCACCGCTGACTAAAATAGCATTCACCTCAGCTCCCGGCGGCGGCTCA
>JAYTPD010000030.1:0-30592 GCA_043747435.1 Bdellovibrio sp. | reverse complement strand
GGCTTAAGAAGTCGTTTTTTTAGGGCGACAATTTAATTTTTATCTTTGTGAATAGCGATCTAGCCAATCAGCTTCATCGCAACCATCGGCTGCTGATTGGCCTGAGCCAATACAGTCAAAGCCGCGTTTTGTAACATGTTTGCTGACGCCAGCTCAGAAGACTCTTTCGCGACATCCGCATCTGTAATACGAGATTTGGCTGCACTTAAGTTTTCAGATCGAAGATCTAAGCCGTTGACCGTCGATTCTAATCTTGACTGCATAGCTCCAAATCCTGCACGAAATTTTGAAACTTTCGCAAGGGCTGTATCTAAAATAGTAAGAAGGTCACGAGCCCCGCCTTTATCAGATATATCAATTGAATCTAAGCCGAGCTCTGCCGAAGACGCATTACCGTCTGCTTTAAATGTGATGATATTTTCTTTACCTGCATTCGTTCCGACATGGAATTCAAACACAGGGCTCGATCCATCGATTAAATTTTTATCTCCGAATTTAGTCGTTTTTGCAATTCGATCTATTTCTTCGCCTATACTTGAAGCTTCTTGTTGAAGGTAAGCACGCTCTTTTTCACCGATGGTGTCTGAAGCTGATTGAACACCTAATTCTCGTAAGCGTGTTAATAAGTTTGTTGTTTCAGCTAATCCGCCCTCACCCACTTGGATGGCAGATATGGCGTTAAACGCATTATTGCGCGCCATTGCTGTTCCGCGAATTTCAGATTTCATTCCCTCTGAAATGGCTAAGCCCGCTGCATCGTCAGAAGCTCTGACAATTCGCGAACCTGAGGCAAGAGCTTGCGAGGCGTGCTCTTGTCTTTTAGACTGCATTCCGAGCGCTCTTTGCGAAGCGATCGATGCCATATTTGTTGCTATTCTTAAACCCATAAACGTCCCCCTTCGATTGTTCCCAATCTTTTTATTTTTAGACTTCTTATTTCTAAAAGTTTTAAGTTGGTGGCGAACTTACAAAATCTCGAGGTGACTGCTCTTGATTTTGTAAGTTAAGCCAATCAGGGAGTGTTCGGGGTCGATCTGCTTGACTGCTGGATCGAAAGTCCTACTTCTCTTTGAGAGGTGCTACCAACATGTACAATGTTTTTATCGGGCTTAGGTCTAGTGGACTTTAGCCCTTGGTCTGGGTTTTATTGTATTGCGATGCGTTAAGTGTATGAATTAACTTATTTAGATCATAAAAAAAATATTTCGACTTAGGTCTAGTAAAACTAAAAAAGAGGAGTTTTTGACTCCTCTTTTAAAAAAACTTTATTCTTTTTATAAAAAAAACAGTTAACCAATCAGCTTAAGCGCAAGCCCCGACTGAGCGTTCGCCTCTTGAAGCATCGAAGATTGATACTGTTGCAGAACTTGTCCACGTCGAACATCAGAAACTTCTTTGGGTAAATCTGCATCGGCAATTCTTGATTTTGCTGCTGTTAAGTTTTCTATTTGTGTTCCTAAATTATTTTGCGCTGAATCCAGTCTTGATTGCATAGCCCCAAACCGAGCCCGACTTTGAGCAATCGCGGCCATCCCTTTATCAATTTTAGAAAGCGAATCCAGTGCGTCTCCTTTGTCAGCAACTGAAACGCTATCAATATCTAAATTCGAAGCCGTGGTATTGGTCTCTGAGTTATAACTAATTCGAGACTCCAATCCAGCTCGAGTTCCCACTTGAAAATCAAATTTATTAACAGAGCCATCAAGTAAATTTTGTGATCCGTATCTTGTCGATTTGGCAATTCGATCGAATTCAGCAGTCAGCTCGCTGGATTCTTTTTGCATCATACCTCGCTCGGTATTCGAAAAATTATCACTGGCCGCCTGGATCGCTAGTTCTCTGACTCGAACTAAAATATTTGATTGTTCGTTTAAAGAACCTTCGGCCACCGCAACAAAGCTTCCCGCTTGCTCGGCGTTCATTTTTGCGGCTCCCATACTGCGAATTTCTGAATTCATTTGATCCGCAATGGCTGCTCCAGCAACGTCTGCACTGGGGTCAGATAAGCGCGAGCCCGTGGCTAGATTTTTTAAGGATCGATCGGTCGACCTCTGGGTTTGACTCATGGAATTTTGAATAGCCATAGACGCTAAATTTGTATTGATTCTCAACGACATACGTACAACCTCTCACGTTAAAATTTGAAGAGGTTTTTGAATTGCCTTCAGTCACGAGAGGCAATCCCTAACCTCAGAGTCATAGGACTTTCGTCCAGCAGTCACGCTACTTATCGACGCTTTGCGTTATTACTTGAGTCGGTTAACGCATATTTTTTATGATAAAGTTAAGTTACTAAAATTACTGGATTATTTTTTAACCAAAGTGCTCGGGTAGTTTCTCGATTTGAGAATTTGAGCGGCTTCGTTACCTTGAATGACATAATAAGCAAAAAAAGTTTCCAGTCCTGCAAGGCCGATTTTCGCGAAGGGATTTTCGGCTTTGTTGTTAGAAATAAAACCCGTAAAAAAATCGAATCGGCCATGTCCTTTGATCGCATCACCTGAGTCGCGCACAATCAAATAACCATTGTGCTGAGAACCATCGGGTAAAGCTAATCCACGTAAATCAGGGATATAAATAACATCGCCCAAAGAATAAATCGATAAGTCGGCAGCGACTGAATAAAAAGGATCAAGACAGATTTTTTTTCCAGCGCCGTAGCCATAGGGACACTTCGAAGTGTCGACTTTTTGAAATCGATACTCAGAATTCTTTTTTTCACCCACATTGATCATTGTGAACTGCTGCTTTTGCTGCAAAGAACAAGTGCCCTGTAGCAAACATGCTTTGTAAACTGAATCACAAACTATAAATAAAGTTGCATCGTTTTTATCTTTCAGATTTTTTGTAATCTGAGACTTACAAATGTCATCATCCAGATTAAATTTCGGAATATAATAAATCGTTGGTCTTGTATAAAGATAAGTTTCGGCCTCAGTCAGTTGATGTGCGCTTTGCTTATTCGAGTTATTTTTAGACGATTTTGCACCACAGGCAAAAACAAAAACACAGCTTAATAGAATCATAAATAATTTAAAAAACTTTGCTGATTTCATAACTTCGATAATTTAGTACGCTTCTTTCAAATCGTCGAAGCGGATTATTCATTTTGTAAAATCGACCTAGTTGTGCAGATTTTTGACACTCAAAACACGCCCTTGATTCAAGACAACTTGCGTTTGAGCTAAAAATCTTACGTCTTCTAAGTCATGAGTAATCATATAAACTGGAACGGCTTGCTCTAATAAAATTTGTTTCACAATTTCACGAGCTTCTTGTCGCAAGTGAGGATCTAAAGCAGAAAAGGGCTCATCCAATAAAAGAAGTTTAGGTTGGCTTATGATCGCTCGCAACAAAGCAACGCGTTGCTTTTCGCCTCCAGATAATTTTGAAGCTTGAGTGTTCCAGCATTTTTCTAACTGCAATCTAATTTTATACTGTTCGCATTCGGCTATTTTCGATTTTAAATTTTCTGTAGAATTGCGCGCATGAAGCACAATCAGAATATTTTCTTCAGCCGTCATATGCGGAAAAAGTTCGTAATTTTGAAAAACGACGCCCAGTTGTCTTTCTGATAATGATCGCTTTTCTAGAGATTCATTTTTAAAATTCCAACTCCAATCGACCGGCTGATAAAGACCGATTAAAATTTTAAATAATGTTGTTTTTCCTGAACCTGATTCTCCCCAAAAAGCAGTTACACCTTGATCAGGAATTTCCAATTGATCGATTTGCAGATTAAACTGGTCTAAACTAAATTTTAAATTTTTTATAACTGACATTAAGCGCCTCTCTTAAAACGAAATAAATAAAATAAGAAATCAGTAAAATAAATGCCCAAAAAATCAAAATCATTAATGTAACTAAATAAGCGTGCGAAAGGCGATAGCTCGATAAAAAGCTTTCAGCCATTTGTCCTAAAGTTGATGTTTGAACACCCAAAGACTTCATAATTGCAAAATCGCTTAAAAACCAAATCACCAAAAAAGAATAAGCCGTCGCCAGCGGACGTTTTAATTGCGGCATTAAAACACTAAAAATAATTTGGCTTAACGAGACTTGATACAAGCGGGCTACGATAATTTGATTTTTCAAAAGCAACAAAGGTTTTTCAAGAAAGCCTTTAAAAAGTGATGGAAAAAATAAAAAGCTCATAGCCAATGGAACTTTAAAAAAATCAGCAAACTTCGTCTGTGGAAACAACAAATAAAATGTAAATCCCACCAGTACTGTTGAAAAAGACAAAAGATTTCGTGCAAAATTAATTTTAAGATTCAAAACATAATCTAAGATCCACAAAAGCAGCAAAAAACTCATTAGCCCCAAGTAACCAAAAAAAAGATAAATAGAATTTAAAGCAGCTGCTACAAATTCCAAACTATAAGTTTGAAAATCTGATAAAACCGAAACGGATTGACTCAAACCTAAACCATATCCGCCCAAATACATGAATAAATAAATAAGTATAATCAAAGCTCCCCAGCTTGATTTTAAGTAGCTCGACAAATGAAATTCTACTTTTTCGCTGCTTTTTTGTCGAATCAGCAAAGCACTTAAGACAGCCAAAAATAAACTTTGCAATAAACTTAATGTTAATGCGGCCGACCAATTTTGATTTATAAATATTTTTTCATAAATCAGAACTTCTAGGTTTGTTCCCTTTCCCCCACCGGCGATTAAAGGAATTGAAAAGCTCGAAAAACAAAAAATAAAAACCATTAAAAAAATAATTAAAATTTCTTGCCACAACAACGGAAAATAAATTTTTAAAAAGAACCTCCACTTTTTAATTCCATAAAGTTCTGAAAGTAATGCAAAGGATCCTAACTTTTCTTGCGTGACCGTATTTAACAACACACTTGTAAACCCCAAGTGAATCAGAAAAAAAAGCAGCACGATGCCTGTCAAACCCATGGGAAATGGCTTCCAAATTGTAAAACCAATTAAAGCCGAAAATAACGAAGGTAAAATTTGCGGAATCAGCAATAGCTTTTGTAAAATCTGACTCCATTTTTTTTGAAAAAAGAATAGTCCCAAGCTCATCGGGACGCCTGCAAAAACGACTAAGAAGGCGGAAATAAAAGATTGATACAGTGAATTTTTGAAGGCCCACAGAGCTTCTGAAAAATCGATCTGGATATTCAAATTTAAAAATTTAAATAGAATTAAGTAAGGAACTAAAAAATAAAATACAAGGCAGACCGTTAAAAGTTTAAAGCCCTTCATTCTTTCGAATTTCTAACCACTGACTGATCCATTTTTCAATTTTTTCTTGATCATAAAAATGAATCGGGCTGGTTTTATATATTTTTAAAGTATCAAACTCTGTTGATTCTTTGACGTGATCAATAACCGGCAGCATATAATTTTTTGACATAATGACTTTTTGTGCTTCTTGAGAAATTAGAAAATCAATAAATTTTTCAGCTCCGTCACAATTTTTACAGGTCGAAGGAACTCCCGCAAATTCAATTTGCAAAGGTAAAGCTTCTTTCATTTCGATGCTAATATAGGAATGATCTTTTTCTTCGATCACATGGTAAATCGGTGAAGTGATGTACGAAAACACAAGATCTGCTTGTTTATTTTTAAATAATCCATAGGCTGTCGACCAACCCGATGAAAAACTATGAGCTTGCTTCATCATGGATTTTAAAAACTGAATCGCTTCAGTTTCACTTTTAGATTCAAAAATCCATGCCAAAAATTGTAATCCCGGAGAACTTGTTCGCGGGTCTTGTAAGGCAATTTTTCCTTTGAGTTCGGGCTTTAAAAGGTCATCTAACTGATTAATTGTCACGTTCAGATCTTTTCGAGCAATGAAAGTCATCGGAGCCCAATCATAAGCGACAAAAGAATTTTGAGATTTTATAGCTTCACTTTCTCGAACCAATTCAGTGATTTGATTTGAATTTAACTCGCGAGACAACGATCGCCATTTAATTTTTTGCGCCGTTCTTGAAATATCGAACTGATCTAAACCTAAAACAACATCACTGAGTGAGTTTTGATTTTCAAAACTAATTTTTTGCAAAGTCATTCCAATATCCGGAGATTCTATAAATTCGACTTTGTATTGGCCTTGCTTTTCAAAAAGCTCCTTGAGTTTTTGCGCAGGCCCCCACTTGGCAACGAATGATGATGATGCATAAACTCGAACTGTGCGGTCTTCATTTAATTTAGCTTTATCTTCTTTATTAAAGTAAAAAAAAGCCAAGCCAGAAAACACGACTGCGATAAAAACTAAAAAATGTCTCATTACCACCACACTCCACGGCGTCGTTTAAAAAAATAGTAATCGATTCCTAAACAACGACCTGCCCCGACCCAAGCCAATAAAATATGACTGGCGATTAAAAGTTTAAAAAACATTTCTTGATCTATACGCGAAAGCGCTAAGTAATTTAAACAGACTAAAATAGCTAAAATCGAAATGGGTCTAACGACGTAGCCGATGACATAGGAAATTCCCACAGCAAATTGAATCCCAATAATAATAAAAGCAAAAATTTGCCAGTGCGGAATAATCTGTTCACTCAAAACGATGCGATACCAAGCTGGTAGTTGTGGTTTATTTAAAGCTTCAACAAATAAATCAGCTAATCCACCGCCACCCAGATTATAAAGGTTCCAATCTTTGATCGCTAGATCAAAATAAAAATAACCTAAAAATATTCTTAAAAAAGAAATCGGAAGCAAATGGCCGACATATTTAATACTCTCGAAATAGGCTTGAAGCATTTTTAAACTGTACCTAAAGACCCTTCTTGGGACAAGCTTTGTTCATAAAACAATTTTCACAATCAGGATTTCGAGCTTTGCAGACAGCTCGACCATGAGAAATTAAATAGTGAGGCAACATAATCCAATCTTCAGAGGGACAAATTTGATTTAATTTTTGCTCGATTTTAACAGCGTCTAAAGTTTTGACCCAGCCAAATCGATTTGACAATCGAGTCACGTGCGTATCAACCACGACTCCCGAGGCAATTCCAAACGCATTGCCAAGAACAACGTTGGCTGTTTTACGACCAACCCCCGCTAAAGCGTAAAGCTGGTCCATGTTTTGCGGAATCTGGGCCGCGTGATTCTGAATAATCTGACGACAACACTCTTTAATATTTTTTGCTTTATTTTTGTAAAAACCAGTTGATCGAACAAGTTCTTCGATCTCGGATTCTTTCGCGGCGTTCATTTCCTGAACTGTTGGATATTTCTTGAATAAAACTTTTGTTACAATATTCACACGCTCATCTGTGCACTGAGCTGAAAGAATAGTGGCAATCAAAAGCTGAAAGGGAGTTTCAAAATCAAGCGAGCAATGTGCGTCGGGGTATTTTTTTTTAAGAAGTTTAAGTGCGTCACTGAACTGGACTATTGTCGGCTTCGCCTTCGATGTTTGTTTAGGTTTTGTCACCGAAGTCGCCTATGGCTTCGACCGGACAGCCTTCCATTGCCTCTTTGCAGGCCGCTTCTTCTTCAGAACTTTCTGGTTGCTTCGATACGAAAGCATGACCATCGTCCTCGTGCATCGCAAAATTTTTGGGCGCAGATAAAACACACGCGTCGCACGCAATGCAAGATTGATCGACGAACATTTTTCCCGTCTTATTTTCTTTCCATTTTTGTGTTAAATCTGCCAAATCAACCTCCAGCTTTATTCAAGTTTCCAACTCTAAAAAACTTCTAGGCCTAAGTCAATTTCATCTCGCAAGACGTATCAAGTTACAGCGAAAAACTGATAAAATAAGACTTTTAGGAGGATTTATGCAAGGTCCACGATCTCCAGAGACTCATGAGCTCAAAATGTTAGTCGATTTTTTAAATGACAATCTTAGACAAAACAAAAGTTGGCCCATCACAAGTGAGTATCCAACCGCATTATCAGCCACCAACATTCACAACATGAGCATCATCATCGAAGACGAAAAAATTATTTCGCACGCGGTTCTAAAGACTTTGATTGTGAAAACTCCGCAAGCTGTTTTCAAAGTCGGCGCTATTGGCTCGGTCGTCACAGACCCCATGTATCGTCAGCAAGGGCATAGTCGCAAAAACATTGAAAACTGTATCGAGCTTGCGCAAAAGCAAGATTGCGATCTTGTTGTCTTATGGACAGACCAATTTGATTTTTATCGTAAGTTTGGGTTCGAGCTAGCAGGCTCTGACTTCAGTTTCGTTATCGAAAATAGTGCACCTATCAAAGATAAAACCCTGCGATTTGTAACTGGAAACAAAGTCGACCCGGCAGCGCTACAAAAAATTTATGCTCAACACACTGTTCATGCCTTAAGAAGCACCGATGACTTTAATCAGTTTTTAAAAATTCCAAATTCAAATCTTTTCACGGCTTGGAATCAAAACAATCAACTGGTCGCTTATGCTGTTGAAGGCAAAGGCGTTGACCTTGTCAATTATATTCATGAGTGGGGCGGAAACGTTGAAGCCCTGGTCGATCTGTTCAGTTTTATTCAGAGCCAAAAAAAAGAAACTCTTACAATAATGACTCCACAACACTCAAAAAATTTACATCAGCATCTTAAAAGTATTTCGACAGTTGGCCACGAGGGCTATTTAGGAATGTTGAAAGTGATCAAAACTGACCAACTGCTTGCAAAGATTAAAAAAGCTTTTCGCGCAGAGGGTTTTGAAAATATCGTTTTCGAAAAGCAAAATGATAAAATCGTTTTTGGGTTTGGAACAGATCTTTATACATTAGAAAAAGAATCAGATCTCATGCAGCTCATTTTTGGACCGCTAAAAGTCGAACAGCTCAGCTTTTTATCATCTGATGTCCAGCTCAAACTTTCTCATCTATTCCCAATGCCACTTTGGATTTGGGGCTGGGACTCAATATGAGCAAAATAATTTATTTATTTATATTTTTCATTTTGACAACGAATACATCGTGCTTAAAAAAACAAAATCTTGATGAAGAAGATTTAGGCCCTGCATTTGACCCAACTGAGCTGAGTCAAGCGATGAGCGCTGGCTACGGTTCTTTAGATTATAGTTTACTTAAACCAAACGAATACAGCAGCTATGTTTTGACGCAAAAAATTCAAGACAGTTCTTTTAATACCCTTGAGCAACAAGATATCACCATTATTAGCTTAGATAATACAGCGGCTTCACTATCACTTGATTTAAATGTAACTAAAATTTTCTACAATAACGGGCAGACTTCACAAAAAATTCGAAAATGGCACGAGGTCTTTTCAAAAACAGAAGGTCAACAAACGGCTCTGAATATATCTTCGAAAATAAGTCCACTTGCTGACGTTGAAGAACCCGAATACCTGTTTATTTATTTTCAAATTATTGCTTTTGGTTACTGTTACAATAAAGGTTACTCATGCCATCAACTGCAAGTCAGTGACATCAATTACCGAGTACCTATGGCAGCCGCTTCTCAACACGGGTGCGCAGATCCAGAAAATTGCACTGTAAAGGCTCGTAAAATTGAATTTGATTCGATTAATAGCTTAAAAATAGATAAAGACGGAAAGCCTAAACGAACGCATTTTACATTAATCGTCAGCAAAGAAGTCCCTTTTTTATCGCGTCTTTTGCAATACTGCAGTCGAAGCCTTTACGAAATATCAAGCTCACAACAAAAAATTCTAGCTGATATTTGTTATAATATTAATGACTACGCTTTCGGAAATTAAACGCGATGAAAAAAAATATTGCATTGATCTTTGGTGGTAAGTCCGCAGAACACGAAGTTTCGATCAACTCGGCTCAAAATATTCTGAAAGCTCTTGATACAGAATTATTCACTCCTTTTTTGATTGGTATTTCGAAACAAGGCAGTTTTTATCAGTTTGCGAATGTTGATATTTTTAAAAAATATAAATCTTTAAACGATTTTGATTTAACTAACGAAGAGCTTATTAGCTTGATCTCTTACAAAGAAAGCCCCTACGTTTACTCACTGAAATCTAAAGAAAAAACTGCGATCGATTGCGCGTTCCCGATCGTTCATGGAACAATGGGAGAAGACGGCACGCTTCAAGGTTTGCTCAAAATAGTCAACTTACCTTTTGTAGGCTGTAGTGTTTTAAGTAGCGCTGTCAGTATGGATAAAGAGTACACCAAGCGTTTGATAACCGACGCAGGTATTTTAAATTCAAAGTATCTTGTTTTAAAAAAGAATTCTGAAGTTTCCTACTCTGAAATCGTTCAAAAATTAGGGACACCTTTTTTTATTAAACCGGCTAATGCAGGATCCTCGGTTGGAGTTCATAAAATAAAAACAGAAACCGACTGGTTGTTAAAATTAAAAGATGCATTTTTATACGATCATAAAGTCATTGCTGAAGAATATATTGACGGTAAAGAAATTGAATGTTCAGTCCTGGGCTTAAATGAAAATCCAAAGGTCTCATTGCCCGGCGAGCTTATTGTCTCGCACGAGTTTTATTCTTATGAGGCTAAGTATATCGATGCAAACGGAGCTCAAATTGTCATTCCTGCAGAAATATCGGCAGACCAAGTTCAAAAAATTCAAAATCTTGCGCTCAAAACATTTCAAACTTTGGGCTGCGATGGCTTAGCGCGCGTTGATTTTTTTTTAAAGAAAAATGGCCAGATTTACGTGAACGAAATTAATACGTTGCCCGGGTTCACACAAATTTCGATGTATCCAAAAATGTGGGAAGCCTCGGGACTTTCTTATTCAAAATTAATTTCTGAGCTCATCCATCTTGCATTTCAGAAATTTTCTGTTGATCAAAAATTAAAACTACATTTTTAAATCTTTATTCAATCACAATTCCATCTTGTCCATCGTGTCCGTGAGCGCCCGTTTCGCCTTTCAAACCTCTTTCGCCATTCGCTGCGGACGCACATTTTTTGCTAAGTACTTTAGAAAAAAGTTGCAACTTACTTCGTGGGTCATTGGGATCAAGTTTAAAAAAAAGTAAAAAATCTCTATCGCCCCCATCCCCGCCTAAGCCACCTTCACCGCCTCGGCCTCCAGATGCGCCCATTCCTCCAAGTCCTTTTCGACCGGGTAGCAATGAAGTCACAATTTTAATTTCAGATGATTGATTTGAAACTTTGGGTTTAAAAACTGAACCACCATTTCCAGCATTAGATCCGCCGTAGCCGCGCTTCCCTTGACCACCTTCACTTCCTGATGTTGGTGGAGTTGTGCAATCATAGACGTATGAAGTGAAGCATAAATCCCGAGCCATACCGCATTGGTTCGTGCTCACAACACTAAATTTTGCATAATCACCGTCATTTCCTTTTAATCCTGTTAGATTTTCATCGGGTTCTAGGCCCGGTTTTCCATCGCCACCTGCTTCGGCTAAAACATTTAATTGAAGCAAACCCGAACCCGATAAAATATTTAAATCAAACTTTCCGGCTGAGCGGCCACTTGTTTCTAATTGTGCACGTTGATCCGATTTAAATGTTTGAAGAACTCCTTGTTCTGAATTGAGGTTTTCAACGGTGATCGCTCCGCTGTAGTCTTCGATAAATAAATGCGCTGAATTTTTAATTTCAAGTCGTCGAAAGTATATGATTTGTGTTTTAGAGTTAAGCTTGTAAATTTCGGCTAAATTAAGATCCTGATCCACAAAAAGATCAAGCACAGGCAAAACTTCAACTTCGGCCAAGAGTTCAGGGTTTTTTAATTTATTTTGAAAAAATTTGTAATTAACTTTTTCTTCGCGATCGATTGAATCGACCCATTTAAAATCACGTTGAAGTACTTCACCTTGAAATATTTTTTCTCCGGCGATTGATTTTTCAACCCAAACAGAGTCTTGCCAATCGTCGGGAAAATGAAACACGACTTGAGTTTTGGATTCCGAAAAATCGTAACTGTACTTAAGAGTTTTGTTGATTTCTTGTGATTGCTCGGCAACGGTGTTGGCCGGCGGCGCTTCGTCGCCTCCTTTTTTCTTTAATTTCACACAGGCATTCAAACTGATTAAGACGATCAAACTTAAAATTTTATGTTTCATTTTATTCTCCTGATAATTTGTTTTGCAAAATTTAAAAAATTTGAGTTTTCTATTTTCGAGCTTTGATTTTCGATGTTCGGACCTAAGTCCTGCGTCTCGGTTTTGCAATGAAGAGTGAATATATTGAGGAGCTCAATGATGAAAGATATCCAGTATTATGAAAAAACGGACTCGATGACCCAAAAAGATTATCTTAAATTGCAATGCAACTGCGTGCTGTGCAATAGCTCGTTAGAACTCAAATTTGAAGTTCTTGATGATTTAGAAATAAAAGAAGAAGCTCACTGCCCTCAGTGTGAAATTCGAACACGCGCCAAAATTCATTCACTACAGTAAGTTTAAGTCAAAATTTTGACGTTTGAAAAAAAATCGCCAAAAACACAACTGTCTTGTAAGCCATAGCCTGATTGTTTTTTGCTTTTAAAAGATCCAGGGCGCTCAACAGACCAACTATTCGTGCAAATTAAACCCACTTCGAGTTGATCGATGATTTTGCCGAGTCGGTTTGGGTCTCCCCATAAATGGGCTGCTGAACCAAAATAAGAAACATTGGAATATTTTGGAATATCAAAAGGGTACTTGACTGTGGATAAAATAAAAAGCGGAGCCAACACTTGATCTTGTTGCAAAGTCGAACAATTCGACATGTCTTGAGTAAAACTTATCGGAAGAAATGATTTTTGTTGCTGGGCATTTAACATATACTTTGTTTGAATAAGCCGAGCTTGATCAGACTTCGCTAAATAAATCAATTCATTAAAATTTTTAAAAGATGAATCTTTTAAACACGGAGTCCACAGCGAAGGATCATTTATTCCTTCAGAAGGTTTCAATTTTGATAAATAATCTTGAATCGCTTCGATCCATTCCTTTTCATTTTTTTCGACGATAAATAACCGGGCTGAATTCCAAGCTAGTTGACCTTGGCCGATCAAAAAAGATTTTAAAATAGGTCGTAACTGATCCTCGGTGGGCTCGTTCAAAGCAACGGCTGTATTTTTTGTTCCTGATGAAATTTGAATTTTTTTAAATTGTTGCAAACTATTTTGCGCAATCAGTTTAAGAATTTCTGAAGAGTGAGCTAATAAACCTGTAAATGAAATTGCTTTTACTCCTGGATGTGAAACAAGTATTTTTTTGACTTCGGGATCTTCAGACACAATGATTTGAATCAATCCAGCTGGAAGTTGACATTTTTGAATAAGCTCTGAAAATAAAAAAGCAGTTATCGGAGACGTCGAAGAAACTTTCACGACGACCGTGTTTCCGGCTGCAAGGGCTGGGAAAACTCTTTCGCAAACTATTCGGAATGATAAATTCCAGGATGCGATAATTGTTATAACGCCAACTGAATCAAATTTTATGTTTTCGTTATGAAGAGTTTGAGCTTCTGAAAGTTCAAGAATGACTGAATCGAGAGATTTCATAGCTGATTTTATAGAATACGACTGAACAAAATCTAATGGTAGCCCTTGATCTAAAGCTTCAAGTTTGGCGAGTTCGAATTCATTTTGATATAAATAGTTTTTGATCGCTTCTAAAAAAAATAATCTTTGAGCAAAGGTGCTTTGTTTATATTCTAAATAAAATTTTTGAGCAGTTTGTATTGCGGTCACAGCTTCAAGCAGATTTGCATGTGAAATTTGATGTAGCTCTTCAGAAGTAAAAGGATTTTTTTTAATCGATTTGAAATTCAGGGAGGGACTGTTGTGACCATTTATAAAACTGTTAATTCGCATTTTAAGAATTTAAGAGATCACAGATAAAATACAAGTTCTATTCGTCAATGTAAGTCGTAAAAAGAAACTTTAAAAGAGGCTCAATAATAGGCTTAAAAAGTAGGTGGCCGATGGATCCTTTTACGGTGTCGTCGGCCACCTGATATGACGCTACGGCGGAGGTTTGGCCTCGTACCGCGTCTAGCTAAGTGCGGTTAAAAAACCGACACCTCCGCCTTTGTTATGTCATATAAATTCATAACACCACCTCCTTTCCAACCGTTAGAACGGCTTATTAAAAGAATATCGTAATTTAAAATAGCTTTCATTATTTATTTTATGATTTTATCTATAACGAAACTTTATGAGACATAAAATTAATTGAGTGTCATAAAACAAGATTTTTTATTTTTCGATAAAAAATAAATCACAATTAAAGCAGGCTAATTTTTCGGGTTGCGTCGTTTGAGATATTTTTAAAATTTCATTCAGTAATTTTGAAACTTCTTCTTTTATTCTTAAAAAATCTTTTTGTGAGACAGACATTGTGACGGTGTATAACTTTTCGTCTTCCGTGGCGACTTCACTGCGTTCGATTGATTTCATCCGCCAATTTAAATGATGTTTCAAAAAATAAATCGAACCTCGATCAATGTAGGTGCGCTGTTGACCCATTTTGTATAAATCATTTTTTTGCTCACACAGCTGAGCTGAAACCAAAAAATCAAGGTAATCTGAGGCCCTTATTCGCGTCAGCTGAAAATAGCTCATCACATCTTCAAGACTTCGGCCCTGTTCGTCCGTTGAGCAAAATAATCGAATTGCTGAATAAATCCATGAAGAATAAAAAATAGATCGTTGCTGATCGCTGAGCTCTTCTTCTTTAGTGAAGCGTTTTGAAACTTTTTGAACTTGTTCGCGCATCTCTTTTAATTTATTTTTTAAAAAGTTTTTATAATTTTGAGTACCGGCTCTTTCAATTTTAACAAGTAATTGAAAATATTCGGACTCTGTTTCTGTCAGTTCTAAATAGCGACAAAGTTCGAAAGCTTGTTCGTCTGTTAAATCACGACGCCCAGACATGATCTGACTGATCAATGTGGTGTGGATGCGCAGATGCGCTGCGATTTTTTGAAGTTCACCATGACCTTTGCGAGGCCTTTTTTCTAAGATTTCTTTCAGAAAATTTCGGTAATCACTGTGTTGAAATTGTGGCATAAGTCATTGATATCACACTTGTATTAAAAAGTTTACATAAAAGTAAAGTATAAACTTATAAATTTACAAATTAGATCTGGATCTTATCGACAAAAGTCTGCTAAAAATAATTGCAAGGTTAAGGAGGATTTATGCAAATCACAAAGTCGTTACAAATTTTAGTTCTGAGTTTACTGATCTCGACGAATGCAATCGCACGCGGAGGCGGAGCCGATGTTGGCGGTGGAGATACTGTGCGCGCTTATTTCTTAAATGTTGGAGATGCCGTAATCACGTACTTGACGACAACAACTGAAGGACAAAAATTAGTTGCTGACCAAAGTTTGAAAATTGAAAATCTACAAAAGTCTTTAGACGTCAATGTGATTAAAGTTGTCGATGAAGCTTTAGTCGATCGCACGGGATCTTTAGTTGAAGCTTTAGGTCAACCCGGCGATATTACTTTGAATAAAATAAGCTGGGCCGAACATCTTGATCGCGAAAATGATATCTATTTTTTAGTTTTTCACGAAATGCTACGTGAAAACGGAATTAATGACGACAACTATATTATTTCAAAATCATTACGCCAGTTTCCTGAGAATTTAAAACTTCAAAAATTGCTTTTAACAAAAAAGCCATTGCTGGATTCAGACCGTCTGACAGATGTGATCCAAACAGATCGAATTGTTTTTGGTGGACCCGGCTGCCCGTCGACTTCGGTGAAAACCTTCACTCGATTTGATTCGTCGAACAATCAATTCGAAATTTATCCGAATGATATGGCCACTGTGGTTGGATCAAACAACCGCATCTTTGACCGCACCAGCTGCCAAATTGCAATTCCATATAAAGCCAAGGCAGGTCAAAAAATTATTGTAACTCAAGTTGATTTAGTGGGCGATGTTGATCTTGAAAAACAAAAGTCAGTCAACTTGAACTTTGAAACTTTTATTGTTGGTTCGAAAAATAAATCTCAAGCCAAAGTCATTCAATCATCTGACTCAAATTTAAGTGCCGGTTTTTTATTTAGAGAAAACTTAACAACTGAAACTTCTTGTGGCGGTGAAGGTATCGTCAGACTCAATTCAAGTTTGCTTTTACAAGATAAAATTAAGCAACCAACCCAAAAGGCATCTTATGCTCGAGTCAGTAAAATTGCGTTATCTTTAAAATCTGTGAATTGTAGTGCAAACGTCAAAAAATAGTTCTGAATTTGTAACAAGACGTTGCGAATAATTTTACTTAAGCGCTTGAAGGATTTTCTGCTGCAGAGATTTCATCTCGACTTCAGAGAGTCTTTTAGCTCTTTTAAAATCTAAATCTGGAATACTCCACGCTGGAATCAGATGCAGATGATAATGTGGGACTTCAAAACCAGCGACAATCGTGCCGACTCTTGGACATCCGGTTACAGCCTTTATAGCCTTGGCTATTTTTTGCGAGTTTAAAGCCACACGCGTATAAATTTCGGCAGGAACATCAAACCAATGATTCACTTCTTGCTTCGGAATTACCAAAACATGTCCTGGGTTCACTTGATCCAAAGTTAAAATAGAAATTGTTAACTCATCTTCGTGAACTTTATAGGATGTCAATTCGCCGTTGATAATTTTTGTAAAAACTGAAGCCATTTTATTTTATCTTTGCTCGACAGGCTTCCAAGCTAAGCCTTCTTTGCCGGTCCATTTTCCCCGTGGACGATAAATTCGGTTGTTTGCATACTGCTCCATTGAGTGCGCTATCCAACCGGCAACGCGCGAAACTGCAAAGATGGGAGTGAAAATATCTGTTGGAATTCCCATCGCATGATAAACAGTTGCCGAATAAAAATCGACGTTGGGCATGAGGCCTTTTTCTTTTTGCATCGTATCGTCAATCAAGGCTGACATCGTATAGAGTTCAGGCTTACCGATTTTTTTCGTAAGCTGTTCAGAAAATTTTCTAAGGATGGCCGCACGCGGATCACCATCTTTGTAAACTCGGTGACCAATACCCATCACTTTTTCTTTTGCATTCAACGCATCTTTAACAAACTGCTGTGCTTTTTCGATGGTGCCGATTTTTGCAAGCATGACCATCACTTGCTCATTGGCTCCTCCATGCAAAGGACCTTTAAGGGCTCCGATGGCTGAAACCATCGCTGAGTGTAAATCAGAAAGTGAAGACGTTGTTACACGTGTTGCAAAAGCCGAACAATTTAATTCGTGATCGGCGTGTAGAATTAAACAAGTATCAAATAGTTTAACAAGTTCAGCTTCAGGTTCGGTTCCTTTCAGCATGTACATAAAATTATAGGCAATCGATTTTCCAGCTTTTGGAGATAAAATTTCGCGTTTGTTACGAATGGCTTCGAAAGCCGTAACGATCGCGCCCATTTTTGCTGTTAAGCGAATTGCTTTACGATGATTTGAATCAGCCGAATTATCATTCGCGTCTGTATCCCAGTGAGCCATCAATGAAACAGCCGTTCTAAGCCAAGCCATCGGATGAACATTTGTTGGAAGAGTTTTTAAAACTGCAATGTAAGCTGGATCTAATGACATATTTTTATTGAGCTCGGCTTGAAAACTTTCAAGCTCAAATTTATTTGGCAGACGATTATTCCAAAGTAAAAAAGTCACTTCTTCGAAAGTTGAATTTTTTGCTAAATCTTCAATCGTGTATCCGCGATAAATTAAAGTATTTCCAACAATAAATGAAACTGCTGTTGTGCAAGCCACAACGCCTTCTAAACCTTTATCTAAAGCACCTTCGTAAATATGAACTTCTGCCATTTTTGACCTCTAATTTTTTTGAATTTGATCTTTAAAAATATCAAAACCAGGTTTATTTGGCTAGCTTAATCCCTTGGTCTTTAAGTTCGATCACGACAACGGTCTGATCGCGCAAAGGCTCTTCAAGACCTGATTTACGCTGCGCTTGAAAAAGTAATTCATTGCGTAAGTCATGCACGCCCGAACGCTTTGTATCTGTCATAATTTTCACAACTAAATCAGGCCCTAGAACATTCAACAAACCATCTGTCAGAATGCATAATTTTGACTTTGCTTCGAGCTCTATATGAGCCGATGTCAACTGCGCCGAGAACTGCTGGCTAATAGGGCTAAAGTCAGACTTAAGTCTTTGGATTGAGTTATCTGCCGTCATATAAAAAGCTTCGATCTGACCGGCACTGCAAAATCGAAATGAATAATCTCGACGATCGACAACGGCGTAAAAAGCATTTGTGAAATCATTTGGACCAGCTAATTTTTTTAGCTCGTCGGCCATTTCTTGAATGACTTGCTCCGGAGGATTTCCTTTTTTTGCTTCTAAAACATGCGAGACTTTCAAAATCAAAGATAAAAATAAAGCTGACATGGCGTAACCAGACGATGACGCAACTAAGACGCCAAACCTAAACTTATCTTGGTGTTCAAAGATATCAAAATAGTCACCACCTGACTGACTTCCAAAAACAAATTTACGACTGAATTCAAATCCGGGAATGCGTGGCATCTCTGTGGGAACTAAAGATTTTTGGATTTTTGACAAAAGCATTGTATCGGAAGAAATTTGTGACATCAGTTGATCTAATTTTTGCGAGAATTTTTGAAGCTCTTGGCGGTAAGTCATCACTTCAGCATTTTTTAATTGCAGCTGTGATTCAAGATTTTGAATTGTTTTTTTAAGACTTTTGATTTCATCTTGTGACATTCAAATATTTTGATCTGGCCTTAGTCGATGGTCAATCGCGAAGATGCTATTTGTGAATCAACTACTTTTAAATGAGCGATTTCTTGGCCAAGTACTGAGTTCATTAAATGATATTGAACAGCTAGACCTTGTGCTTTCAACAAATCCATTTCGTTCCTAAGTACTAAATGAGATTTTAAAACTTCTTGGGCTTTCATTATTATTTTATTTTTAAATCGAGATCCAATTTTGAAATGCAAAAACCAACTAGACGTCGAATAATAGATCGGTAAATCGGTTGGATCAGCTTTTTTATTCAGTGTAAAATGTCCGCCAATTGATTGAAATAAAAAAGTAATCGCTTGGTATGCCAGCATGACCAAAATTAAAAATTGAAAGCGATTCGCTGAAAGACTTTGTGAAAAAAATGAATTGATCTGCAGATACTGTAAAGTGACTAAACTTAAATAAGCCGTGAGCCACCAGCTTAAAAAGGGTCCTAACATCACAAACCGCCAAATCATTTTCGTCCGACTTTGAAGTTGCATCGAAAGCGAAAGCCAATAGCAACTTTTTGCAAAAAAGACAGCTAAAAGTCCTGCGAGTGCTAAATGGATATGAAGATCTGACTTCGCTAAAAAATAAAAAATCACGGCTATAAACAAATAAGATTGATGCAGAAAAAATTCTGCAAAAAACAAGATGCCAAATACAATCAACATCACATTCAACCGACCGTCTAATAAATAAGTTCCGATTCGGCTTTCAGGCCCTAAAATGTTTTGCAAACTCCATAAGTACTGAGTCGGATCAAAATAAACCACAAGTAACAAAAAATAAAGTGGCCATTCAGCCAACTGAGAAAAACACAATTGCATTAAGTTTTGCCGAGGCAGATCAATTTTAAAATCGTATTTTATAATTGCTTCGCGATAACTTCGCTCTGACGAAAATGAAAAAACAGTTTCTTTAAGAGCTTGAAGAATAATTTGGACTAAACTCATTGATGGACTCCATAAAGATCAAACCGAATTAACTTACCTTTGACTTGAGAATGGGGCTGGCCAGATAAAATGGGCGCTTTCAATGGTCGTTTCACAACGACGCGCTGAACACCCACTTGCTTCTGAGCCAAACTTAAAACTTCGCCCGCATCAAGATCTTCACCGACAAGGCTTCTAAAAAAAACCATTTCTTGCCGAGGCAAAGCTGATTTTATTTTTTCGGGAAACATCGGATCAAAATAAATCAAATCAAAATGTTTTTCATTTGATTTAAAAAAATGAAGTGCAGAATCGAAAATAAATTGAACAGGTAAATTGGGGGGAAGAGCTTCGGCAGCTTCTTGCAGCGCAAGAAAAATTAAAGGATTTCTTTCTAAAGATATGACATTAAATCCTAACTGCGCCAAAAAAAGAGCGTCTATTCCAAGTCCCGAGCCTAAATCAAGAACTTGAAGACCCAATTTGCCAGCACCTAAAGCACGTCCAATTATTTCAGTCTTTATAGTCCCCTTTTTTTTATGATAGTTTTTTTTGTTATTTACAAAATCAATTGAGAACTTATTTCCATTTTGATCTGTTATAATGGCTGCTTCATTTAAAAAATTAATTTCTTTTACATTAGAAAAATCAAATTTATTGATCGTTAAAAATTGAATCCAGTTCTGGACACGTTTTTCTGACTTTTCATTTTTAATGTAGTTAAAAAGATTTAAAGCATCCAATTCAGTTTTTCTCCGAGAGCCCAAAAATTTTCAATAAAAAATAGAGTCACCATCAACAGAAATATTTTGTAGGAATCTTTACGAATACGAATCAGATCAGAACCAACAGGGCTTTTTAGTTTTAGAATCTTGATAACGAAAGGAATCGAACACACAACAAGAATCAAAGTAACTAAAAACGAAGTTATTTTTTCAGCGTAAGTCAGATGAAAAATAAACCACATAACGCAACAAAGAAGCCACCATACAACCAAAAAAAATTGCGCCCGATCAAACCCCATTTTTGTCATCGTGTTTTGAATTTTGGACTGCGATGATGTCAGCAAGTGACTGAAATTGTTCATATGAACTAAAAATAAAACAGCCAAACCCCAAAAACTGCCAAAGACTAAAATCTGATTGTCGACCAAGGCACCCAGTGAAATTTGATAACCGCAAGCAAGCGCAGGCCCCACCAAGATAAAAAGTATCGTTTCTCCGAATCGATTGGATTTGTATGAATTTTTTTTCACAAATTGACCGAAAACAAACAGTAAAATAACAATCGCCCCTAATCGAAAAAGCTCTTTGTGCAAAATAAAAATAGGAATTGAAATAAATGCGGCAAGCAAAATAAGAAGCCACGAAATTTGTGAGCTACGGTAAGCCGTAATCCAACCTTGAGCAATAGGTCTTTTTCGGTTTGATAAGTTGACCCGGTCATAACCTGAAATATGATCACTGACATCATTACGTATATTCAGCCCCGCAAATAAAAATAACATGGCTATTCCTGATAAACTTCCAGTAAAAGCGTCAAATGACTGATTGCTTGTGTAAGCTTTTACGAGAATATAAAAAAATGGCATTAAAATTAAAATATAATTAGGCAGCTTGATCAAAGAACTAATGAATTTTATAATTGATGGCTTAGATATTTGATCTTTTTTTATAATTTCAAATGTTACAGTCTCGTCTGCGGCTCCTAAATTTAAAGTTTCAAGAGGCAAAGGAATTGTTCCCTGAATTTGATGAAGACCAGATCCCCATAAATACGAATTAAATTCAGCGTCACTGCGGTGAAGCGTTTTATATTTATTAAAACCCATCAAGATGGCTTTCTGCGCCAATAAAGAATTTCGGTCAGTGGTTTTAAATTTGGAATCAGATCTTTTTCTTGGCCCACAAGTAATTTTTCAAGTTCAGCTAAATGATGATCGTAGAGATCAATTAATTTTTGGTTATGCTGATCAAATTCAGAAACTTTTTGATCAAAGAATCCTACATTGTTTTTGATTTCTTGAAGAGTTGTTGATTTAATAAAGAGATCGATTTCAGATCGACTGCGACCTTGACAAAGAAAAGCTCCAAAAGAATTCAAGTAACCTGACTTCAGGTCACCTAATATGGCTTTTCTTTCATGGTTTCGTATATCGTAATCAAGCAGATCATCACTTCTTTGAAAAAGCTGACCCAGCAATGTTCCCATTTCGCTCAGTAAAAAATGAATTTGAGGATGAGCATTTTCTTTTGCAATAAACGGAGCGCGCAAACACCACTTAAAAAGCGAAGCCGTTTTCAAATTATGAATACGATCAAGTTGTTCAAGCGTTACAAAAAAATCACCCACAACTGAATCTTGCAACCATTCGCCCTCAAGCAAATCAGAAATCATTTCGCTGGTGTACTGAACTAGTTTGATATTACCATGACTTGATAAGTTGACCATAACACGCGCAAGTAAATAATCACCGGCTAAGACGGCGTATTCAGGCGTGTACTTCAGCCAAGCCGTTTTTTTTCCACGACGTAAACTAGAACGATCAACCAGGTCATCATGTAAAAGTGATGCGTTATGAATGAATTCAATTGTCTGAGCTAATAATGTTTGCACTTTAATATCTAAAGAAAGTGGCTTAGAAACAAATTCAACCAACTGAGAACGAAATCCCTTGCCGCCAGAAAAAAGCTCATCATAAAGCGTATTGAGCTTAGGCAAATAAGCCGGAAAATCTTGCGGCGAAAATATTTTGTAACTCATAATTAGGGCTTCACTTATGCTTGATGTGTTATATTATGTTTTAACTAGTTTTGTTAATTCTAAGTCTTGAGTCAAGGTCATAAACATGCCATTTTTAATATTGAAATATCTGAAATTTTTAAAAGAGAGTCTTATGCCTGAAAATAAATTTTATCAAGACGGTCTTCGATTTGAATGTCAAGGCTCAGGCAAGTGCTGCACGTCTCATGGAGAATTTGGTCACGTTTTTTTAACTCCAGATGATCGAAAGCGATTTGCAAAGTTTTTAAAAATGCGCCCTTCTGAATTTACAAAAAAATACTGTGATCAGCTGGGTCCCATTTGGAAACTCAAAGAAGAAGTTGGAAATCCCGATTGCGTTTTTTTAAAAAATAAAAAATGTTCGGTCTATGAAGCTCGACCGACTCAGTGCCGAACTTGGCCTTTTTGGCCAGAAGTAATGAACCCCAAGGCCTGGAAAAACGAAGTGGCCAATTTTTGCCCGGGCGTTGGCAAAGGAAAGCTTTGGACTGCTGCCGAAATAGAAAAAATCATGGAGCAAGAATCAAAAAGTGAACAAAGTCTAGGAAGGTAAAATGAAATATTTAATTTTGATCTATTTTATATTTTTAAATGCGTGCAGCTCGAGCCCTTATGCTGAACCTGTTCGAGTTGATTACCAACTGAATAAGTTTGGGAATGTCGCAATTTCAAATTCACCGCAGTTCGCGACCAGTCTGATTATAAAAGAAAAAAATCAAACACTCATTCATACTCGGAATCTCATAAAGAATATTGATCCGAATCAAAGCTATCGTGTTTTGTTGAATAAAGGATATTTCTTAGCCTCAGGTCAAAAATGGGACATCAATTGTCGAACGACAATTGATGAAAAAACGAATGACTTTGAACTAAAAGCACAAAAATCAGCAATCATTGAGTGCTCGATGGTTTTAAATACTATGAATTTAAATAAAGATCTAATGATCGAAGCTTTTTTGCCCATTGAAAATAATCTGCCACTGCAATGGTCGTTTATTTTGAAAGCCGAGGATTTTAAATAATGAAAGCAACAAAAATTATTTTATTTACTTTATTTATTTGTTTTCGCTGCATAACTTTTGCCGACGCAGCAAGTTCGGCGGCCGGCGCCGCTTTAACTGCGGGGGCTATTTTTGGTCTTATTGGTGTTGCAGATCATGCTGTGTCTCCATTTGAACTTCAACTCTTTACTGATCCAGAAATAAACAGCACGTCTCAAATTAATTATTTTGACGGGCTTCTGATTGAGTCTCGCATATTGGATGTGGTTCCGGGAATTTACGTGCTCATGATTTTTAAAAACGAAACAGATAAAGCCGTGATTGTTGATGCAAATAAAATTAAAATGATTTTTTCGAATGGCTTAGAAAGGTATCCTGATCAAGACCGAGTTCTGCTTTTTTCTGTCGAACCCAAACAAAAAATGTCGCTTTATTTTAAAGCGACTAAAAAATCAGATTTTAATAATCAGAATTTTTTAAATATCGAAATTCCTGTAGCCTTCGACAAGACACATAAAAATTTTGTAATTCATTATGCAAAAAATCCAAATTTTGTAGAAAAAGAACAATTTGATAATACTCTTTTTGATTTTGGTCTTGAGTTCGGACCCGCTTTTTTCACGGGACAAACCAAAGATCAGTCAGAACGAAATGTGTCTTATTCGTTCGGAATTAATTTTGACTTTTACTGGGCCGCTCAACATGGAATTATTCTAGGGTTTAAAAGTATTGATTATAAATTGAGTGACAGTAACCGAGCTTTGATCAATTCAACGGGCGACAATTTTAGAACAGAATTTTACGCCACTTACGTTGGTTACACTTACCGCTACAGTCTTAACGAAAAAACAAGCTTAAATACGTCGATTCTTTTTTCAGGGCTTAGTTTAAGATATTTAGACCAAGCGGCGACTTATGAAACGGCTCGCGAGACAACGGCTGGGCTACGAGTTGAATGTAATTATTTGCTTTCAAAATTAGATCGAGGTGTTTACGCCGGAACTTATTTACTTAATTACGGTATCGACTATTTTTACTTAAGTTCGTTTAAAAATAATCTGGGCGATCTTTCTGGTGGAGTGGGCTCGGCCTTTATTGGCTTTAAAATGGGATTTTAAGAATTTTCGATTTTAGTTTTAATGAAACTTTGAATATCGTTCAAAGCTGTTTCTTTATCTAAAACAGTTGTCTGCACTTCTGTTGGGCCGTTGGCCGGCATAAAAGCAAAAGTTTGTTCTTCGGGGTGACAGACGTTCAGGCAGCCTGAAATCATCACTCGAATTGAATTTTGCTGATCGTGTTTTTTTAAATTTTTACGAAGTTCTGTTTTAAGTTCTTCGGCTAAATTTTCTTGAGTAAATTTAGCAGCACATTTTGTGCAAATAAAAAGTGAGCCAACTTCCCAAGGTGTTTTATATTTTTTTGTCATCAATTCTCCGGTTAAGTTCATTTAACACAAGATTTTTTAATTCTTCAATTTTAACTTTTCCCAGCTCGGTGCGCGGAAGCTCTTCGATTTGAACAAGTTCTTGAATTTTTTCGTAGGGGCGCACCAAACTGTTAAATTGCTGTAAAATAGCTTCCTGTGTCGACTTAAACACTGATTTATCCACAGCTATAACAAGACTGTTTTCGCTTCTGGAATTCGCTATGGCTAGTAAGTAGATAGCCGATGGTTGACAATTCAACTGCAAAGCGACTTGATCTAGTTTTTCTCTGAGTTCAGGAAGTGAAACGCCCTCGCCAAATATTTTAATGTAATCGTAAGAACGTCCTTTGAATTTAAGTCGCCGCACAGAACCTTTTTTTTTAATTTCAACTTGATCTTCAGTTGAAAACCAATCGTGTGGTTCGATTTGCTGCATGATGTACTGTGAATTTATTTTTTGAATAATTGCGCGAGCTAGCGAATTGCACTTTATCTGCAAAAGATTATTTTTAGTTTGAACCTCAATACCCGGCAAAATTTGATAATCAGAGTCGTCGTTTTTGATAGCAATCATTGAACATGTTTCAGTCATTCCGTAAGTTTCGATCAGAGGCCACCCTAAACTTAAAAAAGTATTTTTTAGAGTTTCATTTAACTGGCCTGCTCCGACAAAAACTTGAATTAAATGATCAGGAGCTGCTATTTTTAACTGAGCCAAGTCGTAAACTTGTGTCGGAACTAATGAAGTAAAATTTATTTTTTTTTCGATAAGCCATGTTTGAATTTTTTCTGGTTGCCAAGTGGCTTTGTGCACGGCTGATCCCGACAAAAAAGCTCGGGCCAATATCGAAAGTCCTGCAACATGAAATTCAGGTAAAACAAGTCCCCAAATATGATCTTTGCGAACTTTGAAGTACTGATTGAAACGGTCTGCTGAATGAAGAATTGAATTTAAATGAAGAGCCACCAATTTTGGACTTTCATCTGCTTTTTTTGAAGAGCCCGAGCTGGGAATCAAAAAATAATTTTCTTGATCAAATTTATTTTCAAAATATTTTTGTAAGTCGTGCAAAATATCTTTTTCGGTTGGACTTAGTTTAGGATTAATTAAAAGTTGATTTTTGAAATTCTGATGAAATGAAATCGTCATAAATCATCTCTCCAGCTTAGCTTGCAAAGCTCGGCTGTCATTCCGATGCCCGTGTCATTCAGAGCTTGCGGGCTAAAATTAATTTCATCTTGATTTTGATAAATAAAATAAGAATGAAATGCAGTGGTTTCGTATAGATCTAAAGTTAACAAACCCGACTCATTTTGTGCCTGCTTCTGAGCCATTCGTAGTGCATGCGCTACTCCAACCGGATGATCCATAGCTGATGTGATTGTTATTTTTTTAGAAGTCACAACAGATTCACGCGAAGGTTTGATCATTTTATAAGTATAACCTGATTGAGCTTTCACAAAATCAGCGGCTAATGGAATGATTTGATTCCATTGAAACCACATCGTTTCATTGAAGTCTGTCGGGTCTTCAATGTATTCAATTTTATTTAAACCTTGATAGGACTTTAAAAAAAATTGAAACTCTTCAACTGATAAAACAGCATTGAAATCAATTCTTAAGCTTTTAACTACAGGAAGAGCATTAAGCACGCGAAGAAGTTCTTCAATTCTTTGATCACCTTTAATTTTTAAAACACAATTTTTTAACAGTGAATTGTTAAAATTAAAATTATGATAATCATTAACAAGAATATTATTTTTAACCCACTGGTCACGCAATAAAGATTTATTTTCTTTACGTGCTTGCAAGTCTTCAAGAGCCAGTTCAATAGCTCGTAAGTATAATGAACCTTTATTTTTAATCTCGCTAGCAAGATCTAGGTCACCTAAAGCGGGCCAAGGGCAAATGTCGGCGACTCCCCAATTCTGGTTCGCGTCTGTTAATCTGATTAAGCTGCCTTTTTGCGTAACATCTTCGACTTTTGCGTTTGCTTTTGATTTTCTAATCAGTTCATAAGGAGAAAAATCTATTTTCATCAAACTAAAAATCCCAGTGCAAGTAAAACACTAAATAGCAAACTGTAAACCGAAGAAAGTGCTAAAAATTTGTTATACTCAGTGCTAGGCTCAGTTCGAAAAACTTTTTTTGCAATTGAAATTCCCAGTGGAAAACAAAAAAGTGGAATGATATAAACCCACCATCTATGAATAGATAGCCAGTAATAGCCCAACAAGTAAGGTGCAAATAATAAAAATCCAATCCAAATTCGCCCGCCGGCTAAACCTAAACGCACGGCCATCGTCTTTTTATTAACCAAGACATCGCTTTTCATATCACGCAGATTATTGATCGCAATCAGAACAGTGCTTAAAAAACCAATTTGCAAACCGACCACGAAAGATTCAATCGTGTACTGTCCCGTGAGTAAATAAAAAAGTCCTCCGACAGCGACTAGTCCAAAAAATAAAATAACAAATAAATCGCCTAAGCCTAAGTAAGCTAAAGGCCAAGGCCCCGAAGTGTAGGCATAGCCCATCAAAATCGAAACTAATCCGATAATGACGATCGGCACACCACCCTGATAAACTAAAGGAAGTCCAAAAACAGCAGCTAAGGCAAAAAAGATTGTCGCAAAAATCATGACCTGTTTGAAAGTAAAATAACCTTTTTGGGTGACTCGAATCGGGCCAATTCTTTTTTCGTCGTCAGCCCCTTTTTTAAAATCCATTGCATCATTCACAAAATTAGTGCCGATTTGTATGCAGAAGCTCGACAACAACGCACACAAAACAATCCACCACTGAAATTTGAAGCCCGAACCGAGCGCTAAACCCGTTGCTGCGATGATTGGAACAACAGAAGCCGAAAGTGTTTTAGGACGCGCTGCTAAAAACCATGCATTCAATTTTGTCATAGCGACACAGTAACAAAAAATTGTTAGTCTGAGAATGATTATTAAAGAGGTCTTATGGAATACATTGTAGCAGTTCTAAGTTTTATGGCGGGTGGCGGGTTTATTGGGTTTTTGGTTTATTCAAAACTACGCCTTGAGATTCAAACTTGGAAAACAAAATTTGAACTGACCGAAGTTCATGCCGACCAACATAAAACAGAAACGACCAACCTCCAAAACCAACTTCAGCTTCAGTTTGAAAACTTAGCCCAGAAAATTTTTGAAGAGAAATCTTCTAAAATGTCTGATCAAAACTTTAAACAGCTGACGACCTTATTAGACCCACTGAAAGAGCGCATCAAAGACTTCGAAAGAAAAGTCGAAGACACCTACTCGACTGAGCGGGCCGAACGTGGCCATTTAAAAGGTGAGATTTCAAAATTAATTGATCTGAATCAAACGATGTCTAAAGAGGCACAAAATTTAGCTTTAGCCTTAAAAGGTGAAAATAAAACTCAAGGCAACTGGGGAGAAATGATTCTAGAAAATATTCTAGAACGCTCGGGCCTTCGTAAAGGTGAAGAGTTTTTCACGCAAGAAACTTTACGCGGACTTAGCGGAGAAATTCTTCGACCTGACGTTATCGTTCAGCTGCCTGACGGAAAACATTTGATCGTCGATTCAAAAATGACTTTGACAGCCTATGAGGCCTCAAGTTCGGCAATAAACGATCAAGACAAAGAAAAATTTGCGGCGGCCCACGTAGAATCTTTAAAACGCCACATCAATGAACTTTCAGAAAAAAAATATCATTTAGCCGAAAAAATTATTTCACCAGATTTTGTGATGCTTTTTATGCCGCTTGAGCCCGCTTTTGCTTTAGCTTTTAAATTGAAGCCTGAGATCTTCGAACAAGCCTGGGATAAAAATATCGCGATTGTTAGCCCAACGACTTTGCTTTCAACTTTAAGAACCGTGGCTTCTCTTTGGAAACAAGAGCGCCAACAAAAAAATGCTCTTGAAATTGCAAAGCGTGGCGGTGAACTCTATGACAAATTCGCAGGAATTGTTAAAGATCTAGAAGTTCTTGGTGACCGCGTGAACAGTGTACAAAAAACTCATGCAGAGATCATGGGGAAATTTTCGACTGGACGAGGTAATTTGATTTCTCAGGTCGAAAGGCTGAAAGAGTTAGGTGCTAAAGCTGAAAAATCTTTGCCAACGCTACTTGAGTGAATTTCAAAAAATTGTATTAAGGATTGATAACTCGTTGCTTTTCATAGAGCGAGTTAATTTCTCCGACGTTTAATGCTAAATTCCAAAAAGCCACGTCATCGATATATCCTGAAAAAAGATTTGTCAGAGCTGTGCCGGCACCAATATAAAGTGTTGATCCCGTTGCAGTATTCCAAGATAAAGCATTACACGTCTGCCTTAAAGTTCCATTTAAGTAAATTTTTGCTACATTCGCCGAATAAGTAACCGCAATAAAATTCCATTTTGCAAATGTTATTAAACTGGCCGCCGTATCACAATTGCTGCCGCCTCCGCCATAAAAACGAATGGCTCCGGTGTTTAAAATTGAAATTCCTAAAGCGGTGTTCAGTGCCGCTGTTCCGTAACCTAAAACGTCTTGAGTTGCCCCGATGTTTGTAGGATTAACCCAGGCTGACATCGTTCGGTTACCTGTGCCCGTTTGAACCGTTGACGCTGTGACTGAAATTGAATCATCGACGCCGTCAAAGCCGACGGATTGGGAACGCTCAGAGCTGGCGTATGCCATACCTGTTCCATTTACATTTGATGCGGTTGCATTCACTGGAGTTGCAGCGCCATTTGTGAAACCTGTTATGGCTGCCCCGTTGGCGATACTTCCAACAGTACCATTCATTGCAAATCCGCGACGCAGCCCTGTCCACTGCGGCACAACATCTTGTTGAATATCGAGTGCACGAGTAGCCGTTGAAAATAAATTTGCTCTTGGAACAGCTGTTCCCGTTCCGCAAGCGCCTAAAATATACCTAATATGCATTTCGGCTCCACCGCCTCGTTCATAAAATTCAGCGAAAATTTCAGTTTTTAAATTGGCAACAAAAGTAAATGTTCCGCTATTCACGGTACCACCATGATCAGTCCAATTATTGATAACAAGAGTGTTGGCAATCCAAAGTCTTACACCATCATCCGTATAAGTTTGAATGCAATAAAGTCCCGAAGAATTGGCTGTGATCTGCCCTGACCAACGCCCACCGAAATCATCAGCTCCTCCTACAGGATTAGTTCCAGCACCCCAAGCAAAATCGACATTTGCATCAAGCCTTGCATTTGCCAAAGTGCTGTAGGGGTCTTGTTTCGGGCTTGAAGTGTCTTGTGTCGTGTAGTAGCGCCCATAAAGACCCGTTCCCACGTCGACAACGGCTGGAGCTACTGCATTCACTGTGATCGCAGAAGTTGAACTAAAACCTAAATACGTTGCGGTGATTGTAACAGGACCACCCAAACTATTTCCATAGACGCGGCCTTTATTTGAAAAATCATTGACGTTCGCGACTGTATTATTATTAGAAGTCCAAGTGCAAACATTCGTAAAATCAAGACTTCCTCCATCAGCAGTTGTCACGTAGCACTTAATATCAACTGTGCCACCAACATTAATATTACCTGATATCGGTACTGTAAAAAGTCCGGTTACTGTGGAAGAATTAAAAGTGATATTCGCGGTCGAAGAAAAAGCTCCGTAGGTCACAGTATATGTATAAGTCGGATAAGCCGTCACATTGCCCACCGAAATCAAACCTAAATTCGATGTAAGCCCCGTCGGAGCAGTTCCCGAAACATAGGTTAAACTCCATGTGGCTGAAGGTGCGACATTCTGGCTTGTACCGTCACTATATGAAGCTAAAGCCACAAATTGAAAACTTGAG
>JAYTPD010000029.1:0-75288 GCA_043747435.1 Bdellovibrio sp. | reverse complement strand
GGCTAAATAAACACGAAATGCAAATCCTAAAGTGTGAATCAAAAAACCCATCAATAAAAAAGTCCAAGCGATCGGCATACCTTTTTGTGCATTTCGAATCCACAGCACCAGTAAAACTAAAGCGGCTAATAAATAAAAAATATAAGCCCAACGAAATGGATGAAGATCATTGTACAAAACTTCGTATTTTACTTTTTGAACGGGCTGAAATTTAGCGGGATCTGATTTTTGAGCCAACTGTTCAAATTTTAAAATCGAACGATCCAGCTCTTCAGCGGCTTTGGCATTTTCTTCGGCTGATTTGACTTGATCGGTTTGACCACCCAAGTAGCTGGCTACGCGCTGACTGATTTCTAAAAACGCCGGTTGAATATCTGTTGGTAATTCGGCCGCTGAAATCCAGGCGTCTTGCTCGGGCACAGGGTAAATTTTTAAAAGTTTTCCAGCAACCATTTCGCGAAAAGTAAAAAATTGATTTTCAAGTCGTTGAGCCGCTTGGAAGTAAGGATTTAATTTTTTTTTTGTTTGTCTTTTATTTTGCAACTCTTGCATGATGTTTGCAAAACCTTCCGCTTTGAAGACTTCGTTGCCTGTAAAATATTTTCGGTCTTTTGGAAGTTTTAATTGATCCAAAATTTCATGATGTTTCACTTCAAATAAAGGTCGCGTGATCCAACTTTCAGGCGAAAGCATCCAAGTTAAAACAACCCAGTGAGCCTCAATAGCGCGGGCGTTTTCGTCGACTTTATAACTTTTGCGCCCGTGGATGAGCTCAAGAGTTTCTTTGGCAAAAGTATCGAAAGGTTTAATGCGTCCTGCATCTTGCACCGCTAAATAGCGAATTCTTTCGCCTAATTTAGGCTCTGCAAAAGCCTTGGCGTTGAAAGCACTGAAAAAAAATAAAGTTAAAAATAAGCTCGATAAAGAAAATAGTTTCATACAGATGTTGCCCTTTTTCGTCTTTGATAAAATAACCAAATAATTCCCAAAGTTAAAACTAAAGAACCAAAGTATTTAATGGGACGGCCTGGATCTTTATTCACTGAAAAAACAGACGCCACAGGTTTTCCGGTCATTTCATCTTCTTGGAAACTGGCTTGATAAATCGTGTAGCCATCGTATTTCAAGGGCTCGTTCATTGAAATTAAAGACTCTGCGATTGGTGGCAATGCTGAAGTTTTATTATTTTTTTTCACTGAGACAAGACTTGCGTACTCCATGGCTTTTTGAGTTCCTTGGTAGCGGATCACATCGAATTTATTGAGTTGAATTTCAAAACCCAAATCAATTCGACGATTTTGATAACTCAAAATATAGGCGTTTTTTTCTCGAAATAATTTAACGACATCATTTAACGCCAGCCAACGAATTTGACCCAAGTGGTTGATCTTAACAGCGGAAACAGTCAGCGGAGTTGACGAATCAACGCTTGTGACATCGTAAACTTCTTCGGCCAAAGGCAAGTAATCAAGCAATCTAAACTCCAGCCCCATCCACCCCGTTTGAACGACATCTCCGATTTGAGCTTCGCCGGTTTTAAAAGGGGTTTTTTGGTCGCGATGAAAAATGGTGTACTTAATTTTTTCAGCGCTGATAGGCGTGGCATAAATTTCGTTTCCGTGCACTTGAGATTCGTTCACTTCGCCTAAAATCACTTTGGCAGGACCCAAGTTAAACACCACTTCTTTATTTTTTTTAGTTTGAGTGATTTGTTGCGTTTGCTTGACGTTTGCGTTCATCAGTTGAAATCGAATGCTTGCTCCAGCGTTGACATCCGTGACGGCCTGCACTTTGTTTTGCATGATTGCATAACGAGCAAAATCGATCACGTCGACACGATCGTCTCCAAGCTGAATTGTGTAGGGTTTTTCGGACGTCGGAGGGTGCAAGAAAAAATCGACTTCGCGATCATAAACTTTTGTGTAACGGTCACCATCAAACGTGGCGTACATCACTAGATCTGTATTGTTGACCGAAACTAAATTATTTTTTCCTGAAATCGGAACGCTGACTTGGCCATCTAGTCCGTATTTTCCCGTGATAAATCCGCCAAAAACAATCAGAATAATTCCGGCGTGCACAGTAATAAAAGGATAATGATTTTTTTTCCATGGCCAGCGATCGACAACGACGACAGTTAAATTGTAAACCAATAAAGACATTGCAAGCCACATCATCCAGCTGTCGAAAACAATTTTTTTAGCCGCTGTTGAATCATTAAACTGAGCTTCGACAATGGTTCCCCACGCTGTTAAAATAGCGATCGAAACTAAAATGGGAATCCCCAGTTGAAATGAACTTGAAAATCTCCAGAACTGATTAAATTTTTTGTTTTTAAATACCATTAAATACCATATTTATTTGCTTTTATTTTACGTGCTCATTTTTGAATTGGCCAGCTCATCTTTGATTGTCGTCAAAGCTTTATGTATTTTATCTTGAATTTGAGCATAGTCTTGTTTAATTTTTTTTGTTTTTTCGTCCATATATAATGCACGATTCATTTCCACTTGAATTGCATGTTGTCCTAATTCAGGTTTTCCGTACTGTTGAGTGACACGGCCGCCAACATAAGGCCAGTTACAAGCCACTTTAAACCCTGCTTTCGTATAAGCTGCCATCACCAGATCAAGAAAAGTTTTCGAACAACTTTTTCCTAAACAATCACTGACCACAATATCAGCGCGCTTTTCGCCGGGGTCTTTGTGCATGCGAGTTCCCACCGAAGGCATTGAGTGCGCATCAAGATGATAGACTTTATCAAGGCCTTGTTTTTTAAAAAAAGAGTAATGATTACGAAGGCCTTGATGAAAAGGTTCATAAATTAAATCAGTTAATTCTTGATGATTTTTTTGCGTCATCGGCGCCGGCATCAAACGCACTTCATTTTTTGTCATCACCCAATGATATCCATCAGAATGCTGACCCGATGGAAAGCTTGCGCCGATCACCGAGTCTTGATCGATATCTTCAGGAATACGATTCAAGTCGACGGCGTATCTGTGCCAGATTGTTTTCTCGAAAGGTATTTGCAGATTCTCAAGCGCTGGTTTGTACAAAACATCAACATAACGATCGACGTCAGACATTAAAATTTGCTCAGGCAGATTTTGCAACCACGGCGTCTGTGCGGGAATTTTTTCGCCCGAGTGAGGAATCGAAACAAAAAAAGCAACTGTTTGACTCATGAACATTCCTTCTTAAAAATAGTCTTATGAAAATTTACACAAAAACCGGAGATAAAGGTACGACTCGATTAGTCGACGGCAGCTGCGTCGATAAATTCAACCCGCGCGTTGAAGCCTATGGCAGTGTGGACGAACTCAATTCAGTGATTGGCGTTGCGCGAAGTCTTTTGCAAACTGAAACCCAGACCTCTTTAAATCAGCTACTTGCACCGCTTGAAAATATTCAGTCTGAACTTTTTTCGGTGGGGTCTTTGCTTGCAACGGCAGATCTTGCCACTTTTCAAAAGCTCGCGCAGATTTCTGAATCGCATATTTCTCAGCTTGAAAATTGGATCGATCTTTTTACGAGCGAGCTGCCCGCTTTAAAAAACTTTATTTTGCCTTCGGGTCACATCATCGCAAGCCAACTTCATGTTTGTCGTACTTTTTGCCGTCGAAGCGAAAGGTCTTGCAGCGAAATTTTCAGCCGCGAAGCCCAATACCAAAATGTATTAATTTATTTAAATCGCCTCAGCGATTTATTTTTTACTTGGGCCCGCTGGGTGAATTTAAAAACAAATCACACCGAAACAATTTGGAAATCCACATGAGTGAAGATCGTCTTCGATTGCGTGAAGCCACGATTGAAGACTCGCAAAAATTAAATACTTTTTTCACTTCGATTCCAACGCGTGGAACGATTGATATTAAAATGCAGCGTGAACTGCATTTTTTTTCGTTTTATCAGCGCATTGGCCTTCCCTACCGAACTTATATTTTAGAGGATGATGAAGAGATTTTAGGAACTGCCAGCTTTTTGATTCGTGAATTGCGTTTTAAAACGCGCTACTTAAAGCTTGCGCAAGCCTGTGATTTAAGAATTTCTCCAAACCGAAAAGCCATTCTTTCGTGGTCTAAATACTTTCACCCTTTGCTTGAAGAAGTTCGCCAAAAAGAAAACTGCCACGGTTTTATCACCTCGATCAATCAAAGTGAATCACAAGCGATGAATGCTTTTATTCGCCCAAAACTTAAAAGACCTCAACAGCCGATGTATTCGCTGGCCAGGTCTTATAATTTAGTTTCGGTTCATGGATTCTATCCGTGGAGTTCAAAACCAAACCAAAACATAGTAGTACGGCCCTATATGTCTTCGGATAAAACAAAACTCACCAACTACTTGCAATCGCAAATTAAAGATTTTGATTTTTTACCTGCGCATTTAGAAACTGACGTCCAAGATTTTATTCATCGCTCTTTACTGTATTCATGGAGCCAATTTCTGATCGCTTTTGACCCCAACGAAGAAATCGTCGGCTGCGTTCAACCCATTAGCTCTAGCCTGCTGCAAGATTATTTACCACAAGAGTACAGCGATCAAGCCCACAACTTTAGACAGTTTTTAAAAGCGGCGCAGGCGCTGCGTTTTGGCCGCCGCTTAACACGCCCTTTTTCGCGCAGCCAAAAACAAGAAGCTTTGCAATTTCGTTTGCTGCATTTTTTATGCGCCAGCCACTCGGAAGTTTTAAAAGCGTTGATTCATGCGTGCTATCAAACTTCAAAACAAAATGAATTTCTGATTTACGCTTACGAAAAAGAAGATTTCACCAAAAGACCTCCGCGCGGAAGTATTTTTGCCGAAGTTCCCTACGGGCTGTACTCGATCGAAACCGAAGGCCGCGACACATTACCCGAACTGACTTTACTGAACAACCAGCCGGTGTGGCTTGATTTTATTTGGACATAAGTGGAAATTAAAAACTACGAATGCAGCTGAATGCCATTTTTAACATCTTTCCAAAACCAGCCTAGCTTTGGATCTTGCGAGATCATATCGTAGAGCGGACAGCTTGTAAGCTTCAGTTGCAGGCGCAAAAAAGCTTCTAGATCATCGAAGCCAGGTCCGATGGTGACGACTTTTAAAGTTTCAATTGTTGAAAGTTTGACGAAAGTTGAAGCGAGCAAAGAAAAGTCAGAGTAATCTTTTCGGCGAATAATCAGATCGGGTTCGACGCCTTGGCGGATCCAGCGTTCAAAAAGTGAAAGCTGCAACAATGATTTCAATCTTAATTTTTGATGATAATTTAAAAGATTAAAAACTTTTTGATCCATCATCGCGATAAATAAATCGCAATTCAGAAATTCATTTTGATTTTCGCGAAGACACTGAATGATTTCAGGGATACGAAGCAAAGATTTACGTATATGTAAATCTTCGATGAGTGCTCCGTCCGTGAAGTAGATAACCGTCATGGTTACTTTGTTACTCATTAGATTTTCAGAATAGCAGGCCAAAAGCCCCGTTTCATCCTGAAACTCTGCGAAAGTCTATGAAAATAGTCTTAGGTCCAGACAGGGGTCTAGATTTAGACTGATCCTTAATTTCAACTGCCCGAGACCTTGGCCTATTGATATCTTTATAACAGCCATGCGACCAGGAAAACTCAACACTCAGCGAAATGTTAAATTTTTTAAATTAGCGCTTTATGCATTAATTACTTTAAGTGCATTTGTCATCGCCGATTTAACAATTATTTACTTTCGTGATTTAATGATTCCGGATCAAGCTCCTCCAAAAAAAGTGGCGCGCGTGGTGGCTCCACAGTATGTGGATCGAAGTCAGTACTCAGGCATTATCAATCGTAATTTATTTTCTTCATCGGGAGTCATGCCTGATGCAATTACAGCAAATCGCGTTGAAGGCCCCAAAAAAGATGCGGATCCTATCCCCTCTTCATTGCCATTGAATTTAATTGGAACTCTTGTTCACTCGAACCCCGCAAAATCGATTGCCGCGATTGAAGTGAAAAGTAAAAACTTAACGGGCTCCTATATGACTGGTGCGGAAGTTGAAGGTCTTGCTAAAATTGAAAAAGTGGAACGCAATAAAGTTTTTATTCGCAACAACAATTCGGGCGCCATCGAGTACATCGAAATGAATAAGCTTGGAAATAAAGTTATATTCGACGCTTCGAAAAATAAGACCTCAGAAAAAAGCTCAGGCGAAGTTCTGAGTCTTGGCTCGAACCAATTTCAAATTAAAAAAGCCGATCTTTTAAAATACACCAATGATCTTTCAAGTGTTTTGATGCAAGCGCGGGCGGTGCCCAATAGGGATCCTAACACGGGCGAGATCAATGGCTTTCGTATTTTAGATATGCAAGCCGACAGCATTTATGAAAAGCTTGGTTTACAGCGCATGGATATTATTAAAGGCGTCAACGGCGAGCCCATCGACAGCATTCAAAAAGCGATGGAGCTTTACAATACTCTAAAAAATGGAAATCAAGTCAAACTTCAACTCGACCGTGGTGGTAAATCAGAGACCTTCACGTACGATGTGAAATAACAAAAGAGGACTCGGAATGACTTTTCAGAAAAGAATTATTTCATCGATCATTTGCGCTAGCTTTTTGCTGGCTCTTCCCGCGTCTGCGCAGTTTGATGAGCTTCCGCCTCCTCCACCGCCTCCGATTGATGCGGCAACTGCGGCGAATCCTACGCCCGCTGTAAATCCTGCGCCGCGTTTTGGTGGGGCTTCGAATGCTCCAACAAATTCGCAGGGAAATTTGCCGACCAGTGCCAGTGAAAAAATAATTGGATCTTCAAAAAGTGCACAAAGCGGCGTGCTTGGAAATACACAACGAAATAAATTTGCTAAAGCAAATCCTGAAGATATCACCAACGAAAATTTTCCTGAAACAATCGAATCCTTCGACTTCCCAAATGTCGAGATCACTGACGTGATCAAAGCCATCAGTGAATTGACCGGAAAAAACTTTATCATTGATTCGACTGTCCGAGGCAAAATCACGATTCTAGCGCCCAGTAAAATCACGGTGGCCGAAGCTTACAAAGCTTTTTTGTCGGCGTTAGCGATTAATGGTTTTACGATTGTTCCCAGCGGCGGCTTTTTAAAAATTCGAAATGCGCGTTCAGCCCAGCGTGATAATATCGATACGTACTCAGGATCTTATTATCCGAATTCAGATCAGATGATTACAAAAATTATTCACTTGAAACACATTCAAGCCGAATCAGTTCAACAACAATTACGCCTTCTGACTTCAAGCTACGGCGAAATGTCCCCGTTCACACAAACCAATTCACTGATTATTTCTGACTTCGGGGCTAATATTGATCGCGTGATGAAAATCATCAATCAGCTGGATGTTCCTGGTTTTGAAGAGCAGCTTGAAGTGGTTGGAATCAAATACACCAAAGCCAAAGAGTTGGCTGAATTAATTGATAAAGTGGTCAACAAAGGCGAGAAAAAAACTTCAACAGCCGGTGGATTTTCATCGGGTGTTCCGCGTTTTTCTCCGACGACCGGTGCAAATGGTGCGGGTGCAAAAACAGGCACCAGTTATTTTTTAGTTTTTCCGGATGAGCGCACAAATTCATTAATTATTGTTGGTAATCGCGCCGGTATAAATCGCGTTAAAAAACTGATCGCGCAATTAGATTACAAAGTAAACGCTGAATCACAAGGTGGCGTTTTTGTTTATTACGTCAAGCACGGTGAAGCCGAAAAAATCGCGCAGACTCTGCAAGAAGTCACAAAAGATGCTGGCCCTTCGAAGCCTCCGGCAAGTTCAAATTCCAACTTAGGATTTGGCGCAGTTCAAGGACAGGCTGCTATTCGCGAAGGAATTTTTGGCGGAGACGTTTCGATTAAGGCCGACAAAAACACAAACTCGCTGGTGATTTCGGCCAGCAAACCCGACTACGAACAAGTTTTAAGTATCTTAAAAAAATTAGATATCGCGCGCGATCAAGTTTACGTTGAAGGCATCATCATGGAGATGTCGATGCAAGATGGCAGTGAATCCAGCGGGGGCGTTGTACAGTTTGGCGACAAGGGTGGAAAGTCTGGATTTGTTGGCAAAACAAGTGATATTAACGACGTCCTAAGTCCTTTAGCCGGAGCCGGAAATGCCATCTTAGCTTTCTCGCAAGGAAGTATTTCTGTTCCTGATGCATCTGCAACCGGTGGAACTCGGGTTGTTCCAAATCTAATTGCGTTTTTGAAATTCGTTAAAAGTATTGGTCGTACAAATATTTTATCAACTCCACAAATCACGGCGACAGATGCTCAAGAAGCAGAAATTGAAGTGGGCGATCGCGTGGTCACGGGTTCGCAACAAAGTGGTGGAACTAATGGATCGGCTCCAATTGAAACTCCAACATTTGAAGATGCGACGATCAAAATGACCATCAAACCTTTTATCAGCCCAAGTTCTGAAAGTATTCGTATGGAATTTAAACAAACAGTAAAGCAACTTATTCAAGGAAAAGTTCCAGCTCGATTTCAAGATCGCGCAGCGGCACTTGCAACTCGTTCAATTAAAACTATGGTGAATGTAAATAATGGCGACACAGCTGTGATAGGTGGTTTGATTCGCGACGAAGAACAAGAAACCACTAAAAAAGTTCCGCTACTGGGAGACCTGCCTATATTGGGATGGCTGTTTAAAGCCCGAGATGTCTCCAAAAATAAAATTAATATGGTGGTTTTCTTAACTCCGCGGATTATTCGAAATGCTGAAGATCAAAAAAAGCTTTTAGGTTACAAAGCCCAAGATCGACTTAATTTTATCAAGCAGCAAGGTGGAAAAGATCCTTTCGGTTCAACGATGGATAAAATTTTAAAACGCGAAGCGCGAGCTCCGCAAAATGTTGACGAAACTCAGGCTGTTAAAAAATAATTTGATTTGATCAAAAGGACACCATGGCCCAACTGGATATTTCGGGAGTCTTAGCAAAAGCGACAACACTGACGCCAGAACAGATTAAATCTGTTCTGAAAAACGCGTCGATGTCACAGCCTGTTTCTGTCGGTGAAACTTTGGCTCTTAAAGATTACACTTCGGCTGATGATCTTGTGGCTGATCTTTGTCGCGAAATCGGTGTTGATTTTATTAAAGATATTCCCGTTGGCGATATTTCAGCCGACCTAGTGCGAAACCTTCCAATCAACTACGCAAAAACTCAAGGCGTGCTTCCATTTAAAGAAGAATCCGATCAAGTGATCGCGCTGACTTCAAATCCAATCAACACCAAAGCTCTGGATGATCTTCGCGTGATTTTTGGAAAAAGAATTAAACCGTTGATGAGCACAACTCAAAAAATTCAAGAAGCTATTAATAGAGTCTATGAAAAAAGCACGGCGAACCTCAGTGGCATGGATGAAATCGACGAAGACGAGATGGATCTTGAAGATCCCATTATCGATTTACTTGAAGCCGGTGAAGATGATGCGCCGGTGATTAAGCTTGTGAACTCGCTTTTGTTTCGCGCAGTCAAAGAAAAAGCTTCGGATATACATATGGAGCCCTACGAAAAAGATATGGTTGTGCGCTACCGCATTGACGGAATTTTATTCGATATTTTTAAACCACCAAAAAAATTACAAAACGCCATCACGTCGCGTATTAAAGTTATGGCCAATTTAAATATCGCCGAAAAACGTCTTCCCCAAGATGGTCGAATCCCCTTGAAAGTCGGCGGAAAAGATATTGATATTCGTTTATCATCAGTCCCCACAACCCATGGCGAGCGCATCGTGATGCGTCTTCAAGATAAATCAAATCAAGTGCGCGAATTACACCAACAGGGCTTTTCTGAAGACACATTAAAAATCTTAGAAGATCTCATTTACAGATCTTACGGAATTCTGATTGTGACGGGCCCGACAGGTTCGGGAAAATCGACCACTTTGTATGGAGCTGTTTCCAAATTAAATAAACCGGATATCAATATTTTAACAATTGAAGATCCCGTGGAGCAACGTATCCACGGTGTTGGTCAAGTTCAAGTGAATTCAAAAATCGGCCTAACATTCGCGGCCGGCTTAAGATCTTTTCTTCGTCAAGATCCTGATATTATTATGGTCGGCGAAATCCGCGACTTAGAAACAGCCGAACTTGCCATTAACTCGTCGCTAACGGGTCATTTAGTTTTATCGACAATCCATGCGAACGATGCAGCCGGAGCCTTTCCTCGTATGATGGATATTGGCTGCGAACCTTTTTTAATTGCGACTTCGATCTTAGGAGTTCTGGCTCAGCGGCTGGTTCGTGTGCTTTGCCCGCATTGCAAAGTGCCTCACACACCAAGTGATTTTGATTTACAAACTTTAGGAATCACACGCCAAATGGCCGCGAACTCAAATATCTGTAAAACAAAAGGCTGCGAACACTGCGGACAAAAAGGCTACATCGGCCGAACTGTGATCGCCGAAATTTTAACGGTCAACGATGAAATTCGATCTTTAGTGATGCAAAGAAAAGACGGTAACAGCATCAAAAGAATTGCCGTACAAAACGGAATGAAAACGTTTCGTGATCATGGCGTCCAAAAAGTTTTATCCGGAATCACAACCATCGAAGAACTTGTGACCAACACGCAAATTGATATTTAAGCGAAGAAGTTCGCAGGAAGTCATACTGAACTATGCCGATTTTTGAATACAAAGGTTTAACCAAAGACGGAAAAAATACCAAAGGCATTGTTGATTCCGAAAATCTTCGCGCAGCTCGCATGAAGCTTAAAAAAGACGGTATTTTTGTCGTTTCAATTTCTGATAAAAAAAAATCTTCAACTCAAAAAAAATCTTCAATTAAAATACGCTCAGGAAGTATTCCGGTTAAAGATTTAGCCTTAATGACTCGTCAATTAGCGACTTTGATTAAAGCGAACATTCCCCTTGTCGACACTCTGCAGGCCATTTCAGAGCAAGTTGAAAATCCTGTTTTAGCCGAAGCCGTGGCCGATTGTAAAAATATGGTCAACGAAGGATTGTCTTTACACAAAGCTCTGGCGAAGTACCCGTCTATTTTTAATAGTATTTATGTTTCGATGGCTGAAGCCGGTGAAATGTCGGGAACTTTAGATGTGATTTTACTTCGATTAGCTGAATTCACTGAATCCCAAGCTGATCTGCGCCAGCGAGTTAGCAGCGCAATGACTTACCCGATTATTATGCTAGTCGTGATCACACTTGTGATTTTTGGATTATTTACTAGCGTGCTTCCTAAAATTTTAGATATTTTTAATTCATTTCCTGAAATCACTTTGCCTTGGTACACACAAGCGATCTCATCTATCAGCCAAGTGTTTGTGAAGAACTGGTATTTTTTTGCAGGTTTTATCGTCATCAGTATTTTACTATTTTTAAATTGGAAAAATTCAACAGAAGGTCGCAAATCTTGGGATGCGATTTCAATTAAGCTTCCCTTGTTTGGCGATATTATTAAAATGGTGGCCATTGCGCGCTTTACTCGAACGCTGTCGACTTTACTTGCCGGGGGCGTTCCAATGCTGAATGCTTTAGATATTGTGCGCAACGTGGTCGATAATCACGTCATTGCGCTGGCGGTTGATGAAGCCAAAAGTAATATTTCTGAGGGTGAAACAATCGCCGGACCACTTAAAAAATCGGGGCTGTTTCCACCCCTTGTGGTTCATATGGTGAACATCGGAGAAAAAACCGGCGACCTTGAAAACATGCTGACTTTAGTCGCTGACGCTTACGACTTTCAGGTCAAGAACAAAGTTGATTCAATCACAACTTTGTTAAATCCAATTATGACACTCTTGATCGGAGTCGTTGTTTTTGTCATCGTGATATCAATTATTGTTCCAATGTTTGAACTCACTTCAAAACTTGGTTAAGATAACAGACTGAAACGAACTATTTTAATATTCAGAGGAGCTACAATGAATTTACGATTTAATTTAACACAAAAGCTAAAATCAATTTTAAAACCAACACAAAATAAAAAAGCCTTTTCACTGGCCGAAATTATGATCGTTCTTGTGATCATCGGCGCGATTATGGGCCTTATTTTACCTCGAATTAATGCCGGTCGCGACAACGCCAATGTTCGAAACACGCGAATTAAAATGGGCGAAATTGAAAATAAACTGAACGAATACCAAGCCGACTGCGGAAAGTTACCTACATCTTTAGACTTTTTAGTGAATGATTCAGCTGAGTGTAAAAAATGGACCAGCAATAACCAAGATAAAAAACTTTTAAAAGACGAATGGCAGACTGATTTTTCTTATGAAGTATCGGGTAATGGTTTTAATATTAAATCTTTAGGTAAAGATAAAAAAGATGGCGGCACGGGGCCTGATAAAGATTTTTACTCAGAGGGTTCTGTCGCTGGTCAAGAGTAACTTTAGAGCCCGCTTTGAAGCTTTCAAAAAAAGGTTTTTCTCTTTTAGAAATTTCAATTGTTCTGGTGATCATCGGAGCTATTTTCGCGATCGGCACAGGAAAGTTATTCGATAAAAAAGTGGATACGCGACGAGTTTTTCGCGATTTTATGATCGCCGGAAAAGATTTACGCAGCAAAGCAAAACTTAATAATTCAACTTATCGCCTAGCTTTTCAGTTGGACCCTGGTTCGCAATCTTGGTGGGTCGAAAAATCAAGCTCTGGAAGCTTGATTGACAAAAAAAAGACCGAAGAAGATCGCGAAACTAAACAACCTAAAAAATCTTCGGATTTTCAGCCCGACACAACGATTTTTAAAAAAAAGCAAACTCTACCTAAAGGCTTTAGCTTTAAACAAATCGAAAGTGGCACTCAAGATTTGATCGTGACCGAAGGCGTGGCTTACATTCATTTTTTTTCTCAGGGTCTTATTGAATCTTCCGCCATTCAAATCGAAGATGCCAAGAAAAACATTTGGACTTTGATTTACAATCCAATCACCGGGCAAACGGATCTTATTCCTGAAGCAAGACAGCTAAAAGATCTCGCCAGATAAGCTTTTTTCGGGGTAACATTTGTCATGCGTATGGCCCTGCAAAACCAGTTTCAAAAAAATGCATTTACTTTAATTGAAGTGGTCCTAGCCATGATGGTGATGGCTTCAGGTTTATTTATTTTAACAAATTCATGGGCGGGCACTTACAACCGCATGCGAAAAACTCAAATTCAAGTGCAAATCGCCGCACTGCTTGAACGAAAAGTCACCGAAATCGAACGCGAGTACAAAAATAAATCTTTGGATTCAATTCCCGAAGAAAAAGAAGACGATTTTGGCTCGGACATTCCTGAATATTCATGGAAAATGAAATCTCGTAAACTTGAAATTCCTGATCTGACGTCAACTTTGACAAGTCAATCCGGCGGAGCCAATCAAACTCTGATCATGATTATGAAAACATTTACCGAGCATTTATCAAAATCAATTAAAGAAGTTCAAATTTCTGTGATTCATAAAGATAAAAAAAAACCACTGACTGCTGATGTGACGATTTACATGGTCGATTACGATCGTCCACTTCCGATCCCGGGCGCATCGGGTGGTGGCTAATGGTTCAAAATATAAAAGCCTTTACATTACTTGAAGTTATTTTAGCGATCACGATTCTTTCAACACTTTCACTTTTATCAACTCAAGCCATCAGCCGGGCTTTGAAAGCTCGTACAAAAATTCAAGCTGAAGTCGATGATGTGTCTGCTTTACGAGACTCGATGCGCATGATTCGCACCGATCTCAATTTAGCTTATCATCATCGCGATTTTGAACAAGAGATCGCAGATCTCGTCGCAAAAAAAGCGCCTACACCCGGAACTCTTCCCGGGCAAATTCCCGCGAACACGCTTCCTGTTGTACCAAGACAAACAAAGCGCTCCGACCCGGTGACTCAGTTTGTTGGGGATACCGAACAAATGCATTTTGTAACGATGAACAACGGCCGAATGACAGCCAATGCGTTACAAGCTGATTTTATTGAAGTCGGCTATTCAATGAAAGACTGTCGCAATCTAACAACTTCGAATTCAAGTAAATGTTTGTACCGACGCACACAAAGTGTTTTAGATGATGATGTAACAACGGGCGGAAATGAAATCGTTATGCTCGAAAATATTTCAGAATTTAAATTGCGCTACATTGGTGACGGAAAACAAGATTGGGCTAACTCTTGGAAATCAACCAAAGAAAGTTCTGATGAAGTCACAAAAGGTAAATTTCCAGACGCTGTCGAAGTGGGTCTGACGATCGAGCGCGAAATTGATAAGAAAAAAATAACTTATTCAATGCAATTTGTGATTCCTATTCATTTTCCGAACAATCCTCCAAAACAAACAAATCTGAGCGGGAATCAGCCCTCGAATCCATCCGGTCAAGTTGGAGATGGTCCATGATTTCATTTCAAATCATCAAACAAAGACTGTCGCACAATCCACTGGGAAAAAAATCAAAGCAAAAAGGTGTTGCTTTGATTTTAGCGATCACATCATTGATGTTCATGGTTTACATCGCGTCGGAAGTCACGCGCGATTCAGCTGTCGAGTACATCGTGAATTCACAAGAGCTCACTCGACTGAAAACTTACTATGCCGCCCGCAATGGAATGCAAATTGCTTTACTGCGAGTTAAACTTTTTCAACAAGCCAGTCGATTGACATTGCCACCGGGTTTCTCAAAGCAGCTTGATCAAATTTGGAAATTTCCATTTGCGTGGCCGCTTCCAATTTCAGGGGAAGTAAATTCCGTGGATCGCGAAGCCATGCAAAAACTGAACAAAGAATCTTATATGGACGCCAGTTACTTTCATACGATTGAAGACGAGGGTTCAAAGATTGATGTCAATGACTTAGCTTCGCCATCAAAGACTCTTAAAGAAATCACACGAAAACAGATTCTTAATATTTTTCAGCAAAAAATTGAATCCGATGAAAATTTTAGAAATGAAAATCAAAATTTTCGTTTTGATGAATTGGTCAATCACATGACCGATTGGATGAGCGAAAGCTCAACTTCGGTTGATGGTGGAGATAAAAAAGCGGCGTTTTCAAATTTGGGCGAAGGCTACCCGCCCAATCGTGGTTTTCGTACACTTGATGAAATACGATTAGTCCCTGGCATGAAGGAAGAATTTTTTGATTTGCTTTCTTCGCAACTCACAATTTATGGAATGAAAGCGATCAATCCCAACGTGGCCACGAAAGAAGTTCTGAAATCTTTAGATTCAGGCATGACGGACGAAGCTGTGAAAGAAGCGATTCTTCGACGTGATGATCCTGACCGCGGTGGACCTTTCGAAGGTGAAGGCGAAAACTGTCTTAAAAATTTTAAATCTTTTATTGAAAGTAACGGGGCCAATCGATTAACAGAAGATTTTGATAAAATTCCAATGATTTGCGATAAAGTGATTAATTTTAAAATTAAATCATCTGGCGTTTTTGGTGAAGGTAAATACGCGATGACAAAAACAATCACGACAGTGGTTATTGATTTAGGTCGATCGGCACAGCAAATTAAAACGTATCTTGAAAAAGAAAAACCACCCGTAAATCCGCAGCCTCAACCGGGTCAACAAACTGGCCCTAAGCCAAGCCCTCCAGCTCAAGAACCTCTTCCCAAAGGTCCTCCGCGTATCGTATACTGGTCTGAGAACTAGACGAAAGGTTTTTTCATGCGCTCGATTGGTCTTGATATTGGCGAGTACTCAATTAAAATCGTCGAGCTCAGTTTAAATAAAAAAAATATTGTCATTCACCAACTGCAAGAAAAAGTTTTAAATCCTCAGCTGACTGGCCACGATAAAGAACTTGAAGCGATTGAATTTGTTCGCACTTTTATAGCCTCGGGTGATTTTTTACAATCTCGTTGGGTGCTAGCAGTTCCACAAGATCATGTCACAACACGTTTTAAAACTTTTCCTTTTTCTGATCGAATAAAAATTCAAAAAAGTCTATCTTTTGAAATGGAAGAAGACATTCCTTTTGACACAGAAAACTGTATTTTCGATGCGAAGCTGATTCAAACAACAGGTTTAACAGCCAATGTGCTGGCCAGTGTTATTCCCAAAAATCACATCGAAAAAATCATCGACTTAGCTGCAAGTTTTGGAATCCAAATTCATATTTTAACGATTGAAGGTTTGGCGTTTGCAAACCTTATCGAAAATTGGGACCAGCCGGTACCCGCTATTCAAGAAACTCAATTCGAAATAGATCAGATCGAAAAGACTAAAAAAAGTTTTCAAGTGATACTGAATATGGGGCACGAAAAAACTCTTTTTACGGCTTACGAAGACAATCGTTTAGTCTTTGTGCGCAGTCTTTACTGGGGCGCCCATCAAATTGTGCAAGAGATCATTAAAAAAAATCAAATCACCCAGATTGAAGCGCTTCATATTCTACAAAACCAAGGCTTGGTGCTTTTAAACAAACAGGGCGCAAGCTTTGAACAAACTCAAATTTCAAACACGATCAGCAAATCTTTACGCGAACTGGTGCGCGATTTACAAATGACTTTGCTTGAGTTGCAAAGTGAATTTAATGCGGATGTTGTACAAATTAATTTTACCGGTGGTGCCGCTTTACTTCCGAACTTGGGCGGATTTTTAACTCAACATCTTGAAATCGCGTGCAACCCAATTTCTCTTCTTCAAAATTATTCAAATTCAATTTTGAATTTCACGTCGCCAGATCAAGCCTTTACAACTGAGTGTCGATTTGCATCGGCCATGAGTTTTGCTCTTGAGGGTTTTAAAAAACCTCGAAATCCTGCAATCAATTTGCTTAAAGGTGAGTTCGTCAAACAAAACGACCGTCTTAAGGTTTTTTGGCAACAGTGGGGTGCCACTTTACAAGTTGGTTTAGCCAGCTTCGTTGTTTTTGTACTATGGGCTTCTTTTCGTGATAATTTTTCGAGCCTACTTCTGGAAAAAGCAGACGATGCCATCGTGACCCAAGCTAAAAGTGTTGCACGCTTACCAAAAAAGCAAGCCAACGAAACCGGCGTAAAAAAATATATTAAAGAAAATAAAAAAAAAGCAGCCGAACTTAAACTAGTTTCGCAAGTGGCTCAAATGAATTCAGCTTTGGATCTTCTTAAAAAAGTCAGCGAAGCAACTCCGGCTAAAGATCAGATCAAAATGGATCTGATGACATTTTCAGTTAAAGACGACATGGTGCAAATGACAGGTTACGTGAATTCACCTAAAGAGCTTAGTCTTGTTACTCAAAAATTAGAGACCATATCCGTGGGCCCTTTAGTTCAACTGAATGCCAACTTAGCCGCGCCTCCGAACCGAGTCGCTTTTAATATTTCTTTTAAAGTCGACAGAGGAATTTCTAAATGAGTCGTTTAGATGACATCTCAGATCAATTTAAATCTTTAGCACAAAGAATTTTATTACAAATACAAGAGTCTTCAATTTACGTTCAATTGAACGACAGTTATCAATCTTGGCCGGCAAGCACCCAAAAATTAGCGTCGTGGGCTTCAGCATCTGTACTTATTTTAATTGTTTTATTTTATCCGATGTCGATGCTTTTAGATTCTCGAAACTCTTTGAGTTCTTTTGAAGAAAAGCGCGGACTGATTCGCGAACTTTTTAAAACCTATCGTGAATCTTCGGCACGCCCGCCTCTTTCCGTTCCACCGGCAAATGAAAGCCTCAGAGCCTCGATAAATACGATTCTTTCAACAGCCGATTTAACTCCCGAGCAGAATAAAGGCCTTAGCGAAGGCGCTATTGAAGACAGTAAAATCATTCCTAAAAGTTTAGTTCAACATATTTTAGAAGTCCGCTTATCAAAATTAAATATCAAACAAATTGTCGACATCGGAACAAGCCTTGTGGGCATTTCAGACAGCGTTAAAATGAAAGACATAGCCATCACAGCTCATGCGGCTGATATTCGCTATTTCGATGTGATCTATAAACTTTATGCGCTCAATGTTCCCGAGCCCACTCCAGAACCGCCACCTGAAGTCGAAGCTAAACCTAAAAAAACTTCAAAGACCAACAAAGAAGACTCTAAAAACGGCGGCGATGAATGATGAACTCGCTCGTAATCACATTTCGTTTTATCACAAGAAATTTTCGAATATTTTTACTTTGTTTTATTTTGGTCATTGTTTTTTTATTTATTTTATTTCCGTTTGGAGACCTCAACGACCTGATTTCAATTCAAGTTTCAAAGCTCACGCAAAATAAAATTTTTTTGCAATTCGAAAATATGACTCTGAATCCCTTAACAGCCTCTGTTTCTCTTGAGAAAGTTTTTGTCGAAGCACCACAAATATCTTCGTTATCTGTCGACGAAATCAGTCTGACTCCTTCAATCCCCGCTTTAATCGCTTCAAAACCAGGTGGTGTATTTAAAGCCCACGGTTTTTTAAAAGGCGACGTTGAAGTGCATTTATCACCAACGTCTTCAGATTCACCTTCAAAAAATGCCAACGCTAAACCCGATCAAAAATCAGATAAATATAAAATTGATCTGAGCGCTCAAAATTTAAATCTGAAAGATTTACGAGAACTCGTGGGCCTTAATTTGCCACCCTTCACAGGAAAAATAAATTTAAACTCACAGGCCATAGCGGACCTCAGCTTTATTGAACAACCCGAAGGTGATGTGACAATTTTAATTCAAAAATTTGAGTTACCCGCATCGACAATTTCTTTGGTTGATTTAGGCCGATTGAACTTACCCGAAATTAAATGGGGGCAAGTTGAACTTAAAGGAAAACTCAATAACGGAAAATTTTTAATTGAAACAGGTAAAATCGGTACAGCTAAGGACGATTTTTACGGAGACATCAAAGGTGATTTGGGTTTAACTTTTCAAAATTATGGCGGTCAAATTGTTCCGCTTTTAGGGGCCTACAGCTTGACAGTCGAAATGAAAGCTACAGCGGCTTTTAAAGAAAAAGCAAAATTCTTTTTAAGTTTTTTAGACCTCTACAAAAAAGATTTGCCTGATGGAACTCAGTATAAATTTAAAATTCAAGCCAGCGCTTTTGGAGTTAACGCAAATCTGACTCCTCTTCAATAAATTTCAGAATCCGACCTTCAAACTGCTTTGATCGCCTTTTTCAACTTGTTCGCTTAAGACTTAAGCTTACGTGTTGCATAATATGATCGCAAATCAGATTCACTGATTGACTCACAAGGCACCCGAACGGAAAACAAAGAAGGAGGGTTTATGTCAGGAGTTAACAAAGTTATTATCGTAGGTCGTTTAGGTCAGGATCCTGAAATGAAGGCTGTTGGCCAAGGTGCGACAGTGACACGTTTGAACGTCGCAACCAGCGAAACATGGGTTGGTAAAGATGGTCAAAAACAAGAGCGCACAGAGTGGCATCGCATTGCTGTTTGGGGAAAGCTCGCAGAGATTTGCGGAAAGTATTTAGCCAAAGGACGCCAAGTTTATGTTGAAGGAAAACTTCAAACACGTTCTTGGGAAGATAACGGAGTCAAAAAATACTCGACTGAAATCGTTGCTTCAACAGTTCAATTTTTAGGCTCCAACAGTGCCGAAAATTCAAACTCAGCCGGAGCTTCTTCATCGTCAATGAATCAAAGCAGTGGCGCTAGCAACAATGCAGCTGATTTTAATTTTGCAGACTTTGGTCCTGAGCCTGCATTTAATCAAAACGAAGAAATTCCTTTTTAATCGCAACTGTCTTCTGAATTTAGATTTTATTTAAAAGGCCTTTTTCTAACCAGACAAAAGGCCTTTTCTTTTTTATATTTTCTGATCACAATAAGTCATGCTGAATTCACTTTTTAAAAATTTTTTTTTGGTCGCCACTTTGATGGCTATTTCAAGCTGTACAATCTACCGTTCACCCCAACGCAAAGAATTTGAATCCGAATCTTCAGGCTTTCGAGTCCAAAATTTAAAACTGTCTGAGTGCACTCATCAAAGTCTTCGTACAACCGCAACAGCTCAACGTCTAGTCACTGTCTTACAAAACTCTTCATCCTCTGGTATGAATAAAGAGACCGAATTTTTATGGGAGTACCGTATTCATCAGGCTTCCATTTTTGAAAGCGATAATCTTAAAGGAGTCTATTGTGTTTATCAAAACGACTAGTGTTTTAATTGGCTTGGTGACACTGTGTTTTTCGACTTCTTTATTTGCCGCAAAAGTTCTTCAATCTAAAAACGGAAAAGTCATGATCGATCTTGAAGGTGATGCAGCCATTGCTGACCAAATGATTATTTTAGTGAACGATCAAAATAAAAAAGTAGCCATCGCGCAAATCACCCAAGTTAAAAACGGAAAAGCCATTGCCACAATCACTAAAGGACAATCTTTAGGAAACGAAAAAATCACTTTCGCCGCAAAACCAAAAACCACAAACAATGTCGTCAATAACTCACCCGACACCACTTCAAATAAAGTTTCTCAACAAAACACCACAATGTACCGAACCGACTCAAAACGAATGAGCGTCGTTCTTTCGATAATGTCGAACACGATGAATACAAAACAGTCTGACGGTGTACAGCCGACACCAAATAATGAAGACGTCGGCATGAAGGGGAATACCTTCGGAGTCACGGCCGTTGTCGACTGGCCTGTTTTTAAATCTTTCACTTTGCGCGGCACTTTAGGTTTCGAGCCTTTCAAAGTTGCAGGCACATCCAATTTTTTATCATGTGACAAGAGTCGTTCAACCGACTGCACAGCAGAAATCACTTATTTATCTGCGGGTGGTTACGCGCGATTTGATTTTAATTCCTCACAAGCTCAATTCTGGGCCGCGGGCGGCGGAGCATTCAAATTGCCTTTATCCAAATCAACAACGGCTTTGAATCCAGACGACATCAAGCCCACTTTTACTTACGGTGTTGCTTTAGGTTTAGATTATTTTATCAACAACAAAACTTTCATTCCTTTTTCGGTTGAAAAACAATTGTTTTTAAAATCAGACACCGTTTCAGCCGATATTTTATTTCTACGCGCAGGTTACGGACTGACGTTTTAGAAAACTAAAAAAGTAAAGAGCCCAAATATGGCAAGTTTATTTACAAAACAATTTATACTGGTGCTCACCATTTTTGGATTACTCGGCTATAGTTTAAAGCTTGGCAAAGACAATAGTACACAATCCAAAAGACTGTCAGAAATAGAAGAAAGATTAATAGCATTTCAACAACAATCCAAACCCAACCAAAATTCTAGTAGTCATTCGAATGTAGATCTAGCTCCATTACAACAGTCACTCGAAAAAATTGAAAATCGACTTGATCTTTTAGAGAAAAAAATGAATACCGAAATTCCACACAGCGCACAGCAGCTAAATTCCGTAACATTAGAGGCCTCATCTGAAAAATCTCTAGTAGAAAAAGGCGGGGGTGGTATCGAAGTCCAACTGAATGACGGATCTACACTGTGTAAAGAAAATTCCGGATCTGCAAAATGCTCTTTGGATACGAAAACTCTGATTTGCCCGGTTAATACTTCGAAAAAATTTATCCGTGAAGGCTATAGCGAGAAATATAAAAGTAAAAAGAAGATCTATTTATGTGAACCAATTTAATTTCCGTCATCGCCGCCAGAACCAGGATCGTAGTAAACGTCCACTGTTTCATCTTGCCAAAACCCATTAGTACACGAATATCCGATACGCTCAACTAAAGTATTTGCATTACGTTGGCCAAGCGCCTCGCGAGTAACTACAGTTGCTGGGAGTGCGGCAAATTGGGTTGGAAATCCAGCTGGTAAATCTTGATATACTAGATTCCCATAATTGTTATACCCCGATCGAACGTGAGTCCTCGCGGGACAGTTACCACCCGAGGCTCCAGCGCCCGGCAAAACCCCGCCTGAAACAGTGCAATCCTGAACCACATTAGCGGCATTAGTAAGAAAAACAATTCCAAACTCACGTGTAAAGTTCGCACCACCGACAATTTCCGAACCCGTAAAGTTAAGTTTTAAACTTCCCTTATAGGTATTTGTAGAAATTAAACTGATGTTTGCGACCTGCAAACTTGAAAGCATAAGACCGTTGGATGCCAGATTATTACCAGCAACACTTGAAGAAATAAGTTTTCCTGAATCTAGAACTCCAGATACGTCAACTCCATACAAACTGGTTTTACTTATGTTGCCGCCGACAATTAATGTTTGACCAGAAAAGTTAGCTTTACAAACATTTGGTAATGACATTTGAGTAGCAACAAAATTTTTGAATTCAAGAGCATCATTTTTAATTCGAAATGAGCGCTCTGTTTTGGACATGTCTGAAGCTAATGTCATTGCTCCCAGAGTAACTACTGTTAAAATGGCTACGGCAAACATGACTGAAATAAGACTGTTTCCTTTGTTGTCAAATTTCAATTTATACTTGTATTTTGTCCCAAACATAAATCTAATTATGATAGTATTTAGTTTTTTACACAATGTAAATTTCGTAAAATCGAAGTAACTGACTTAAGTTGAGTCGTATGAAAATAGAACGTTTTAAATTGATAAATTTTTTACCCATCGTAGCCGTTGTATTTTACACAGCTTATTTTTTTTCAAACTTGAACAATAAAAATTCAAACCCTCTGTATTACAATCGAAGCGAAGTAACCGATCTTTATAATTCATTTTCAAGTTTTATGTCTCATGCAAGAATTGGTTCAATCAGAATGGCAAATGCACAATTAAGCGAATCTAAGTGTCTCAATTCAAAATTTTTTGGGACTCAAATTCAAAATGCCCAACTCGATCAATTTTTTGCAACATCTTGTGAATTTATCGAAGTCGATTTAAGTAATAGTAATCTCAGAGGCGCAGTCTTGAAGTATGTCAATTTAATTGAAAGTAACTTAAGCCATGCCGACATAAGAGGGCTTAAAGGACGCATGGTTAAATTTTCAAAATCAAATATGCAAAACACAGATATGCGTTTTGCAGTCTGCACATCCTGTGACTTTAGTTTTACTGATCTTCGAGGGGCCGATTTAAGAAATAGCGAATTTCCAAACGCGATTTTTATCAATGCCATTTATGACAAAAATACGCAGCTTCCATTCGATAACATAACGGCGAAAGCCTACGGATTAATTCAAAATGATCATTAAATACTTTCGAAATCAGATCGTCGAAATCACAAACGATCTATCTCTAAGAATTTTAGGATTTAGCCTTAGCTTAATACATCTGCACACTTGGTGGAATATTTTTATAAACAAAGATGGACAAATTCTAAAAGAAACAACTGAAAAAATTATTTGCTGGGGTTTTTTTGAAAATTGCGAAAGCACTCGGCTTTGGATTATACAATATTTCGATGCGATCTCTTTTTTGTATGGTCTTATATCAATAGTTGCTGCAGTTCTATTCCTGCAACGTCGATCAATAGCCTTTGGATATGTTGGCTTAATTGTATTAACCCTCTATAAGCTGGCCATTTATTTTCAAGACTTTATGTTTATGGGAAATTATCACTACATGCCTTTCTGGCTTAGTTTTGTTTATTTATTTTTTCCACAGAAATCACTTCTTTGCAGATATACAGTTGTAACTTTCTATCTTGCTGCGGGTTTATTAAAAACGAATCTTGAATGGTTTTCAGGGTGGGCCATACCAGATTCTTGGATCAATCCAAACTCGCCAGTAGCATGGTTAAAAAACAATGGACTTTTGCCAATATCCTGCGTTTATGTCTATTTACTAGAAACAATTCTTTCATTTGGTTTACTATCCAAATCTAAATGGATTTTTTGGCTGACTTTTTTACAGTTTTGTCTATTTCATATTATGTCGTATTGGATTGTTGGTAGCTATTATCCTATAACGATGTTTCTAATACTTTTCTTCATACCTATTCATTTTTTTCAAAGTCAAAAAAATCATGTGGCGCTGATAAACAAAACTTCTTTGGCCGTTTTATTTTTATTTTTTGTTATGCAGTCAGTTCCTTTGCTCAACAAAGGCGACACATCTTTGACAGGCGAAGGGCGCGCCTTTGCACTTAACATGTTTGATTCTCTTACTGTGTGTGATTCAAAAGCAATCGTGTCTTTTTCTTATAAAAAATATGAAGTCTCAACACTACCAAGCGACATCTACACTTTAGTTCGAAAACAGTGCGATCCATTTGTCTATTTTCAAAAGGCACAAAAATTCTGCCCTCATTTAAAACTCAAAATAGGATTTCAAAAAATTTCACTTTATTTGAATAGCCGACGCACTTCAGACGCTATGTTCCAGCAAATATTATCAATAGATAATGTCTGTGACCCCAGTCTTGAATATTCTCATTTTGGTTTCAACGACTGGATTATAAAATAATGAAAAAATATTATATCGTAATTTATATTTTATTCGTGCTTTTTCCAGTCTTTAAGTTCTCTCACTCTATCGTGAATACAGATAGGCCGAAGCCAAATTCTTTATACCCTGTTCAGCCGATACCATTTTTAATTAACCAAAGCGCGACCTCAAATTTGGGACAATCTTCATTCAACTTCCGCTCTGATTTATCTCGAAGTGGATCTACTGAAAAGACAACTTATTCTGATTATATTTCTATTCCACTCATGCCGGACTTAAACGTCGGAATTCATAGTGCAAGTAAATCCTCGCCTGCAATTGATGATAGCGGCATTTATGTTGGGTCCGACACAGGATATTTTTATGCACTTGACCAATATGGCCAATATAAATGGTCTTACATTGCATCGGATTCTCCCCGGGGAATACACAGCACAGCGGCACTGGATCAACATAACGTCTACTTTGGCACGTATGCTGGAGATTTAATTGCACTTAATAAGACAACTGGAGAAGTGCAGTGGATCATTAAACTCGGAGGGGTTATTGGAAGCTCACCAGTTATATTAGAAGACGCTATATATATCACTGTTGAAACGACAAATATTTACAATGGTTATGTTGTTAAAGTAGATCGAATGAACGGAAAAATTATTTGGAGGAGCCCGTATTTAGAAAACCAATCGCACTCTTCGCCTACCGTTGATTTGAAAAATAATCTTATCCTTATAGGGACCAACAGTAACAAGATATTTGCATTTGATTTATTAACGGGGCTGACAAAATGGGAAGTTTTAGTAGATGGCCAAATTAAATCCACAGGATTATCTTATCATGGCTTTTTCTATATTACGTCCTGGGATAATTATCTCTATAAAATTGACAACACAAATGGTCATATAATTTGGAAGAAAAATCTTGAGGGGCGCTCGCAAGCAAGCCCTGCTTTAAGTGAACGACAGGGCTTAATTATAGCAAGTTCAGAGTCTGGATACCTATTCGCAATTGATCTGAACACAGGTTTTGAAAAATGGAAGCTGAAGATCGGTGGAGCGTCAATGCGCTATCCAAGCCCCATCATTTCAGACACTAAAACTCATCAAACAAAGACATGGATTGCCTGTTTTGAAAGCCATGTTTGCGCTGTAGACACAGCTCGTGGAAAACTTTTGCAAAAATATGATGTTCAAGGAATTATTTCTGGAGAATTATCAATTCACAACGGAGCGCTGTACGGAACTCTTCGAGAAGGTGGGCTTGTAGCTCTGTTTTCAAAATCTGAATTCAAACTAAAGTTATCTGATGCCGCGAATATAGCTTTAGAATCTCTTGTTGCAAGAAACAAAAAAGATGGCTCTTTTGTCTACGAATTTTCAACACCCAATGAAAACCAAAGCATTGAGCAATACTACAGTCTGACTAGACATGCCGGAGTGATTTATAGTCTAAATCAGTATAACCAAAAATATAAAAATAAAATGGCTGTTAAGACAATTCAAAATGCAAACAGATATTTAAGCAAACTGCTAAAACAAATTACAAAATCAAGTTCAGCTTTTTTTGATTCAAGAGATTACATTACCTTAGGCTCAACATCACTTGGGCTCGTTTCAATGATTACATCCCAGAAATCTGGATTAACTTCAAATATCAATGATCAAATTCCAAATATTGCAAATCATATTGTCAATATGCAAAAAAAAGATGGATCATTTTATTCATCCTACAGTTTATTTAAAGGAGCAAGTGATGACAATTACTCTCCTTTTTTTGCCGGCGAAGCTATTCTAGCATTGCTTTACTCTGGAGATTATCTCAATAATCCAAATTACATTAAAGCGGCAGTGAATGGACTTGAATATTTGGCAAAAGTTAAAGCACAGCAAAAATCTTGGCCCTTAGATCATTGGGCACTTATAGCAACTGAAAAATTAGCAATGTTAACAAAAAAACAAAAAAGTCCCTTTTTAAAAGATAAACTTCCCGAATCAATTCTTTTACATACTCGACAAACTACGATCTCAACGATCAAATATTTTGATACTCTAAATAGTTCTTATGGACTTACAAAAAGCACGTCTGATCTTGCGACTGTAGCAGAAGGACTTATTTCAGCATGCAAAACAATTTGTAAAACCGACAATCTACTTCAACAAAAAATTAAATTGACTGTACTAAGAATAATGCTCTATCTGCTTTCGTCACAAAGTAAAACTTTGCCCTATCCCGGCTCTTTCGCAAACACAATAAATGAACAATCAAATACCCCTTATTTAAAATATAGAATCGACGTTACACAACATAGTTTAAGTGCTTTGATAGGCACGTTAGAAATGCTTTAATTCTTTTTAAAAACTAACCCATCACGCGTTGCACGTTGATGATACCCTTAATTTTTTGCAAAGCTAATATAGCTGAAGACAATTGCGCGATGTCTTTAACAGACACTTCGAATTGGCAAATTGCTTTTTTATCGCGAGTTGTGCGGATCTGGGCTGATTCGATATTTATGCCTTGAACGGCGAAAGATTCGGACATCAACTTCAAAAGCCCGGGAACGTCTTGTCCGACAACTTCCAGCTTCACTTGGCGCTCTTGTCCAAGGCCTGCTGTTTTTGATGTCCAGGCCACATCCACACGTCGCATTTGATCGTTTTCAAAAACTTTTTGGCAGCTTGAGCGATGAATAATAATTCCTTTACCTCGGCTGATAAAGCCCGTAATCGAATCGCCAGGTATCGGGCCGCAGCATTTCGCAAAATGCACCAGCACATCATCCATTCCGTCAACAGTGACAAGTGAACTGGATTTACGAAGTTTTGCCTTGGCCGACCGAATAATTTTTTCCATCAATGTCGAGTCATCCGTTTTAGAGGCTTCTTTTTCAATGGCTTCGGGGCTTAAGTTATCAATCAGATGCTTGGGTTCAAATTTTCCGTAACCTACGCGGGCATAAAGTTCTTCCAGATCGCTGATTCCACTTTCGCTCATGTACTTATCGAATTCAGGCCCTTTCAAATATTTAACGGCGGCCATTCCGAATTTACGAAATTCTTTTTCAACAATATCTTTACCCATATTCATCGCATTTTTACGCTGCTCTTCTTTGACGAACTGGCGAATTTTAGATTTAGCTTTATTTGTGACAACAAACTTCAGCCAATCTTTTGAAGGCTGCTGAGTCTTTGACGTGATAATTTCAACGCGGTCCCCGTTCACCAAAGTGTGTTTCAGCGGGACCATCTTACCATTTACTTTTGCGCCTGTGCACATGTCGCCCAATTTAGAGTGAATCGCGTAAGCTAGATCCACCGGAGTGGCCCCATCGGGAAGTTCTTGCACGTCCCCTTTGGGGGTAAAAACATAAATATCGTTTTCAACTAAATCTGTTTTAATCGTATCTAAAAATTCGTCAGGCGAAGCGCCTTGCTGATTTAGCGAAACCAGTTCACGCAACCAGTTGGCTTTTTCAAGTTCACCCAATTGCAATTTTCCGCGCTCTTTGTAATTCCAATGGGCCGCGATTCCTTTTTCCGCGATCAAGTGCATTTCTTCTGTTCGAATTTGAATTTCAATTCGATCGCCGCCGGGACCAATCACTGTTGTGTGCAGCGATTGATAATTATTTGATTTTGGCATCGCAATAAAATCTTTAAAGCGTCCCGGTATAGGTTTCCAGATCGAATGGATATAACCCAGCATCTCGTAGCATTCCACCACCGAGCTCACAAGAACACGAAAAGCCAACACATCATAAATTTGATCGTAAGATAAATTACGTGAAGTCATTTTTCGATAGACCGACCATAAATGTTTTGATCGGCCATAAATTTTAAAATTTTTAATCGATGTTTTTGCAATAAGTTCTGTCACGCTTTTTTTGACTTCTGCAATGTAGCGGTCTGTTTCGGCTTCATTTTTTTTAATTGTCTGAATGAGCTCGTAATATTTATCAGGGCGTGAGTAACGAAAACACAAATCTTCTAGCTCAATTTTTAAATCACTGATCCCGATTTTACCCGCCAAAGGACAGTAAATTTCTAAAGTTTCTTGCGCAATTCTTTCTTGTTTTTCGTAAGGCATGTGATTCAGAGTTCGCATATTATGAAGTCGATCTGCCAGCTTCACCAACACCACGCGAACATCTTTTCCCATTGCGACAATCATTTTTCGAATATTTTCGCCTTGCTTATCAAAGCTGTTTCGAAAATTCATTTGGCCAATTTTAGTAACGCCATCAACTAAAGCGGCCACTGTATCACCGAATTCGGCTTTGACTTCATCAAGAGTCGCATCGGTATCTTCAACCGTGTCATGCAAAAGACCGGTGACGATCGTATCAATATCTAAACGCAAGTCCGCTAAGATGCCCGCGACATTCAGGGGGTGCGATATATAAGGTTCACCTGAACGTCGCATTTGACCTTCGTGATGTTTTTCAGAATAGCGATACGCCCGTTCAATAATTTGAACCGGAGCTGTGCTATGGTAGGCTTTAATTTTTTCACATAATTCTTCGACAGTCTTAATCGGTTTTTGCGGAAGCCTGTCATCTAAACTTGTTTCAAGCATTCTTTATTATAATATAAAAAAACCCGCTGTTTAAGCGGGTAAATTAAATTCATCTAAAAAGCTGCTAATTAAGGTAAAATACAGACCAAAGCTTAGAGGCTAGCTTTACTTGTTTAAATCAAAAAGCATATCTGTCATCGCTGTTTGTGGGTCAATTTTAGACTCGAAACCAACGTTACCCATCGCCACTTCACGCAAAGAATTAACGATGTATTTGTTGTTCTTCGTTGCAACTGTGCAGTCGCTGCCTTTTAAAAGTTGTTTCGCTCGTTTAGCCACAAGTAAAACCAAAGCAAAACGATTGGGTACTTTATCCATGCAATCTTCAACGGTAACTCGTGCCATATGTAAGCCTCACAATTTTAAAATTTAATACATTAAGTTAAGACTGCTAAAGTAGCTCTAAGTGATCCATTTCTCAACAACTTTTTTGAATTCTGCAAAAGATCTTTCAAAGTCATCATTGATGATCTGAACGTCAAAATCACCGGCTTTGCTCATTTCTTTTTCGGCATTGGCCATGCGAACATCTAAATCCGGGGGAGGAGCCCCATCCCGCTTAATAACGCGACGCTTTAACTCTTCGATTGAAGGCGGTAGTATAAACACGGTTTTTGCGTCTGGGAACTTCGATTTAAATGTTGCGACACCTTGAATATCGATATCCATGATGACGACCTTATCTTTTGCCCAGGCCAAATGAATTTGTTCAAAAGAAGTTCCGTACAAGTTTGTGTGCACTTGCGCCCACTCAATAAAAAAGTCTTCAGAAACTTTTTTCTTAAAATCTTCAATAGAAATAAAAAAATAAGGCTTACCGGGGCTTTCATGGTGGCGCATGGGGCGCGTGGTGTAAGTGATAATGTCATGAAGGCGCAAGTCCTCTAGAGCAATTCGTTCAACAAAACTACTTTTACCAGCCCCGCTGGGGGCTGCGACGATGATCATTTTTGTTTTCATTCGATGTTTTGCACTTGCTCCCGAATACGCTCGATCAATGTTTTTGCTTCAACCACAGCTTCCGTAATACCCGCAACCTGACTTTTAGACCCAATCGTATTCACTTCACGCAAAAGCTCTTGGGTGTAAAAATCTAATTTTTTTCCTTCGACGACAGGACTTTCAATCAGCTTTTCGAAATTTTTTAAATGCTCTGTCAATCGAGTCAGTTCCTCATTGATATCCGCTTTTTCAAGCTGAATGACAATCTCTTGTGAAATGCGTTGCGGATCCATCACATGGCCTGCCACTTCTTTAGGAAGCCTTGATTTTACTTTTGTCTCGAAACGCTCAATCAAAATTTTATTCGCTTCGTCCCGAAGTCGTGAAACTTTATGAACATGTTTTTGTAAATCTTTTAAATTTTTTTGAAGATCTTTTTTTAACGCTAAACCTTCACGAAGTCTTTCACTATCAAACTTTTTTAATGCAGCTTCAAAAGTTTTACGCAACAACTGAGCTTCTTGCGGATGAACAACATCAGACTCTTCAACTTGAATGACATCGGGCTGTTTACTGATTTGATCCAAACGAATACTTTCATTCATTCGCAAATCAACAGATAATTTTTTAAAAGCCTTCATGTACTCTTGCGCAAGCTTTGTATTGATCACAATTCGCCCAGCCGATTGATTTACTTTCAACTTTCGCGAAATATAAATATCAACAGTTCCACGCAAGGCCATCGAGTTTAGTTTTTTTTTAAGATCACTTTCAAAAGCAAAATAAACGCGCGGCAAATGAAATCGAGTTTCTAGAAATCGACCGTTCACGGCGCGAATACTGACTTCAATCGATAAATCATTACTTTGAGTTTTAAAAACTCCAAAACCAGTCATACTTTTCATAGATTTAATTATCGCAATGTCTGCTCAGTAGGGTCAATCATCTGCCAGAAATTGCTGAAGACGCTCTGCTTGGTCAGACCAAAGTACAGCTTGATCTCTTTTGAACCAAGTTCGCTGTTTTTTGATCAAGCGCAAAGTCGATTGAGTAATCGCATCCTGCAACCAATCTTTTGTTTTATTTTGCTGAAGATACTCAAGTGTTTCTTTAAAACCAACACTCGATAGCGGGGCCCAGTTTAAGAAGTTATTTTTAAAAAAGAATTCGGTCTCTTCGATGATGCCTGTTTCGATCATCTGCTTTGTTCGATCGATCACACGCTGATGTAATATTTCTTTTTCAAATTGAAAACCAACTTTTATAAATTCAAAGGGAATTTTATTTTTTCGAAAGGCTGTTTGCTCTTTTAAGTCAGATGGTTTGAATCCCGTTGAACGAATAATCTCTAAAGCTCGAACAAGTCGGTAATGATCGTTGATATGAATGTGTGTCTGAGGATCTTTTTTTAAAAGTTCATCATAAAGCTTTACAGGAGCAGAATTATTTTTAAGTTCGTCGGCTAATTGAAGATTTAATTCAGTTTTAATATTTTCTGAAACAGCAGCAATATCATAAAGCCCTTTTTCTAAAGCCTGAATATAGAATCCAGTTCCACCCACAATAAAAAGCGGAAACTGAATCGCCGAAGCCTCTGATTTTTGATCCACCAACTGATAAAAATCGTTGATGTATTCTGCGACAGTTATTTCATGGGGAGCTTCGACATAAGAATATAAATAATGAGGCGCTTGTTTTTTTTCAACTTCAGTGGGTGCCGCTGATCCAATTTCAAGACCTTTGTAAATTTGCACGCTATCAATGTTGACGATCGAACCACCAAAGCGTGCGACTTGCGCTAAAGCCCAGGAACTTTTTCCGCTGGCTGTCGTTCCAATTACAAAAATGACTTTTTGACTAGTTGATGCGGCCAAAAAGTTTTTCTACTTCTTTAAAAGAAAGTTCAATTGAAACGGGTCTTCCATGCGGACAAAAACTTGATAAAGCAAATTGATCCATACTGATCAAAAGCTCATTCATTTCTACGTGGCTTAGGCTTTGGCCTGCGCGAACCACCGAGTGACAAGCCATCGTCGCAAAAAGATCAGAAATCTTTTTTTCAATCGCAAAACTTCCACCATTTTGCAAAAGATCCATCGCCATTTTTTCAAATACCAAAGGCAGGCTTGAGTCTTTAATCAGGCTTGGGGCCGCTTTAATACCAATGGCCTGGGGGCCTAATTGCTCGATCTGAAAACCTAAATTTTGAATTTCAGCCGCGTGCTGCAATAAAATTTCAACTTTGTCTTCACTCAGATCAATCGCTAACGGAAAAAGATAATCTTGAATCTCAAATTTTTGCGCTTTCCAATCTTGCATCAAGGATTCAAAAACCACTCGTTCATGGGCGGCATGTTGATCCACCAAAACCATGCGATCATTTTTTTGACAGACAAGATAAGTTAAATTCAATTGACCAATAATTTGCAACGAGCTCCATGCCCTGGCCGCTCCCAAATCAGAATGATCAGCTTGATGAGTTATTTGGGAATTCACTTTTAATTTTTGCAAATCGTTCAAATCAAAATTTTTATTTTTGTACTGAGTTTGACGTAAGCTTTGATCTTTAAAACTGAGGCTATCTGTCGTTGAACTCAAATTTTGGTAATCACTTCGACTTGAATTTAACTTTGATTCAAAACTCAAATTTTGTTGAATCGATGAAGGTTGATAAGCACTCAACCAAGGCGCTTTTTCTAAAGCTTCGCGCAAAGTACTTTGCACAATTCGAAAAGCTGTCGAAGCATCTTGAAATTTAATTTGGCTTTTTGTTGGGTGAATATTCACGTCAATTTCCTGAGGATCGCAATCAAGCCACAACGACACATAAGGGTATTCGCCGTGCATTAATAAGCTACGGTATGAGTCCATGATCGCTGCATGGAGCGCTCGATCTTGCACCCAACGATTTTGTGCAAAAATCCAAATTTGCTTTGAAGTTTTCGCCACATCTTGCGGTGACGAGTAAACAATTTCACAAGACCATTGGTTTTTTTGAGACTTGGTGTGAAATAGTTTTTTTCCTTCAAAAACTTCGTTAGCTCGATCCAGTTTATTTTTTTTTGCTGAATAAAAAAGTTGAAGTTCATTTTCTATCGTCAATTTAAACTCTGTCTGGGGATAAGCTAAGGCTAAAGCTTTGACGACCGCTTTAATTTGTTGATTTTCAGTGGTGTCGGATTTTAAAAACTTTAAGCGTGCAGGTACATTTTCAAAAAGCGACTCAACAAGAACTTCAGTTCCTCGAACCACTGAACTTGGCTTCACAGATGACACTTGGCCAAAATCAGACACAATCTGCGATGCAATTTGCTCGGTGTGCTCGATACTTTTTAAAGTCAATTTAGAAACAGCCGCCACACTGGCTAAAGCTTCACCACGAAATCCGTAAGAATTTAAATTCCACAGATCACTGGTCTGACGAATTTTACTGGTCGCATGTCTTTGTAATGCATAAACTAATTCAGACGAAAAAATACCCTGGCCATCGTCAGTCAAGCGAAGAAATCGCCCTCCGTTTAAAACATCTAGATGAATTTTTTTTGAGTTTGCATCTAAACTGTTTTCGATCAGCTCTTTGACTAAGTGAGCCGGTCTTTCAACAACTTCACCCGCTGCAATTTGATTCACAATTTCTGAGCCTAAAATTTGAATTGATGCCATAGACCTACTTATTAAAAGAAAATTGAAAAACCTATTGCGCCGTATGATTGTCGCTCAAAAAAATATTTTAACGACAAATCATAAGATAATTTTTTAAATTTAAATAAAAATCCACCTTCTAACAAGGCCCCCACTGTGACCTCTTGCAGATCATAGGTTTTCTGGGGAGCCTCTACTGATAAGATAGACGCATGTGTAAAAAATGCCCCTCCATAACGTCCACTCACTCTTCGACTTAAAGGAACTTCATTCGAAACACCAAAATCACCCCAAACATTTAAACCCTTTACCGAAGCGTTTAAAAGTTTTCCATAGTAGGCCGGAGCTTTAAATGAGACTAAAATCTCCCAAGCTAAATCATGAATGCTCTTGTAGCCAATAGCTGTTAAGTCATCAACTTGTACGGCACCCAAAGTATCTTCATGATAATTGATCAACTGAACCGTCAGGCCACTGTACTCTCGCTCGTCATCATCATCATCATCTTCTTCATCGTCTTGTTTATTTTTTTTAGAATTTAATTTTTTTTTATTTTTGGGCTCTTCATCAGGAGTCGTCATTTGTTGCAAAAAAGGATCTTCGTCGACTTCAGCGGCGCCCGGCACAACGCGGCCTTTACCTTCAATAAAAACTTCCGTATCAGGAATGTATCCAATTTTTCCTGATTTTAATTTGATTCGAAAAAAAGGCCCGTAAACTTGATCCGATATCGAATAAGATTCGCCCGCTTTAACTGTTTCAAGAACATCGGAATCAAAATCCGCATTTGAATAAATCTCAACTTGTGGGCTGACGATTTTAGCTTTTTGCTCGGCTGCAGATATTATTGAAAAAAACAAAATAAAGAGGACAATAAAATTAGAATTTAATCGCATCTCTAAGTCTTCCTTCAAGCATCTGCTTGAAGTCGAATTATAGACGAATTCAATTACATTTTTAAAGAAAGATTTTCGCCTTTAAGCTTTTTAGTCTGAGGCATCACAACCGGAGAACTGAACAAATGCTCAACTGACTCAGAACGTCGTTCCAGAAATGCTTTAATTTTAAGCCCTGCTTGCTCAGGACTTCGAACATAGACAACAGGATCAAAACCGCAATTGCGACAAATCATCGAAGCTCTCCATTTAAGCTGCGAAAAAATTTCGCCCACCAACAATAAAGTTCCGATCAAATAAAGGCCTCTTAAATCCAAAGTCTGATACACAGCAAATGTAATCAGTAAACTTAAGCCCACCAAACCAAGCACTTCCACAAAACTTAAATGCTTGTGAATATAAACTTTGCGAGTTGTTTTACAAAAAGCGCAGTAACAACTTTTACGAGACAAACCCATCATATTGAAAACCTCATCTTCTAGTTTGCCAAAAAGCCCCCTATTTTTCTATGCTAGATCCTATGAACACTCAGAACCTCGCCCTAAGGCCGAACTGCTTATTGACTCGTTACCCGCTGGTTTTTATCTCTGGACCCCGTAGTTTGTTTTGCACAAAAACCACGGCCTACACAGTTAAATTGAATCTGGAAGCCCACGGGTACCCGACAAAACCTTTGATCTTAGCTTTTCGCGACAAGCAAAATCGCTTAAAAGCGCTGACGGCCTGGCTTGAGTCCGCTAAGAGCGAAGATTTTCATTTTATGATGGCCGACGAAAGTTTCAAAGAGTTTGAATCTATATTAAGACCCTGGCTTTATCAGCATCAAGCTTCAACTGTAACTTTGATCACAACAAATAAAAATTTAAACTCATTTAAAACATCATCTCAAATTTATTTTTTCGAAGTAGATAAGAAAGCCTCTGTTCGCAAACCGCTTTACTACCGACTGCATGAACTTTTCTGCAGGTTCAATCGAATTCAAAGTCTGCGCTATGAAACGAATCTATTCGAACAAAATCAGGTCCAGTTTGATCGTTTTCTTGACCATTGTATCGAACTTGCCGAAAATGATCTTGTATGAAAGAAGTCAGCCCTCTACCTCAAGATTTTGATTTTCGAAAAATCCTTCAGTACTTGATTGAATTTGTCAAAAACCCTCTGCAAAAAATCACAGAACTTCCCGATTGGAGCTGGACTTCATTATTTTTAGTTCAAGTTTTACTAGCGATTGCTTCAGGAGTTTTAGCTGGCCTGATTAAACTTAATTTTTACAGAGTGGCTGAAGGTATTTTTTTAATGCCCGTCGTTTCAACGATCGCTGCCTTATTGCTTGCGATGTTTCTGTATTATTATTTTCAATTTTTTGAAAACAAAACACAGTCTTATCGAAAAATATTTACTTTGGTTATTTTATCTTCGATTCCGTTTTATCTTTTTCAAATTCTATCCGAGTACTTTGCACCGGTCACATTGATTGGCTTTGCTTTCACTTCGCTTCTAGGTGTAGTCGGTCTGTGTGAAAATTTTAAACTTTCTAAAAGAAGGGCCTATGAATTAGTTGGGGCTTTATTTGTGTTGATACTGATCGCTTGGTTTATGAACCGCGTGAGCAACTAGGCTGAATTCAAAACTAAACTTTACCCGTTGATCCAAATCCGCCCAACCCACGCTCGGTCGATGACAGTTCCGAAACCAATTCAAAATCAGCTTGATACACCGGAGCTAAAACCAACTGAGCACATCGATCTTGATCTTGAATCACAACATCTTCTTGACCTAAATTGATCAAAATCACTTTCACTTCACCACGGTAATCAGCATCAATCGTTCCCGGTGTGTTCAGCACCGTTAAGCCTTGTTTGGCCGCCCAGCCACTGCGAGGCCGAGCCTGAATTTCAAAACCAAGTGGTATTTCAAAAGAAAGTCCGGTGGGCACTAAAGCACGATCACCTTTTTTTAAAATCAATGTTCCACCTTCTAACTGAGCGCGCACATCAAAACCACTGGCTCCGATCGACTGATACGCTGGTAGTTCGCCTTTAAAGTGAGGCCATTTTTTAATATTCATTTTTAATTTATTAAAGAATCTAATTTCATTTTGAAATGGGGTATTCATCTGCGACCTCTTTTTTAAGTGTTCGAAAAGTTAAAATCATTCAACCAGTTTTTATGTTTTTTTAATTGGGGACCCATTAAAATAACGGCCACTTTATTTAAATCAAAATTATTTTTAATATATTGATTCATCGACTTGACATCAACCGCTTCAATTTGCGAAATGACCGTTTCAACGGATCTGTAATTTTCAAAAATCATTTCGTTAATTCCTAAAGAGCTCATACGATTTTCAATATCATCTGATCCCATTAAAAGCTGACCACGAACTTGAGTTTTAAATAAATCCAAATCACTTTTTTTAAATCCCGATTTTTTAATTTTACGCAGCTCTTCTGCAAAAATCTGAATTACTTTTTTTACATTTGTCGTATCTGTTCCAGCGTATATCGTTAAATTTCCTGAATCTGCATTCGTATTCAAAGACGAATACACCGTATAGGCCAAACCCTGTTTTTCGCGCACAGCTTGATACAGTTTAGAGGTCATACCCCCGCCGAGTAATGAATTTAAAATAAAAGCTTCAAAACGAAATTTATCGTTAAAGCTTGTTGCAGGTAAGCCCACTAAAATATGAGATTGCTCCATGTCTTTTTCATAAATTTTTCGACAAACGGTCCAACGTGGAGCGCGTCGATCTATTTTAGAGACAAACTTTTTACGTGTTCTAAAAAGTTTTTGGCATTGAATGACAAATTGATCATGATCAATCGGGCCAGCTGCGCTGATAATTAAATTTCGACCTTGATAGAAATGACGATAGAACTCGTAAACTCTTTTTTGAGTCATCTTTTCGATCGTCTGACTTTTTCCTAAGATCTGGCGACCTAACGGATGATTCTTGTAAACGCCTTCAAAAAAATAATCATAAACAAGATCTTCCGGCGTATCGTCACTCATGGCAATTTCTTGCAAAATCACTTTCTTTTCAAGTTCGAAATCTTTTTTTGAAAGACTCATATTGCAAACCAAATCCGAAAGAACTTCCAGGCCGATTTTCCAATCTTCTTTTAAAACCAAGCAGTGATAATTTGTGTATTCACGTGTGGTGTAAGCATTTAAATCACCACCTAAAGATTCAAGTGACTTCGCAATTTGAAAAGCATTTCTTTTTTTTGTGCCCTTAAAAACAAGGTGTTCAACAAAATGGGATAAACCGATATCATTTTCTTTTTCATCACGCGTCCCCGTCAAAACCCAAACACCAATCGACACAGATCTTGAATAAGCGTGTTGTTCAGTCACAACACGCACGCCATTTGGTAAAGTTGATTTTTTATAAGTGCTCATGATTCAGCTCTCATCATCTTGACGTGAAACCGATCGACTTCATTACTGAAGCAAAGCTTTACGCGACAATTTAATACGACCCGCACGATCGACTTCAAGGACTTTAACATCAATCATTTCGCCTTCTTTAAGTACATCAGTTACCACACGAACTCGCTCGTTAGCGATTTCAGAGATATGCAACAAACCTTGCGTGTTCGGAAGAATTTCAACAAAAGCACCGAACTCAGCAATTTTCATCACTTTGCCTTGATATGTTTTTCCAACTTCGGCTTCCGCGCAAATCGCTTCAATCATGGCTATTGCTTTGCGAGTGGCAATCGGGTCGGCAGAAGCAATATTAATTGTTCCATCATCTTGAATTTCAATTTTAACGCCTGTTTGCTCTGTAATTCCACGAATAACTTTTCCGCCGGAACCAATGACTTCACGAATCTTATCGGGCTTAATTTTAATTGTTTCAATTCGTGGAGCAAATTCAGAAAGTTCTCCGCGAGCGATTTTCATCACTTTTTCCATCTCAGCCAAAATATGAAGACGTCCATCACGCGCTTGATTCAAAGCTGTTTCCATCACTTGAAAACTAACCGAGTCAATTTTGATATCCATTTGCAAAGCTGTAATTCCCGCTGATGTTCCAGCCACTTTGAAGTCCATATCACCTAAGTGATCTTCATCACCAAGAATATCTGATAATACAGCAACACGGTCGCCTTCTTTGATCAGACCCATTGCAATTCCCGCAACATTTCCTTTGATCTTAACTCCCGCATCAAGCAAAGCTAAAATCGATGCGCAGACAGAGCCCATTGAACTTGATCCGTTACTTTCAAGAACTTCGCTCACGATACGAATTGTGTAAGGAAAATTCACGTGATCAGGAATAACTGCTTTGACAGCACGTTCAGCCAAATTGCCGTGACCGATTTCGCGTCGACCTTGTCCACCAAAACGACCGACTTCTCCCACCGAAAACGGAGGAAAGTTGTAGTGCAGTAAAAATCTTTTTTTGTAAGCACCGTTGAGGGACTCAATTGATTGCTCATCATCTGCTGTTCCTAAAGTCACTGTGCCTAGACACTGTGTTTCCCCACGAGTGAATAACCCAGATCCATGCGCGCGCGGCAGTAAGCCCACTTCGCAAGAAATTGGACGAACTGTTTTTAAATCACGGCCATCGATACGAGAACCTTTATCTAAAATCATCGCGCGAGCCACATTGTACTTTGTCTCTTCGATAATTTTTGAAAGTTCTTTGTCTCGTTGAGATCGTAATTTGTCGTCAGCGATCGCTGAAGTGATTTTTTCTTTTGCGGCTGATTTTGCTTTATCAAAACCTGCATAGCGATCTTGTTTAACTTTGAGGGCCATGGCTTGCTGAATTAAAGGCGTCACTAAATTTTCAACTGTCTGCTTAAAGTCAGCGTCAATTTGCGCAGCTACAAAAGCGCGTTTTGCTTTTGATCCTGTTTTTTCACGTAATTCTTCTTGAATTTGCAAAAGTGGCAACAAAGATTGGTGACCAAATTTTAACGCCGCTAAGGCATCGGCTTCAGTGATGAAATTCGCTTCGCCTTCAACCATCAACAGACCATTTTTTGTTCCTGAAACAATGATATCCATGTCTGATTTAGCTTTTTGCTCAGGCGTCGGATTCGCGATAAATTGTCCATCGACTCGTCCAACTTGGCAGGCTGCTGTAGGTCCGTAAAACGGAATATCCGAAATATGAAGAGCTGCTGAAGCGCCTAAAGAGGCTAAGACATCAACAGGAAATGCGCCATCCGCACTCAGAACAGTGGCCACAACTTGAGTGTCGTTTAAATAGCCTTCAGGAAATAAAGGGCGAATCGGTCGGTCAATAATACGTGCGCTTAAAACTGATTCTGTCGAAGGCTTGCCTTCGCGCTTGAAGTAGCCACCGGGAATTTTACCAATTGAATAAAATTTTTCAATGTACTCAACAGTCAGGGGGAAAAACCCTTGATCGGGTTTGGCTTCTTTGCTTGAAACCGCGGTCACAAGAACCATGTTATTTCCAGAAGTCACAAGAACTGATCCGTCAGCTTGTTTTGCAATTCTTCCTGTCTCGATTTTAATTTGTTGGCCAGCGAGTGATGTTGTTACTGTGTTGATCATAATTCTCCTTGAATTATTAGTGGTCTAAAACTTTGAAGGCCCTTTGCTAGGGCCTTCGTGAATTTTTTAATTTGATTATTTACGGATGTCTAATGCGCCGATCAGAGTTTCGTAACGCTTTTGGTTTTTTGATTTTAAGTAATCAAGTAATTTACGACGTTGATTAACACATTTAATTAAACCCATACGACCATGGTTATCTTTTTTATGAATCGCAAAATGGCCCGACATTTCGTTGATTCTTGCAGTTAATAAAGCAACTTGAACTTCAGGTGATCCTGTATCCAGTTCAGTTGTTTTGAATTTTTTTAAAATTTCAGATTTTTGTACTTTTGTAACGGCCATTAACGTTCTCCTTCGAATTGTTGCAAACAAGTTTGCAAAGTTTATTTTTAAAATCCGAAATCACGTCATGGCTGACGAGACCCCAGACAGTTCTCATGGTGATAGCAATCTGCACGAAAATATTCAAGGTTTTTCAACAGTTAAAGACTCTTTTAATTCTGAAGCCCTGATTTTTTTCAAGACCTATCAAGGCCAAAAGTTGACCTTTTTGCTCGGGTAAAATTTGAATCACTTGGTCAACATCAGGATTAAAAGCCGAAATCAACTGAATGCGAAGCTGATGGCTGATTTGACCATTTTTCATTAACACAGCATCTTGGCCTTTAACTCGAATTCGTTTCACTCCATTGAGAGCTTCATCTAGCGGAATCAAAATGTTATTTTTTTGCTCAGTCGACAATTCTTCTAATTGCTCTAAAGTACAAGCATTCTGAAGGTCAAACTGATGTGATTTAAGCCGAATCAGACTGGACATTGTTGCGCCACAGCCTAATTTTTCTCCAAGTAACTGAACCCAAGAGCGAACAAAACTTCCCTTCGAACATGACAAGACAAATCTTATTTCTTTTTCCAATCCTGACGCTTGAACATCCCAAAACTTCATCAATTTAGATGGCTGCTGCACAGGCTGATCTTCCCTTGCATATTCGTATAGTTTTTTTCCATCAATTTTTTTTGCCGAGTACATTGGAATTGGTAAAATCATTTCGCCTTGAAGTTTCAGAGCTTCGCTGTGGATTTGTTGCAAATCATGTTCAATACGGGCTTCAGATAAAACTTTTCCCGTGATGTCTAAAGTATCGGTTGTTATCCCAAACTTCACGCCGACATCGTAAGTTTTATCTCCATCAGTCACGAACGTGCTAAGCTTTGTTGCTTCGCCGATGAGTAAAATCATCAGACCACTGGCTAATGGATCTAAAGTGCCTGAGTGACCCACTTCTTTTGTTTGTAATAGACGTCGCACGCGCGCAACGACATCGTGACTGGTTAAGCCCGTTGGCTTATTGATCAGCAAAAGTCCATTCATTGAAGTGGAACTCAATTCGAGTCCTCTTCAACGATGTCGTCTTCAACGTACTCGTCATTAGCTAGAACTTTTTCGCCCGTTGATAAATTAGAGAGGATTTTTTCAATTTTTAAAATTTGATGTGTTGTTTCGTCATTAAAAAAAGTGAGCTTCGGACAATACCGCATTTTTAATTTATCTGAAATTTCGTTTTGAATATCCTTAGACCATTTTTGTAACACTTCGGCTGCATCAATAGGTTTTTGATCTTGTTCATGATTAAAGTAAGTCAAAAATATTTGAGCCGCACGAAAATCAGTTGGCATTTGAACACGTGTCAAAGTCACAAGCCCGGGTAGTTCATTTCGCAGATGATGAATAATGAACTCAGAAACCACAAGTTGAACTTCCTTTTCAACTCGCGATTTACGTCGTCCATCGCTATTTTTTTTCATTGCAAAGTCCTAACTTAGAGGTGTCATTTCTCGTGCGATTTCTTCTTTCATAAAAGATTCAATCACATCGCCCACTTTAAGATCGTTAAAGTTTTCGATACCGATACCGCATTCGAAGCCTTCAGCAACTTCTTTTGCGTCATCTTTAAATCTTTTTAATGAACCCACTTTACCTTCGTAAACAATTTTTCCATCGCGAACAAGTCGTAGCATGTTCGATCGTTGAACTTTACCTTGCTTCACAAAACAGCCGGCAATGACTCCCATTTTTGGAACGCTAAAGATATTTCGAACTTCAGCCGAACCCGTAACTTTTTCAATCACTTGAGGCGCTAAAAGGCCTGTCATCGCTTTTCTAATTTCATCGACCATTTCATAAACAATTGAATAGCATCGCACATCAACGCCGATTTGCTTTGCTTTGGCTTGCGCATTTGAATCAGGGCGCACATTAAAACCGATGACAATTCCTTTTGAAGTGTGAGCTAAAAGAACATCGTTTTCGTTAATTCCACCAACACCCGCGTGAATGATTTTATTTTTGACTTCAGCCGAAGTCAGCTTGTTGAGCATTCCTTGCACGGCCTCAAGCGATCCGTGCACATCGGCTTTCAACACGATATTAAATTCTTTGATATCACCTTGGGTCACTTTAGAAAACATTTCTTCCAAAGTGATTTTTTTATTCGGATCAAAAGCAGCTAAAGCTTGGTGTTTTCGAGTTTCAACAACGTGCTCGGCCGTTTTCTCATCTGAAACAACATCGAAACGATCCCCAGCTGATGGAACGCCTTCAAGACCCAAGACTTCAACGGGAAGACCGGGTCCAATTTTTTCAACGCGTTCACCTTTGTCATTCATTAAAGATTTTACGCGGCCTTGCATTGAACCCGCGACAATAAAGTTACCCACAGCTACAGAACCATCTTTCACAAGAATTGTTGCAACTGGGCCTTTACCTTTTTCAAGTTTGGCTTCAACAACAATTCCTGTTCCTGAACGCTCGGGATTTGCTTTAAGTTCTGCAACTTCCGCAAGTAATTTAATATTTTCTAAAAGCTCTTTGATACCTGATCGCTTAAGAGCAGACACTTCACAAAATATTGTATTTCCGCCCCATTCTTCGGGAACGATTTCAAATTCCGTTAACTGCTGCTTGATGCGCTCGGGATTTGCGCCAGGCTTATCCATTTTATTCACAGCAATAATCATCGGCACACCCGCCGCTTTCGCGTGATTGATGGCTTCGGCCGTTTGAGGCATTAAACCATCATCTGCGGCAACAACAATAATCGCAATATCAGTTGCGTTCGCTCCGCGAGCTCGCATCGCCGTAAAAGCTTCGTGGCCCGGAGTATCTAAGAATGTAATCAAGCTTCCATCTTCAGTTGTCACCGAGTACGCGCCAATATGTTGCGTGATACCACCCGCTTCGCCTGAAGCCACGTTGGCGTTACGAATTGCATCAAGTAAAGATGTTTTTCCGTGATCGACGTGACCCATCACAGTGACAACAGGTGGACGAATAATTTTTACGGCATCTAAATTTCCAAAGGCTGTTTCAATGGCCATTTCGTCGGCCGTTTTATAAACATTTTGCGCTTCCCAACCAAACTCAGGAACGATGAGAGCAATCGTATCAAAATCAAGTTCAGTGTTCATGTTCGCCATCATACCATTCGTCATCAAAACTTTGGTCAACTGCGCCGCTTTTAAACCCATTTCGTTAGCAATATCTGAAACTTTCATTTTTCCGTTGACCTTCAAAGTGCGCTTTGAAGCCTTCGGAGTTGTGATTTGAGTTTTTAAAGCCACGCGATTTAATAAACCTGTTTTCTTTTTAGGTTGGAAAACCATTTCACGTTTTCTAAATTCAACGGCATTAAAACTTTGAAGAATTTCTTCTTGTTCTTTTTCTTTAGCAGAAAGTCCACCGGTTGGTTGCGCAACAGGAGCACCAAATTTTTTGGCCCGTTTATCTAATTCACGTTTGTGATCAAATTCGCTCGGCGGCGCCACTGGGTCTGGCATTTGGGCCACAAATCCCGGTCGAATATTTCGTCCGGCATTTCGATTCCCACCCAGGCCTCCACCCGGAGGACGAGAGTTAAAACCACCCGTTCCAGTACCTTGGCTTTGTGGCCTTGGAGGCCCGCCACCACCCGACATGGGACGGCTGTAACCGCCGCCCTGTGATCCAGCCGGAGCTTGAACACGGCTTAAATCCATACGACCAATAATATTACGTCGCGGAATAGTTCCTAATGTGGTGCTTGAAACTCCGCTGTCACCAATTGAAACTTCTTTTTTGCGCGCCACAGGAGGCGCTGTTTTTTCAACGGCCGCAGCTGGTTGAGCCACAGCAGTTGTGATTTGACTTGAGCTTAAATTAATATTTGGAACGGCCGTTGTCGGTGTGACTGCTTGAGTGGCTTCGACGGCCGCTGTTTTTAAAGCCGGTGAAGAGACGACTGGTTTTTCAACGACTGCTTCAACGATGACTTCAGGTTTAGAAATCACTTTTGCTTTAATTTCTTCGATCTGAATGGGCTCAACTTCTTTTGTTTTACGCCGAATAACTGGCGACTTCAAAGCTTCGGCCGCTGCATTCAGAGTAGCCGCAGAAGAAGCAGCTGTTTTGGGCGGAGCTTTTGTCGCTGTTTTTTTAACAGGGGCTGCCGCACCAGCTGTATCTTTTTTAGCAGCGGCTACAGCTTTTTTTGCAACAGTTTTTTTAGGCTTTTCTTCGCTGGCCGATTTTGCCGGACCAGATAATTTTGTCTTCAACATTTCAAGAAGTTCTGGTTCTAGTTCAGCCATGTGATTCTTAACGGGAATTTGCCACTCTTTAATTTTGTCCATTAAAGCCAATGGGGTCATTCCGATTTCTTTTGCGAATTCAAAAACTTTTGGATTACTCACGCGTTTTTATTCCTTTTATCCTAATTAATACAGCGCTGATTATTCTTGTCCTAATTTGGACAATTCAGCTTTAAGTTGTTCTTCAGCTCGTTGCTTAGCTGTTGATGGTTTTTCCATAGGGGCCGCTTGCGGAGATGAAGGAACTGGAATTCCTTGATCAACGTATTTTTTAACTAATGCCGCGGACTCTTGAATGAGTTTTTGCGCTTTTTCAGGATCATCATAGCCTGGAATTGTCATGACATCTTCAACTTTTGCAGTCGAAAGAGATTGGAAAGATCCAAAACCTGACTGAAAAATATTTTGCGCCATCGTTTCATTCATACCCGGAATCAACATTAAGTTAAAAATAGATTCAGCCGTTCGCGCTGAAGCTGAAGTTAAAGAAATAATATCTAATTTCCAAGTTGTCAGCTTTGCAGCCAAACGGACATTTTGTCCTTTTTTACCAATCGCAAGACTAAGTTGCGTATCAGGAACAACAATTTCCATCTCTTTATTTTCTTCATCTAAAAAAACTTTTGAAATCTCGGCCGGAGCCAAAGCATTGCACGCAAAACGCGTGATATCTTCATCCCACATCACGATATCAATTTTTTCACCTTTTAATTCTTGCACGATATTTTGAACACGAGAACCCTTCATACCAACGCAAGCTCCAACGGGATCAACCGAATTGTCTTTTGAACGCACGGCAATTTTTGCGCGCTGCCCAGGCTCACGAGCCGCCGACATAATTTCAACAATGCCATCATAAATTTCAGGAACTTCCATTTCAAATAATTTAACAAGATATCTTTCATCAGCCCGAGACATGATAATTTGCGGACCACGCGTAGTTTGACGAACTTCAGATAGATAACCTTGGATGCGATCACCAGGCTTATACATTTCACCCGGAATTTGTTCCCGAGGCGGAATGTGAGCTTCTGTGCGCCCAAGGTCCACAACAATCGCGCCTTTTTCGACTCGACGAGCAATTCCTGATGCAATTTCACCTTTGCGCTGTTCAAATTCAGAAAAAATAATTTCGCGTTCTGCATCGCGCACTTTTTGTAAAATAATTTGTTTCGCTGTTTGTGCAGCAATTCGACCTAAATCATTTGATTCAAGTTTAATTCCGATTGAATCGTCAAGTTGAGCTCCAGGATCTAACTTCAAAGCTTCGTCTAAAGGAATTTCGACTTCTTCATCAATAAATTTTTCGCGCTCGACAACTTCTTTAAATTCGTAAAGTTCAACGGCACCCGTTGCTTCATTATACTGAGCTTCGATTTCACGATAAGTCCCGTATTTTTTTCGAGCCGCAACAAGCATCGCTTGCTTAACTGCATCGATAATCACTTCTTTATCGATCCCCTTGTCTTTACCAACTTGGTCGATCACTTTTGCAAGATCAGAAAACATATTTTCAGCCATCATTCCCCCAACTACTTCTTTTTCGTATTCGTTTTTAATTCAAAAACCATTTTCGCTTTTTCAATTTGAGAAAAAGGAATTTTCACAGAAATGGATCGAACATCAAATTCGACTGACTCATCATCGACCGATTTAACCAATCCTTCGAACTGCTTCATCGCAATCATTCCTTTATCCGTAACACCCATTGTTCCCAGTGATTTTGCTAATTTGATAGAAACTTTTTTTCCTGTGGCTTTTTCATAGTGCCATTTTTTTTTCAACAAACGATCTAATCCAGGAGTGGAAACTTCAAGATTATACATCGAGCCCGGCACCACATCTTCAACGTCTAAGCGAAGATTTAAAGCTTTTGAAACATTCGAACAGTCTTCAATGCCAACGCCTGATTCTTTGTCGATAAAAACTCTGAGGATGCGACCTTTTCCAGAACCAATGTGCTCAAGATCGTAAAGAACACAGCCTTCACGTTCCGCAATTTCTTGCGCGACTTTTTCAACTTTTTCTAACCAAGACTCCAAAAACTTTCCTATTCAGGCTTTCAAAATAAGCCATTTAGTTGAGATAATTTTAGAAATTATCCGTAAGGATTAAATCTATTTTTGTTTTCGTTAAACAAAAAAAAATTGGGCTTTCGGCCCAACTGTTTTGCACACTATCAAAGTATTTCCCGGTCGGCAACTTTGTAATTTAATATTCAGTATGAGGGCTCCATTCGTAAAGGTGAGCTGAGCTTCCATCCGAATAATAACTTTTTCTTTCATGGATTAAAATAAAAAACAAGCGCTCGTAAAGATCGATGGCCGCCAAATTTTGCTGATGCACTTCCAGGCTAATCTTCTTATTTTGCTTTGCAGCATAATTTTTTAAAAAACCTAAAAGCTGTTTCATAACAGCCTTATTTCGATGCTCAGGCGCTGTTCCTAAAACCATCACTTCGATGAAATCAATATTTTCTTTGAAGCAAATAAAACCAACGGGCTGCTGGTTGAGCTTAAACAGTATCCATTTCGAATTTTCAATTTCGGCTGATAGGCTTGCCTCTGACCAATTAAAAAAGGCTGGATTGGAAATCGCTTCGCGAATATTCTGGCAAATTTTTAAAATGTTTAGAGCGTCCCCGCGGTGTGCAGGCGTCATCCACATGATTTTTTCGGCTGGATTCATTTAATATCGGCTACTTTCAACTTCACTTGATATTTTCGTTTAAGCAGATCATACCACGTTCGAAAACGAAGCTTTTGTTTCAGCTGAGTCTCTTTGATTTCGATTAAAGAACTTGCTGACGAAATTTCACTGAGTTCCTGCAGAATCTCAGTATTCGAGTATTGAGTTAAAAACTTTTTGTGGTTCTCGGTTAATTTAAGAGGCTCGGCTTTAACTTCAAAAAGCTCCGCTTCACGGGCGCTTAATCTTGAAAGTATAAAATCGTCGTAATTATTTTCAGAAAATGTGCTGAGCTTCGATTTTTGCAAAACAACATTCATTAGTTTTTGGTAAAGCTCAAAATCCCGCAAGGTCCACGACTGCGCCGACTCATAAAAAAGCACCTGATTAATCACCTGCAGTTTGTTCGACACGACCTGATCTGAACTCTTAAGCTCTTTCGTTTCGCTTTTTTTTTCAATCGCTAAGGCCGGCGAAAATCCAATTATAATAAACATCAAAGCTTTCAAACAAATTTTCATACTTTAAAGACTAATCTATAAAATAAAAAAAGTCCTTCTGTTTTCAGAAGGACTTTTGCTTTTTAGAAAGATGAATTTAATAAATCGTTTAGAAATTTACGCGGGCTGCAATTCCAGCGATGTAATACTGAAGTTTTTCGATCGGCGTTCCAACGTAGCCATAAGAAGAATTCGGATAATCTGAGTTCACGCGGCTTGACATGTTAAACATGTATTTCATATCGACACCTAAAGAAAACTTCGAACTGAACTCAAGATCGACTCCTGCAATTATTCCCAAATCAATCGCTTGAGAATTTCCCGTATCTTGCGATGAATTATTAAAGCCGTTTGTTAAAGTAAATTTTCTGTATGAGTAGGCAATTTGACCACCCAACACAGGCCGAACAACTCCACCGAGCAATTGATATTTAGCTGCAATGGCACCTTGATATTGATTCACTTCGTAATTGTCGTTGCGGTAGTAAGCCGAAGCAAAATTAGTTAAATCCACAGAATAATTCGACATTAAAAATGAACCTTCAACCAACATATAATCGTAACGTGTTCCAAAAGCCGCACCTAAAGCGTAGTTACCTTTAACATTTTGAACATCAGGGTATTCGCCGATACCAGCGAGTCCCGCAAAGTATCTTGATTCAACTGGAGCAACAACAGCGGTTTCATCATCTTTCAAAGCAGCGCGAACTTCTTCACGAACCGCATCGCGAGTCAAAGTCTCTTTGGCTTCAATATAAACAGGCTCTGAAACAACAGTAGGCTGAGTTTGAACCGGAAGAGTCGCTTGGGCCGAAGCTGAATTTTGTAAGTGGTCAAATTTATCACCGAATAAAACAGAAGCTCTTTTTTTCTCGTCTTCCATTCGGCTTTGCTCGAGCTTTTCGACAATGCGAGTTTCTGTTTTAAGCTCTTCATCCTGACGATTCTTACGAATCATATCAGCTTTTGAATCAGACAACGGCGACGCTTCAATAAAAGTTGTTGGTTGTTTTTGAACTTGCTGACTTTGTTGAGTCTGCTGTTGCGGAACAACAATCGTTTGCGTGACAACCGATCCATTTTGATGAGACTGAGCATTTTTCTTTGGTTGCGCGTAGAGTTGGTCGATCTCGGCATCAACGTCGTTTTCAACAGATTGGTTTTGTGCGTGGGCTGTTGTGCTCGCGATCAAAGCGAATATCAAAAGCATCGAATCAAGTTTCATAAACTTCTCCCCAGTTATTTTATCAACAGCAAACACATAGCAACTGAAGTGCCAGAATTCGGCACAACCCGGATTTTTTTGCAAGTCGTTGAAATAATGAAATTATTGTGAAAATCGCAAACGAAAGAGTTTTGCAGGATTCGCTTAAATAGTGACTATTCTAGTTAGCAATCATGAAAAAATTTCTTGAACCTCAGCCCCGCTTCGACTTATATTGTGGAACAACAAACAAGTGGCTCGGTGATGAAATTGGTAGACTTGCTAGACTCAAAATCTTGTGGGGGCAACCCCGTGCCGGTTCGATTCCGGCCCGAGCCACCAACTTGTCAAGCGACTCGAACCTGCACTTCTGGTTCTACTCAGTCTTTAGTACTCAAACCAATCAATACACAAAAACCTAACAACTTCTGATTTTGAAGGACCAACTTGATTGATGATTTGTTTTATAAATTCAGGAAGCTGTTGTCTAACTTGCTCGGCTACTTCAGATGAAAGAGACATCGGAGCTGAATAAAACAAGTCTTGCTCTTCACTGTTCTGCATGGCTTCCATAGCCTTTATACGCCAGTTATGGTGATGTTTAACAATCCAAGGCGATGTATTTTCAAGATGAGTTTTTTGTGGGCCTACTTTGAGTTTTCCGTCTTGATTAATTAAAAGCTGCTGATCAAGAAGAAACTGGATAATTTTTTGAATTTTAGATTTATTTACTTTTAGCCTAACTGATAACTCGTCTAAATTTTGCACTTTTAAAGCAGAAAATTGCCGCATGGATATTATTAAACAACCTTGGGAAGAAAGTTTAGGCTATAGATACTTTGTAGATCAAATGCCATTAATGGATCGAAGCAATGACGTCATCTATTTACAAAGTGAATTATTAAAAAAAAATCGAACCGCAAGGCTTTGTAAGTAGCTTATCAAAAGATAATTTGCTTGCTCATTCCCTAGTTAAAAGTCTAGACCGAAAAAAATTTGATTTCACACCTGGACTTTTGCACTTCTTGACTTATGTTTTCTGACATATTTGTTGATAATTAAACTATGAGAAAAGCTCCTGAACACCCACGCGAGACTGAACGACTTCATTCGCTCAATGCACTTGATCTGTTGGATACTTTGCCTGAGGACGAGTACGACGAGATTACGCTTTTGGCGTCGCGGATTTGTCAGACCCCGATTGCGTTGATTTCTTTGGTCGATAAAGATCGTCAGTGGTTTAAATCGAAACAGGGCTTAAGTGCTTCTGAAACTGGACGTGATGTTTCATTTTGTGGCCACGCGATTTTAGATAAAAATATTTTCTATGTGCCCGATGCAAAAAAGGATGAAAGATTTTTCGATAATCCTTTAGTCACAGGCGGTCCTCAAGTTGGGTTTTATGTTGGGGTTCCTATCTTAGACCCGATCGATCGAAATCCGATTGGTACTTTGTGTGCGATTGATACGAAACCTCGTGAGCTTTCTGTCGAGCAGCTTGAATCTCTTGAAGCTTTGAAAAACCAAGTCGAAAGAATGCTGGTGCTTCGAGTTCAATTAAATTCCATCAAAAAATCTGAAGCTCAAATTTTAGAGCTCAGTCATCGACAAGAGCTTATTTTAGAGGGCGCAGGCCTTGGTGCCTGGGATTGGTGGCTTGACAGCAACAAAGTGAATTACGATTTACGCTGGTTTAAAATGCTTGGGATTGACGAATTAAATTCTGATCAAAATAAAATGGCCTGGGATTCAAGAATCCACCCCGACGATCAACAAAAAACAAAACAAGATATTCAAGACCACCTGGATGGAAAAACAAAAGTTTTTGAAAATATTCACCGCCTGAAACACGCAAATGGTGATTGGATATGGATTTTAGCGCGAGGTCGAATCAGTGAAAAAGATCTTCACGGTAAAGCGTTACGCTTTACCGGCACAAATTTAAATATTTCTGATTATAAGAAAAAAGAATTGATCTCGGTTGAGATCCAAAAAGTTGCAAAAATAGCTGGTTGGGAATTTAATGTTGATAAAAATATAACTCAGTGGACGGATGAAACTTTTAATATCTATCAAATTAATTCGAATAAACCAGTCGCTGAAATTAACTTATTCGATTACTTTTCTGCCAAAGAAAAAATTAGAAAAACCGAATGTTTTCAAAATTGTCTTGAAGGAAAAAACTTTCGTGAGATCTTTGAATTTCCGTGCGCCACAGGTGAAAAAAAATGGGTGGAAGTTTCTGGGTTTCCGTTTCCTAATTCTGAAAATAAAATTAAATCGATCATCGGAACCTTTTTGGATGTGACAGACAAGGTCACTAATGAGAAAGAAATCGAGCTTAATCGTGTCAAAGCTGTCCACGCCAACAAATTAGCAGCCCTTGGGGAAATATCAGCAGGGGTCGCTCACGAAATTAATAACCCACTCACGATTATCACTGGGCAGATTTCACTTTTAAAAAGATTCAAACCAAAAGAAATTCAAGAAGATCAATTCGAAATTAAAATTGAATCCATTTCTAAAGCTGTCAGTCGAATCTCGAAAATAGTGAACGGACTTCGCAAATTTTCTCGTTCGAATGATTTCACAGAAATGGCCACGGTCCCCTTATCAGAAATTATCAACGAGGCTCTTGTGATTGCTGAATTGAAAGCAAAACGCTGTTCGATTCCGATTTTAATTGAATTCAAATCAGATGAAAAAATAGTTTGTGACTCGATTGAAATTGAGCAAGTGGTTATTAATTTAATTAACAATGCTGTCGATGCCGCTGCTTCAAATCAAAATGGATGGGTAAAAATTAAATTATTTACACAGAACAAAGAAATCGTACTTCAAATTCTAGACTCGGGCACAGGTGTTCCTGAAGAAATTGAAGAAAAAATCTTTCAACCATTTTTCACAACTAAATCAGTTGGCGAAGGCACGGGATTGGGTCTTTCTATTTGCAAAGGAATTCTTCATCGTCACCAAGCAACTTTAAGCTTGAATAAAAGTTTTCAGAATACATGTTTTGAGGTCAGGTTTAAGTTGACGCAGAAAACACAAATTGCAGCTTAATCTTTTTTTAAATATTTTTGAATTGAGGCTTTTAAAAATTTGTCTTTGATTTAAAGTACGAATCCAAAGAACGAAGAATTTTGTGAAAACCAAAATTGAGCATCTCGTCGTAAGCCGCTTGAGCTGACCACTTGTCTGTTTGATAACGATACAAACCAAGGATCATGCCCGTGCGGTCTTGTCCATGCTGGCAATGAATAAATATGGGAAACAAAGTCGTGTCATTCAAATGCGACAAAATTTCATCCACTTGCTGATCATTGGGCGTGCTGAAAGCCGACATCGGACTGTTGATGTAGTTAAGCCCCAAACGGTCGGCCTCTTTTTTTTCGATTTCAGCGGTCTTGGAATCATTATCAATATTGATAATTGTTCGCACACCTTGTTGAAAAAGCTTTTCAAGATCGCCAACCTGGGGACGGCCACCTCGAATAATATTTTCGTTCACTTCATGATATTCCGGAATCGTGGATACAGAAAAATGAGAATCGATTTTGATCGTATTTGAAAAGGCAGCTTCAGACCAAACAAGACCACTCAGCAATAACACCATCAACATTGTCAATTTAAGCTTCATCGATTCATCCTTTTGTATGATTAAATACTAGATGAAGCTTTTTAAAAAATGTAGAGTAGATGCTCTAAAAAATAAAAACTAGACTAAAACACTTCGTTTTTACTGCGTAAGTCTAAAGTTCAATTTCGATTAAAAAAGACCTTATTTTCGATTTAATTTTGACAAGAGTCGAAGAATTTCTAAATACAGCCAAACTAAAGTCAGGAGTAAAGCAAAACCGCAGTACCACTCCATGTATTTGGGTGCTTGTCGGGCCTGGGCCTGTTCGATCATGTCGAAATCAAGCATTAAATTAAATGCAGCGACGCCGACGACGACAACTGAAAAAATAATTCCGGCTGTTGAGGCCTCGTGAATCATCGGTAGACTTGTTCCAAAAAAACTCATGACCATGTTAATTAAATAAGTCACAGCGATTGCGCCTGTTGCAACCATAATGACCGTGCGGAATTGTTCAGTGACGCGAATAATTCGAAAACGGTACAAGGCCAACATCACGACAAAACAACTTAATGTGGCAAATAAAGTATTTGTGACAATCCCTGGATACTTCATTGCGTAAACCGACGAAATAGATCCAAGCAACAGACCTTCAATCACCGCGTAAGGTTGCGATAAATAGCTGGCTGTCGGTGGCTTAAAAATAATAACAAGCGAAAGAATTAAGTTGATAATCAGCGTGCTGAATAAAATAAAACCCGAATTTAAATTCCAACCTAAAGCAGCACCCGCTATCGTTAATAAAATTAAAATTCCTGATTTATTGATCGTGCCTTCGATGGTCATTGCGCCTTCTGTTGTGACATCTTTAACACGATTCCAAATTTTTTCGTTTAATGCAGGGCTTGACATAAGACACTCCTTTTTAAAAAATTAAAAGTTATGAATTAAGCCTAAGCTTTTAATTAAATAAACTCAAACACTGTAATGGAGCTTTGGCTTGACCCGTAAAGTCAGGCTGAGTTTTACTTTTAATCGCTTTGGCAATCATCGAAAAACTAAGTGCGCCAATCAGCCAATCTTTAACTTCGATACGCTCTAAAATAGACAACACAGGCGTACGAATATAATCCGAAAAGATCGCGCTGACATCTCCTGAAAAAAGCAAAATCGGAAACATCCCCGCAAAAGTGACCCAAGCATAGGGTAACGAGTACGCGATTTTTGAGCCCACGCTGTCCATCGCTTTCATTCCATTTAATCGAAAAACACGATTCAGCCACATCGATGGTGTTGAGATTGTCGCCGCTGTTGAGACGGCAAAAAGCAAAAATGCTGAATATGGGATATGAATTTGCCAAGCAAAAAAATTCCAGGCGTAAGTGACTGTCACTGTTGATAAAAAAGTTTTCATCAGCCGCTTATGCGACGCAATCAAATCGCTGGCTAAGGGAATATTTCGATTGAGCATTCCCGCCCACCCTAGTTTCATCGATTGATCGTCACCGAACGCTTCTAATGTTCTAAGCGTTCGAGTCAGATAACGACTGTTTCGCACAACTTCAGTTTGTCGTAATTTTTGAAAACGCCCTGGTTGTGCGGAATCTGTCGGGGCCACCATTTCAAGCTCAGTTGTGGCCTCTTTGTAAGCTTGAAAATAATTGTTCGCGTACAAAAACATTTGCATTTTTGCTTTTTCTAGATCGGATAATTTTTCGAAATAAGCGGACATATTAGCATTGTTTTTTATTTCACTTATTGTCGACTCTTCAGCTTTTTGATGAACAACATCGAGCATCTTAACATAGTCTTCACGACCCTGTGAACGAGCCACATCTTGATCTTCGATATGAAGACCAATCTGTTTGGCCAAAGCTTCACGAAAGAATTTTTGCTTCAAACTTTCAAGGTGCGAATCATCAGCTTTTGACCCCACTTCACTTTTTAAATACTCAGTCATCTGAATGTCGGTGATTTTTTGTGCCTGCTGTTGCTGTCGACGCGCCAGCCAATCTAAATTCACGGGTTTAAAGTCATTCGCTTTTTGCTTCACCGCTTCCGCCCGGGCTAAACGATTGATTTCAATTTGAGTTCTAAGCTTCAGCTCAAATTTAAGTTCTGAACTTAACTGGCTCCAATCGAGCTTTTCAGGATAAGATTTTTTAAGCTCAATCAAAGCTTGGTTTTTGGCGAGCTCTCCATATTTTTCTAAATTATTTTTATTTGCAAATAAAAGTTGATCGCCTTCAGCACTTAAAAAACTGTAGAGTGACTGACGAAATAGAAGACTGGCGGTCTGTGTCGCTTGAGCTGAGTATTTTCGAGACCAAGTTTCTGGAATATATTTAATGGCGTAGTCGACTGAACCTTCGTAACTTAAAATTGTCAGCTGCTGACGAGCGGCTCGGGCCTGAGCCAGACCTTCACGACCCTTTTGTAGTCCGTTTTTTAAAAAACTCATGGCACGCGAAGTTTCTTCAAGAAGCGCCAAAGCATCACGTGAAGTTTCAGACGGGTCATTTTTAACCCATTCATTCGCGACTAAAATCGCTTTATCTAAAGCGTTTTTACTAAGACCGAAGCGACGCTCAAGAATAAAACTTTCGCCCGTCTGCAAAGCCTCCGGTGTTCGATAGCCTAAAGTTTTTGGAATTTTAGAAAATAATGTGCTGGCGTCAAATTGAAATTGGCTTTGATCGGGAAGACCTTTTTGCTTCATGATGATATTTATTTTTTGATTTATTTTATTCTCTTTTTCAAGCTGGTTTTCAGGATTGTCGGGATTGACTCCACGTGATTTCATTTCGGCTTCTACTTCTTTTGTGACGTTTTCGATGGCTTGGGCTTTTGCCTCAACCGAATAGCTTGATGCGCCCACTTGAAGGTAAGCAATTCCATTTCGAATGGTGTCTTGTAAAGTAATTTGCTTTGAATTTGGGTTCATCGGATCAAATGTATGCTCAATACGTGCTTGCATGTCTTCACCAACATGCGGAGCGATCGCCTGCGCCATCCAGGGGACAGCCACTTCATATTGAACTGCAACCATCGAAGTGTCCACGCTACCCATGACCAGTGCGCCCAGAACAAATGTGCGCGAATTAACCGGAACATTCTTCATTGAGTTTCGCGAGAAATAAAATGTATTATTTAAAAATCGACGCACTAAAGTGTGGTCGGCTGCAGCCACAGTTGGCATAAAACGATCCAGAAATAATTCAAGCGAATTTGCAAATGTCACGGAAGCCACTTGGGCGGCCGTTGAAGTGACGGCCGCAAAGACGTCAAATGTTTCTTTGATTTCTTGCCCTGCAAACTTAATTGGATTTTTGACAGAGTATTCAACGCTTCGAAGACTTTTAAGTTTTTTTCGAACTCCTGGATGAGCGTACTTGATCACAACACTTGCCGCAAGCATTCCGGTCAACACCGAGCCTACAAAAACCATCCGAGCAATGAGCTCGGGCGGTAAAACAAAAGCCTGCGCGGGTTTGATTGCAAAAGGAAACCAACTTGAAACTTTTTTGACGAAAGGAATGAGCAAAGGTAAAAACCAAGAGCTCTGATCTAAATGAGCTTGAGACTGAAGGTCGGGCCACATTGATTTATGAAGATCTTGTAAATCAATCCCTGTAAAAAATAATCCGAAAGCGGCTGTCATTCCCGGATGAGGATACATTTCTTTCGTGAGCTCACGACTGTTTTTAGCACTTAAAGCTTGGGCCATTAACAAATTAATTTGCTGAGCTTTCATCACTGTTTCAATATCGCGAAGCTCGATCGCAACTGATTCAGTTTTATTTGCGATCACAATCGAATCTATTTGTGGTAAGTGCAAAGAACTTAAAGTTCCAGTCCAGCCCGAACCCGCCAACGGAAAAAAGAAAATCGGAGCCGGCTTTCCATCCGCACTTTGCTGTGCAAGATCAGCACGACTTAAAAAGAAAATCCCTTCTCCAGCCTTCATGTTTTTACCGGCTGCTTTTTGAAATAGATCGCTGCTCGTGTCCAAAGAAAGAAAAATAAATTCTTCAGTGGCTTGAATCGGCGTCAAAGGTAAATTTAAAATCAAAGATTTCTGGGAATCCGGAAGAATGATTTCTAAGTTCTTTGAGGTTTTTTTAAAAGTCAGCGAAGCCATTTTATTTTGAAGTGAATTCCAGTTTTGCGCTCGCATAAAATATGGATCTTGGTCGATCGCTGGATCATTGAAAGCATAGGATAATTTAAAATCAGTGGGCTTGGCTTCAATAAATTGTTGCCAGATCGGATCTAAATCTTTTTTTACACTATTTTCAGTCACAAGATCTGAAGTTGAAGCTGGCGATGATTCCGCTGAGGCCAGCAAGGGTTGAAATCCAATTTGAAAAGAAATCAGTAAAGATAAAACGAGTCTTGCCTGTGTGGATTTGACTAAATTCTGCATGAAGTCTCCATTCGATTTGAGCTTACAACATTAAATAGCAAGAGCTATGCTCAAGATTCAAATTTTAAGATAATAGAATGGATTTGAGTGTCTCAAATGAAGACGTTTTTTGAACGAAACAAAAAACGCTTAGCACTAAGGCTCAGCGTTTTAAAAGAACATCCGTGATCTTAACTTAATTTATTTTACAGTAGTCACTTCGATTTCAATGTAGTGCCAAACATCACCAATACCATCACCGGCATCAGCTGCAACACCACGATCAAAAGCGTACGTGTAAACAGGGCGACCTTCGTAAGTCAGCTGCACTTTTTTATTAAGTCGCACAACCACACCCAATGGCGCTTTCACAGCAGCTGCTTCGACGTCAGTTAAAAGATACGGCGGCCAAACTTCAGCGCAAGCGGCATTACACTGTGATGTCGATTGATTTTGATCGATATCAAAAACATAAAGAGTGTTGCCTCGTGTATCGGCCAGTAAATTTTCTTTTTCTTCGTTCACAGAAATACTTGTTAATTTAAATTCAGGTTGAGGCTCGGGAGCCCCTGCAGTCTGAGCCTGAGAGTTCAAAGCGGTTACGGTCAAGAGAGCTATAAAAAGTGTTTTCATTCGATTTCCTTTGTTAATCCGATCTTTATTGATCGTTGTATAGGAATGAAAATAAACTTTTTAGAACCGAATAACCACTTGAGCTCACTAGTTAAAATGATGGGATGTGATGGGAAAGTCGATCGCGATTTAATAAATAAGCTGTCTAATAGCTACGTAAAGCTCCGCCGTCGATGGCTATGGACTGGCCGGTGATGTAGCCCGCTTTTGGAGAAGATAAAAAAGTTACAAGGTCTGCAAGCTCTTGGGGGTCAGCTAAGCGACCTGCAGGAACCATTTGTTTTACTTTTTCTTCGCTGAGTTTTAAATCTTTTAAGCGGTCGGTGTTCGTGTAACCCGGAAGTAAAACATTGACGGTAATTCCATCGGCCGCGACTTCGTTTGAAAGAGATTTGCAAAGACCGGCAAGACCCGCGCGAAGACCATTTGAAGTTGTCAGGGCATTCAAAGGCTCTTTCGCCGCTAAGGATGTCACAAGTAAAATTCGACCGAATTTTTGTTTTTTCATTTGCGGCAGAACTTCTTTGACAGCGTCCGTGAAGCTGATCCAAAGATTTTGAAAATCAAGCTGCCACTGTTCATTTGTGATTTCGTGAAATTGGCCTTTGCTAGGACCACCCGTGTTCATTACTAAAATATCAATGCCTTGCATTTGTTCGATGGCTTCTCTTACCGCTTTTTGTGCTTGTAAGCTTTGAGTTAAATCAGCGACCACGCCGAAATTTGTTTGTAATAAATTTTTTGTTTTTTGCAAACGCTCAGGATTTCTTGAGTTCACGCAGACTTTAGTTTTTTCTAGAAGCAAAGATTCTGCAATCGCGTAACCAATTCCTGCCGAAGATCCAAACACTAAAGCTTTTTTATTTTCAAGTTGTAAGTTCATGCTTTATCTTCCTTTAATTAAAAAATTCTTTTTCTAAACCCAGCCATTTCAAAGCGCTTCGATGAAACAGCCATTCTTTCGTTGTTAAATCAAAACCCGATTGTTCAATAAGTTCACCAGGATTCAATTCACCCAATGGAAAAGGATAATCTGTTCCTAGCGCGATATTTTCGCATCCCATGACGTCGATTAAAAATCGAAGCGCTTTTGCATCATGTACTAGACTGTCCACCCAAAATTTTCCGATACAGTCTTTCGGAGAAATCGTGGAATCGACCGCACATAAATCAGGGCGTGATTCAAATCCATGTTGCACGCGCCCTAATGTAAAAGGGAATGATCCGCCCCCGTGAGCAAACGCCACACGCAGTTTTGGAAATTTTGTAAATACGCCTGAAAAAATCATCGAACAAATCGCAAGACTGGTTTCAGCCGGCATACCGACAAGCCAAGGAAGCCAGTACTGAGGCATGCGACTTTGCCCCATCATGTCCCAGGGGTGAACAAACAAGCATGCTCCCAGTTTTTCTAATTCAGCGTAGACAGGAAATAAATGCGGATCGGAAAGATTCCAATCGTTAATGTGTGAACCAATCTGAAATCCAGTAAGCCCCAAATCTTTTTTGCAACGATGAGCTTCGGCAATTGCTAGACCAGGATCTTGCAACGGAAGTGTTCCCAAGCCCACAAAGTTTTTGGGATTTTTTTGAACCACATCAGCAATATGATCGTTTAAAAATCTTGAAACTGTTAAAGCATCGTGGGGTTTAACTCCGTAAGAAAACATCACTGGAACTGTTGAAAGTACTTGAACTTGTGCCTGAAATTTTTCGTACTCTTTAAGCCGAACAACGGGATCTATACAATTATTCTCGATGCGGCGAAAAAATTTTCCTGAGTCATCGATCATGTTGCAGTAGCTGCAACCCGTGTGTGAATCTTTCGCTTTTTCTAAAGTTATAAATCCACCGTAGCCAAATTGCTTTTTAAAATCCGGAATCTGAGGTGGCAAAATATGCGTGTGAATATCTATTTTAAGCATGGCTCCACTCGCGGCCATTTTTTGTTCCGCACTGGGGGCATGTGGTGTGTTTGCTGTTGTAATATCTTTCAAAAACAGCCGGGAATTGAGTTTCAATATTTTCAAGTTTAAAAAATTCTTCGTAAAGCAGATGATCACATTTTTCACAGTACCATTGCAGCCCGTCCAGTTCGCTTTCGCGTCGTTTACGTTCAATCACAAGACCGACTGTATTTGCGGGACGTTGCGGAGAGTGTGGCGTATTTCCTGGCAAAAGATAAATATCACCTTCACGAATATTTACATGAATGATTTTTCCTTCAGCATTTTTAATTTTTAGAATCATGTCCCCTTCGACTTGATAATAAAATTCTTCTCCGGCATTCACATGAAAATCTGTGCGTGCGTTCGGGCCTCCGACGGCCATCACAATAAAATCACGCTGGGGCCAAATACATTTATTGCCCACTGGAGGTTTTAAAAGATGACGATTCTCTTCGATCCATTTTTTAAAATTAAAAGCTTCGTAAAGTCCAAACATCTTAATTACCTTTAATATTTTTTAAAACTGCCACGCACTTGAGCTCAATCGCAATCGGCGTTGGCAAGCAATTGATTTCAAGCGTTGTGCGACAAGGTGGATTCGTATGAAAATATTCAGCCCAAAGTTTATTGTAAATTGGAAAATCCGCTTTCATATTGGTTAAATAGACCGTCACATCCACAAGATCTTCCCAAGCACATCCCGCTTCTTCTAAAATTGATTTCACATTTTGAAAAACGCTGCGGCACTGAAGGGCGATATCATAACTTGAAATATTTCCTTCAGAATCAAGCTCGACCCCGGGAATTTTTTTGGTTCCACGCTCGCGTGGACCAACTCCGGATAAAAATAATAAATCACCCACTTGCCGCGCGTGGGGGTAGTGCCCGACGGGCTCAGGCGCTTTATTGGAATTGACAGCATTATTCATTTTAAAACCTCGCGATCCAAAGTAGATTCACTTTGAATACAGATATTTTTAACTTCACTAAAAAATTTAAAGACTTCAAGGCCACCTTCACGACCGTAGCCCGATTCTTTGACTCCACCAAAAGGCGTTCGCAAATCACGATTCATCCACGTATTCACCCAAACAATTCCGGCCTGAAGCTTTTCAGAAACAGACTGAATGCGATTCTGATTTTGTGTCCAAATCGAGGCTGATAGGCCGTAATTTGTCGAATTAGCCATTTGTAAAACTTCACTTTCAGTTTTAAACGAAGCCAAAGTAACAACGGGCCCAAAAATTTCTTCTTGATTAACACGCGAGTCAAAACGAAGACCTTCGATAATTGTGGGCTGAATAAAAAAACCACCTGCAAGTTCACCACTTAACTTCGCTTGAACTCCACCGGTTAAAATTTTTCCACCTTCAGACTTTGCAAGTTCAATATAAGACATCACTTTGTCGAAATGAGCTTTGGAAACAACTGCACCTTGATCTGTTGAAGCTTGCAAGGGGTCGCCGATTTGAAGAAGTCGTGTTTTTTCAATCAATGCTGACTTAAATTTTTCGTAAATACTTTCTTCAACAAAAATTCTTGAACCGCAAAGACAAATTTGACCTTGATTTAAAAAGCTAGAGCGCAAAGTTGTTTCAAGTGCTTTTTCAAAATCACAATCTGCAAAAATAATATTGGGGTTTTTTCCGCCCATTTCGAGCGACAGCTTTTTAAACTGACCGGCAACAGATTTTGCGATTTGTCGACCCGTCATTGTGCTACCGGTAAAAGAGATCGCTTTCACGCGCGGGCTTTCGACAAGGGGCCCACCCACTTCAGCACCCAGGCCGTGAACGATATTTAAAACCCCCGGCGGCAAATGAACCTCGCGGCAAACTTCAGACAGCAAATAGGCTGTCATCGGAGTTAATTCAGAAGGCTTTGCGACCACTGTATTGCCCGCGGCCAATGCCGGTGCAATTTTCCATGTTAACAAATACAAAGGTAAATTCCACGGCGAAATACAACCCACAACTCCTAATGGAGAATACTCGGTGTAGTTTAATGTGTTCGCATTTGTGCGAAATGTTTCTCCGTGAAATTGCGAAAGTGTGTCTGCAAAAAATTGAAAGTTCGTCGCACTTCGTGGAATATCCAAACGACGAGCCAACGCCATCGGCTTTCCGTTATCAACGCTTTCAGCTTCCGCAAAAAGATCGATTTTTTTTAAGATGGCTTCAGAAATTTGACGCAAATAATCAGCCCGCTTTTCAATTGGCAATCCTGACCAAAGTGGAAAAGCTTTTTCAGCGGCCGCAATGGCTAATTCAACATCTCGGTGATTTGAACTAGGCACCAGACTGTAAACTTGGCCAGTGGCGGGGTTGATGTTGTCGATAAATTTTTGCTCGAGCGGTGCAAGTAATTCACCGTTGATGTAATTCAATATTTTTTTCATCAAATTTCATCCTGTAGTAAAATGGCTCGAACGGGCGTTGCATCTGCGCCTTCGATATTTAAAGGCAGTGCGATCAGGTCATATAATCCCGGACTGACTTGATCTAGAACAACTCCTTCTAAAATGGCCATATCATATTCGTAAATCGCGTGGTGGGATTCTAAATTTTTATCATCTGCTAAATCCACCGAAGGCGTATCGATTCCGACCAATATAACTTTATGAGAGTGCAAAAAATCAATCAGCTCTTTTGACAATGAAACAAAATCATCATTCCATTGATAAGGATCTGGGAACGATCCTGTCTTAAATAAAATCCGTGGGGCTTTAATTTCGTCAGCAAAATCATTAGGCATGATACGCTGATTATTTAATTTTTTGACGTCAATCACTTGTACTTTGCCTAAATAATAATGAAGTTTGCGCCGATCAATTGGCTGACCCATCGGATGATAATGGCTGGGAGCGTCGGTATGCGCGCCCAAATGAACCGTCGTTTTAATTGTTGAAAGCGTCAAATGATGTCCCGCTTTAAAGTCCATCAAAAACTCTTCCTGAAAAGGCGTGTCCCCAGGAAAAACAGCCATTTTTGAATTAATCATAGGAGTGATATCAATTATTTTTTTATTCTCAAAAGACAAAAATAACCTCCTTGCCTGAAGTGACTTGAACACTTAAGTTAAACAACTAAGTTCGAAGACTATAGCAAGGAAAATTTCATGATGGAACAAGATCGTTTACAAAAAATAGCCGAGCTTCTTCATAATGCTCGTTTAATGAAAAATCCTCTGCCTCAGCTCAGTAAAACCGGCACCGTGCTCAGCCGCCTTGAGGCCTATGAAGTGCAAGAAAAAGGTATTGAGCTCAGACGTCGGCAAAGCGAAAAAATAATCGGTCTTAAAATGGGGCTGACTTCAGAAGGCAAAAGACGTCAGATGAATTTGGACTCACCGCTTTACGGTGAACTGACGATGCAAATGCAACTTGCACACGAAAGTACTTTTTCACTATCTACGCAGATTCACCCCAAAATCGAGCCTGAGGTCGCTTTCTTAATTGGAAAAACACTTTCAGGTGTCGTCACACGCGAACAAGTTTTAGATTCATGTACAGCCGTTGCATCTTCAATGGAAATCTTGGATTCGCGCTACGAGCAGTTTAAATATTTTTCGATGGAAGATGTGATTGCTGATAATTCGTCTTCATCTTTTTTTGTCATAGGCCCTTGGCTGCAGGATTTTAAAAAAATTGATCTGCACGAACTGCACATGAAAATGTCTGTTAACGGCCAAATCGTCCAGCAGGGATTTTCGAAAGAAATTTCCGGCGACCCCCTTATTTCTGTGATCCAACTTTGCGAACTGCTGTCAAAACGAAACCGAAAACTAGAGGCAGGCTCAATCGTTTTAGCTGGTGCGGCCACGGCCGCTGTTGAATTGAAGCCGGGCCAAAAAATAAAACTTGAAATCGATCATCTGCCAGCAGTCGAAATAAACACCAAGGACTAAAAAAGCATGTTTACAATCGAATCAAATCAATTATCAGCCGCTCAAAAATTTGACGAAAACGATGAGCTCAAACAATTTAGATCTCAGTTTCAATTTCCTCAACACCAGGGAAAAGATCAACTTTACTTCGCGGGACACTCACTGGGTCTGATGCCAAAAAAAGTTTCGCAGTACGTGAATGATGAGCTTGAAGCTTGGGGAAAATACGGCGTCGAAGGCCACTTCAAAGGAAATCATCCTTGGCTTCCATATCACGAAAATATCACTTCAAGTTTTGCAAAACTTGCTGGCGCATTAGAATCAGAAGTCGTCGCAATGAACACTTTGACCGTCAACTTACATCTGATGATGGTCAGTTTCTACCGACCAACTTCATCACGTTATAAAATTCTGATCGAAAATAATTCGTTTCCGTCAGATAAATACGCTGTGGATTCCCAAGCGCGCTTTCATGGCTTTAAACCTGAAGACAGTGTCGTTGAAATCACTTCTGAAACAAATTCGGCAACTTTAACTGAAGACCAGATCATTGCCTCAATTAAAAAATTAGGTTCGTCACTGAGTCTAGTGATGTTGGGAAATTGTAACTATTTATCCGGACAAAAATTTAATTTTCAAAAAATTGTCGAAGCAGCTCACTCAGTCGGAGCTTTTGTTGGATTTAACTTAGCTCACGGAGCCGGAAATCTTCTGCTGAATCTTCACGACTGGAATGTCGACTTTGCTGTTTGGTGCTCTTATAAATATTTAAATTCAGGCCCTGGTGGCTTAGCCGGTGCTTTTGTTCATCAGAAGCATCACACCGATCAAAATATTCCGCGCTTTGAAGGCTGGTGGGGTCACGATAAAAATTCCCGCTTTAAAATGGGCCCGCAATTTCAACCCATTCAATCTGTTGAAGCTTGGCAGCTCAGTAATCCACCCATTTTGCAACTGGCTTCCCTACGAGCATCGATGGAGATTTTTGATGAAGCAACGATGCTTAAAATACGAAAAAAATCAGATCATTTAACGGCTTATTTTGAATGGTTGATCGAGCAGAACTTAAAAGAGTTTGTCACTGTTGTAACGCCAAAAGAGCGCGGCTCGATGCTTTGTTTAAAACTTTCAAAAAATCCAAAAGCCATGATGGAGCAAATGATCGCCGCCGGCGCTATTGTTGATTTTCGTGAACCCAATATTATTCGCGCCACACCGACAGCACTATACAACAGCTACTTGGATGTTTTTAATCTGGTGAAATTAATGAAAGAGATCACTCATGTCTAAATCAGTCGTCATTGCCGGAGCCGGCCTTGTTGGATCATTGTGGGCTTACATTTTAAAAAAGCGTGGCTTCGAAGTTGAAGTTTTCGAAAAAAGAGTCGATCCAAAGAATTTAGAGTCTCCAGCGGGACGAAGTATTAATTTAGTGATCACATCACGCGGTTTACGAGGCCTTGAAGTCGCCGGTTTACTGCAAAAAATTATTCCTATTACAGTTCCGGTTGATGGCCGCGAGATTCACTCAAAAACAGGTGAAACTTTTTTTCAACCCTACGGCCGTGATAAATCAGACTGTAATTACTCGGTGTCGAGGTGGGATCTGAATAAAGCTTTGATTCAGGCCTGTCTTGAGATTGGTGTGAAAATTCATTTTGAACACGGAATCAAAAATGTAGATCCACTTCAAAAAATATTAACGATTCAATCACCAGAAGGCGACCTACATAAAAACTATGAGCTTCTGTTCGCAACAGACGGAGCTGGTTCTGAAGTTCGTCAATCTTTAATTCGAAAATTTCCAGAACTCTACAAAGAAAGCGTTGATTGGCTTGCGACAGATTACAAAGAATTGCATTTGCCAAAAAGTTTAAACGGTTTACCGGCTTTGAAAAAAAACGCTCTTCACATTTGGCCACGCGGAACTCATATGATGATGGGTCTAGCAAATGCAGACGATAGTTTTACAATGACTTTGTATTTGCCAAAAGAAAACCACCCCTACGCGTTCGATCATCTCAAGAGCGAAGAAGATGTTTTGAAACTTTTTAAAAGTGAATTTAACGACACAACAAATTTAATTCCTGATTACCAAAAAAACTTTTTAAAAAACCCTCAAGGAAAACTGGCCACTGTTAAATTAAGTCGCTGGATTTTTGAAGACTCGATTGCTTTAATGGGAGACTCGGCTCACGCGATTGTTCCATTTTTTGGCCAAGGTATGAATTTAGGATTCGAAGATTGCACCACTTTACTAAATTGCTTCGAGCAAAATCAAAATAACTGGGCCCAAGCTTTACAGCAGTACAATCAAGTTCAAATTCCAAACGCCAACGCAATTGCTGAAATGGCTTTAGAAAACTTTGTCGAAATGCGAGACAAAGTTCAAGACGCTCGATTTCAGCTGAAGAAAAAAATCGAAACAGTTCTTGAAAAAAGTTTTCCCGAAATGTATCGCTCGCGCTATGGCCTGATCACTTACACTTTAACGCCCTATTCGCTGGCTCAACAAGTGGGTGTTAAGCAAAATGATTTTTTAGATGCGATTTCAAAAAATATTCAGAAGCCTGAAGATGTTGATCTCAATTTAGCAAATAAACTTTTAGAAAAAGAATTTCATCCGTGGATGAAATCTTTAGGAATTAAAACTGAATCGTACCAACCAAAAATATCAGTTAAGCACTAACTAAAGTTAAGCTGTCGTTTGACGTCTGTTGGAATATTCGGAAGACGGCTGCGCGGAATCAAGTAAGTTGATAAATTAAAAAAATCAACAAAGACACGGTTGTTGTCAGCTGCTTTTTTGAGATATTGGTGCCCTGAAGACCCACCCGTTCCAATTTTGGTTCCCAGCATTCGCTGTGCTAGGAGTGCATGCCGGTAACGCCAAGCTGTGAAATTTTCATCAATATCCATCATCAGACCCAGCATTTTACAAGGCATCGCAAGCATAGGCTCGTCACGGTAAAGCAAAATAAACAGAGCATTTAAAATGGCTTTTTGCGATAATTTTCGTTGTCCGCTTTCAATTAATTGAGCATGAGCTTCTTGATTAAATAAAGAATCAAACGTTGTTTTCGTCACGCGTAAGTTTTCAAGCTGCATTTTTTGATCTTGTTCGCTTAAGTGAGCCGCGTTTGACAAAATAGTTTCTTCGTCGTCTTTTAAAATCTGAGCAATTGATTTTTTATACTCGTCCCAAAAATTAAAACCCGTTGTCTGTGTAAATGGAGTGCGCTCAAGCCAAGCTTCCACCAAACGAAGAAGTGAAGGTGAATTTTCAAGCGAGACTAAGCGATCCCGGTCTTTTTGGTTGAGCCGACCTAAAAAAAATTCTCGGTCGATACTTTGTCGATCGTGCGTGTTCAAACCCAATTTAATTTCAATTTCGCGAAATTGTGTGCTTTGAAAACCTGACGCCGGAATCAGTAAATTTCTGAACTCTAAAAAATCCATCGGCGTCATTGTTTCTAAAATCTCGAGCTGATGCGATATCATTGTCTGAATTTTAGTGAATCTTTCAAGTCTTTGAACAATTACGCCTAAGTCATTGTCTTGAACTTGTTTTTTATTAAAAATATTTAAAATGGAATTTAAATCATGCAAAATTTGTTTAAACCAAAGTTCATAAGCTTGATGGACCACAATAAATAAAGTTTCGTCATGAGCTTCTGGATTTTCTGTGTCCGCAAATTTTTTACTGAGTGGCTGTTGACAATCTAAAAACTGATCGAGCTTTAAATAATCATGGTAATAAACGGGGCCTTGATTTTTGTGCATTTTGTATCTCGATCTCAGAAATAAAGTAATTTAATTAAATCCTAGGTTTTGTAGGATTTCACCTAAAGGTGAAGAAAGAATAAAAGTTCCATAATTCATCCCCGTCGCGAGTGGAGATCCGTCTTGGATTGAACTTTCGGCACTCATTCCGCCGTCGTGAATTCCAACAACTTTAAGAGTAACCACGTCGATGATTGTAGCTCCACTACTTCCCGGCTTGGTATCGCACTTATGTTGAATCGCTGAATCAGGTAAGTCCGGATGATGAAGTCGCTCGATGCCACAAGCGCCTGACCAACGTAAAGGAAGCTCTTCTGGATGCGAAAAAATAGTTACAGAATCGCCAATGGCCGCATGACGTTTAATGTCTGGAGCAATCGCGACCGGAGGCACTGGGCTGACTTTAATCAGAGCGTAATCATTTTGATCATTTCTTTGAGCTACAATAATTTCTAAACATTTTGATTTTAGATAAGAAGTTGCGCCCTCGCGCACACCCCATTCAATCGTCGTATCGTCACACGTTTGGTTTTGAATCGCAGTTTCTCCGGCTTCAAAACAATGTCCTGCTGTTAATACATAACCGTTTCCAATATGTGTTGCTGTACAACCCATACTGATCTGACCAAATGCATCGACAAGAGCGCGGTATCTTAAAGGAATGTTTGAAGCCGATGCATCCACCGCTACAAGATCGTTTTCGCCGATGACTTTTTCAACGTCAGAGGCATACACAAATTGAAACGAGACTAAAAAAGTAAATAAGCAGATTTTTGGAAAAAACGACATCATTTAGCCTCCAAATGACGCCTTTAAACAGCGCCTTTAAAATTCGTGATGTATCAATAACCCATTTTGGAACCAGATCAAAGTAATTTTGTTAAAAGATCTTGAGAATTTTTGCTGATGACACAGCTGCTTAAAATAGAATCAGAAATAAAACCCTTCAGAATTCCGGCGTGAACAAATTCAACGAAGTGGTCGAATGTGTTTTTCCAATTCCAGATGCAAATCAGTTTTTGGTGACGGTTAAGACTTTGCAACGTCAAAACTTCACAAAGTTCGTCTAAAGTTCCAACTCCTCCGGGAAGCACCAAATAAACATCGGCAAGCTTTTCCATTTTTGCTTTACGCTCATGAAGATCATCCACAATTTGAGTGTCTGTTAAATGGGGATGTTGAATTTCGACGGTGTTTAAATACTCTGGAATCACGCCGGTCACGTGGGCTTTGTGCTTTAAAAATAAATCAGCCACATGACCCATCAGCCCGATGTGGCCTCCGCCGTAGACAAGATTGTATTCCGAACACAAAGGAGTCAGCAGTAAATCCAGTTCTTGTAAAAATAATTTTAATTCAGCTTCTGAAAGTTTGGGGAAACGCGCCCCACAAAAAACGGTTAAATTCTTTTTCATTTTGACCAACCCTGAATTTGAATTTTTTCGGGTAAACCCAAGCGATCATTTACACTTCGAAAATCAAACTCGATAGCTCGTAATGCAATGCCAGGCTTGACCCACTCGGTGTCCGAACCATAAAGACGATCACCGCAGATGGGAAATCCACGATGACTTAATTCAAATCGAAGTTGATGTGGTTTTCCAGTTAGTGGAAATAAAATCCAATCAAGATTTTCTTCACCCAAGTTAAAAAGCAAAGCTTTTGTTTCGGCCCAGTCGCCGTTTTCAGTTTCAAAAGCGCGGCGCTTTCCACGCATAATCTGAGTTCTCCAATAGAAAGGAATATCTAAATGAAGTTCTAAAACTTGTCGATCATTTTTGAGTTCAGGGGGCCAGTGTTTAAAATCTTGTCGACTTGTTTTTGCGATATATTTTTTTTGAATTTTTTTATTTTCGAACCATTTTTGCGACTGACGATGGCTTTGCTTGTTCAGTGCATACATAATTAAACCGCTGACTTCAAAATCAAGCCGGTGAACCGGGAAAATTTGCTGTTTCAATTTATTTTGTAATTCAAGACCAAGACAAAGGCGCGCGTCGTTAATATCACGCGCGGGAACCGAAAGCACTTCGGCCGGTTTATCACAAATAATAAAATTTTCGTTTTGAAAAACAATATTAAGCATCATGATTGATTCTTTTTAAGGCCGACTAAAAAAATTTCTTTCGATATTTTTCGAGTTGAATCAGGTTTTACGGCGTGAAATTGTTGAAATTCATTTTTAATTTGATCACGTAAAGTGGTGAAGTCATCCGAGTGAAAAAGTTTGCAGACAAAATGCCCGTCTTTTTTTAAAAACTGACGAGCTAAATCTAAAGCCAAGACGCACAAATCAAAAGATCGGGCTTGATCTGTCATACGAATACCTGTGGTGTTGGGCGCCATATCTGAAATCACAAGATCAAACGGAGGCTGAAAGCCATTCTCTTTAAACGTCTCAACAAGGTTTAAATCGCGCAAATCAGCTTGAATAAAAACAGCATTTTTTAATTTTGCCGTCACGGGTTTTAGATCGACTCCTAAAATACGTCCCTGAGGACCAATTTTTTGCGAGCAGTACTGCGACCACGATCCCGGCGAAGCTCCTAAATCAAGAATTTTCTGATGGGGTTTCAAAATTTTAAATTTCTGATCGATTTCTTCTAATTTAAAAACAGAGCGCGCAGCAAAGTTTTGCTCTTTTGCCTTTTTAAAATAGTGATCTTTTGGATTGTAACCCATGAAGATCTATTCATAGCAAAATGATTGAGTCATGTCACAGAATGATTTAGTGTGAGTGAATGGAAATCATGTGGCTGATGATCGCTTTTTTCTTATTTATTACAATCACCTTTGTTGTGCTTGCTTTTGCATTCCCTGAATGGTTTGGCATCACTGGAAAAAAAGCCCTTGAAGTCCAAAAACATCAGCAGGATGACTCGCGTAAAGAAACGTCTGAATCCTGACTAATTTTTTGTTTCAGCAGCCGCCTTAACTTTAACTTTGTTCAGCACAAATGCGCCGGCTGCAATTAAAATTAAAAGACTTAAAATCGTTTGTCTTGAGTCTTCGGTGACTCGAGCAAAAATAGCCACCAGTGCGGGGCCAATCACCGATGCAAATTTTCCCAAAAGATTAAAAAAACCAAAGTATTCACCCGCTTTATTTTCAGGAATCAAATGAGCAAACAACGAACGCGACAAAGCTTGGACGCCGCCCTGACTTAAACCGATGATTGCTGCTAACACATAAAAATGCCAGGCCTCTGACATCTGAGAAGCGGCAATAATTGTAAATGCGTAGATCCCCAGACAAAATAAAATCAGATTTCGACTGGACACTTTTTGAGCCAAAAATCCAAAGGCTAATGCGGCCGGAAAACCCACAAACTGCGTGATCAAAAGCGCTTTAATTAAATCGGCGCTTTCAAAACCCAGCGACATCCCAAAATCAACGGCCATCGACATCACTGTAAAAACTCCATCGATGTAAAGCCAATAAGCCAAAATAAAATAAAATAAATTTTTATTTTGAGAAATTTCTATTAAGGTTTTTTTAAGCTCTTTCATCGTATCAAGTGTGAGCTTCCAAATACTTTCTTGAGTGTGTTTTGAAAGATCGGGCTCGGGCACATTAAACATCAACGGAAGGGTAAATAAAAACCACCACACTCCAACAGAAACAAAAGACCATTTGACGGCCATCACAGGATTAGCAATGCCAAACCAAGCTGGATTCAAAAACATCATGACGTTCAAGGCGAATAATAGACCACCACCCAAATAGCCCAAAGAAAATCCCAGCGACGAAACGAAGTCATACTGATTATCGCGGCAAACTGAAACCATCAAAGAATCATAAAATACGCAGCTGGCCGAACACATAAATAAAGCTGCGCCATATAAATAAGCCGAGCTTGACCAGTCTCCTTGAGGAACAAAATAAAGACCTATTGTTAAAAAGACCCCGATGAGCATCGTCGCAAATAACAGCTTTTTTTTAAGGCGTTTTTTATCTGATAAAACTCCCAAAGTCGGTGAAAGCACCGCCAGTAAGAAACCTGAAATCGATAGGATCCAGCCTAAACGTTCGGTGCTAAGGCTGGGTTTAACACCGAAAGCCCAAAACTGCTTAAAGAAAACGGGAAAAAATCCAGCCATCACGGTTGTAAAAAAAACACTGTTCGCCCAGTCGTACAAAGCCCAAGAAAATATTTTTTTGTTCATGCCTTATATTTACTCGTCTTTTATTCAAAGTCGATTTATATTCATGGCACTTTCAAGACCTTCAAGGGGAAATCCAATGAAAAACTTTTTATTTATTTTAGCGACTACATTCAGCTTAGTTTCTTTTGCAGCTCAAAAAAATCCACAGATTCGTACATGCCACACTTTGGGTGGGGAATTTGTTGCGGCTCAAATTCCCCACGATGAAGTGGGACTTTGCAAATTTGATCAAGCGCTGATTGGCGCAAATGATTTGGTTTTATTTGAAAATAAAGAATCAATTTCACAGTCAATCAGCAACTATTTAAAATCGAATACGTCTTGTGAACCCAACGGGCAAATCACAACGGCCGTTGTTTTAGGTGGGCTGAGCAGCATACAATTTTGTTCTTATGCAGATGGCTCAATGATTGATCTTTCAACTTTGATTAAAGGTCAAAATTCAGCCGACAACCAAAAACTCAACGAAGCACTTGGACTTTATTAAAAATATATTTTTATGGTCAATCAACAGTTTGCAACAGCCGTTCATGTTCTAACGGCTTTAGCTTTTAATAAAAAAAATTTAATGAGCTCAGACACTTTAGCACGAAGTGTGAATACAAATCCTGTTGTGATCCGAAGACTATTATCTCAGCTAACAAAAGCCCACTTAGTGTCGACAACGCGGGGTAAAACCGGTGGAGTCACTTTAGCCAAAGAACCCCAGGCAATCACATTAAAAGATGTCTACTTAGCTTTATCTCCCACAGACCCAATGGCTCCCCGAGACAAATCGCCTCATAAAGAATGTCCTGTGAGCTGTTCGATGTTTGCGATTATGTCGACTGTATCTGAAGGCACTCAAAGGGCGACTTTAAAATATTTAGACTCTCAAAAACTTTCTGATTTGATAAAAAAAATTCAAAAATCATGAGTGTTTCAATTTCTCCGGAAACTTTTGGTTATAATGAAATTCCAAAAATTCATTTTCAAGACGAATCGATTTTAATTCTTTATAAACCACCTTCGTGGTTTGTGCACCCGCCCGAGAATCCGCGCTTTCGACGCGGTCTTAAGCGACGCACATGTGTTCAGTGGCTTGCTGATACTCACGATATTAAAGCGAATCCTGTGCATCGTTTAGATGCTGCGACCGATGGAGTTCTTATTTTTGGAAAAACCAAAGAAGCGACGATGAACCTCAATCTGCAATTTAGAAATCATCAAGTTGAAAAAACTTATTTTGCAATCGTTCGCGGTTGGTTCAATGAAAAAAAATCTTCCGTCAATTTGGATCTTGAGCTGGATTCAACAGGCGAGCTTGTTAAGTGCTGCACTCATTACGAAGTTCTGTCTGAAATCGAATTGCCTTATCAAATCAATAGTGGCTTTAAGACCACACGCTATTCGTGGCTTAAAGTACAACCTGTGACCGGCCGCTGGCACCAAATACGCCGCCATATGAATCGGATTGCTCACCCGGTTTTAGGTGATCGTGAGCACGGCGATTCACACCACAATCGATTTTTTAGAGATCAACTTGGAATCGATGGGCTTTGCTTGCACGCAGCTCAGATTTCTTTCGAACATCCTGTAACAAAAGAAATTTTATGTTACAAAAGTCCCCAGTCTGAAAAGTGGCACAGCTTGCGCGAACTATTTAAGTTGGAAAATTCTGCAACTTAAGCGTTCGACTTAAGCCATTTTAAATATTCGGTGATCAGTTTTTCTTGTCCACGTGTCGATGGTTCGTAAAACTTTTGTGGCTTCACTTCAGGGGGCCAATAATTTTGTTCAACAAAGGCTTTTTCGAAATCATGGGGATATTTGTACTGACCTGAATTTTTTTGTGATGATTTAAGCGCCAGCGGTAGTTCAACACTTCCCGTGGTTTGAACAAATTCTTTGGCTTTATTCCAAGCCAAGTAAGACCGATTTGACTTGGGCGAGCTGGCTAAAAAAGTAACGACTTGCGAAAGATTGATTCCGCACTCAGGCAGTCCAATCATTTCGACGGCTTGCAATCCTGCAATGGCCAAAGGTAAAGCGCGGGGCTCGGCGTTTCCGATATCTTCGCTGGCCAAAATCACAAGCCTTCTTGCGATGTAAACAGGGTCTTCACCGCCGGCCAGCATTCGAGCCATGTAATAAAGTGCGGCGTCTGCATCGCTGCCACGGATGGATTTGATAAAAGCCGAAATACAATCATAGTGCTGGTCAGACGATTTATCATACGCAATCAGTTTATGACTGATCAGCTCTTCGACTTGTTCAAAACTCATGGGGAAATTTTCAGAGCTGATTTTATAAAGTGTCACAATCGATTCAAGTAAATTTAAAAATCTTCGTCCATCACCGTCGGCAATCGATATAAGACTTTCGACCGAGTCAGATTTAAGAACCTCGGCGATCTGAACGTCTTCAGAAGACTGAACGCGTTCGATCAGTTTAATAAAACTTTCATGCTCGAGTCTTTTAAACTGAATCACTTGGCAGCGGCTAATTAAAGCGCGGTTAAGTTCGTAGCTAGGGTGTTCTGTTGTGGCGCCGACTAGGTACAAATAACCTTTTTCGATATAAGGTAATAAAACATCTTGCTGACTTTTGTTGAAGCGATGAATCTCGTCAACGAACAGTAAAGTTTTTTCGGAGTTCTCAAGCAATCGTGTTTTTCCGATTTCACCGGCACTTTTTAAATCTTTAACTCCAGCATCGATCGCATTCATTGCGATAAAGCTGGCTTTTGCCGTTTGAGCCAAAGCTTGCGCAAAACTGGTTTTTCCGGTGCCGGGTGGACCTGTGATGATCAGATTCATCAAATGCCCTGATCGAAGTAATTTTCCAAGGGGTTTATTTGCGGCTAAAAGATGTTCTTGGCCAACGACTTCGGTGATCAACTTTGGACGCAATCTTTCAGCCAAAGGTTTTAGTTTTTGATCAATTGTGGATTCAAATAATTCCATTAAAACCTCACCCTAGAACTAACTAAAGACGGCCCTTTATTAAAGCCAAATCTGGCGTTTTTGATGTTTGACGCGCAAAGATCATTGTTTGATGATTAAAACATGAGCCGACATTTTATTGTGATCTGTATCATCTTTTTATTTTCACAAATTCTATTTGCGCAGCTGGTTTATTTTCAAACCTATGAAGAAAATCGCCAGCAATTTTTGGATCTAACAAAGGACATTTATGTCGGTTCATGGTCAACCACTTCAGATCAAAACCTGAAGACGGATCTGGCTTTGATTAAAGCGCAGCTACCAACAGATTCTTTAATTGTTTTTTCTTCGGGTCTTCACGGAATTGAAGGCTATGTGGGCTCAAGCGTCCAAAGATGGCTTATACCTCTGTTGAAAAGTAAAAAAGAGCTGAAGTCTGATGTGCTGATGATTCATACTTTAAATCCTTGGGGAATGAAAAACAATCGGCGTGTGAATGAAAACAATGTGGATCTGAACCGAAATTTTTCAAATAATCCGCAGCTTTATCAAACTCAGAATGAATCGTATTTGCCCTTAAATTCTTTTTTAAATCCGACAGAAAAATTAGAGCTTCATTTTTTTCATCGATTTCGTTTTTTATTTTCATCTGTATCACTTATTCTAGAATATTCGATCGAAACTTTACGTAAATCAATTTTACTTGGACAATACAATCAGCCCAAGGGGCTTTATTACGGCGGTTCAAAAGCCGAAAATCTTCAATCGCAGATCAATTTACTTTTAAAAAATCAATTATCTTCATACAAAAAAATTCTTTGGATTGATCTGCACACAGGTTACGGTGAAAAAGGCCAACTTCATTTACTTCTAAATGATTCTGAATCAGAAGATGGAAAAAGAATTCAGAAAATATTTTCTTCACGAAAAATTGATTTTGGAAATCAAAGAGGTTTTTATAAAACCAAAGGTGATTTGATCAGTTACCTGAGTACCAAATCAAGTCCACAACAAGAAATCAGCGCTGTGGTATTCGGAAAATTTCAGGATAGTTGTCGTGTTTGATCAACACGCTTGTTGAAGTTTTATATTTGTATTCGACTTTTCTTTTTCTTTCAAGGGATTTAATTTG
>JAYTPD010000028.1:0-29823 GCA_043747435.1 Bdellovibrio sp. | reverse complement strand
ATTCTTGGCTAAATTTTTTCGAAGTTCCCATGCGTTATCCATTTTTCGCACCCCTTGTGATTAATTAACTTACACGACAACTACCCTGAAACAGGGGGAAACGGAGTACGACCAAGTTTTGAAAATTTATATATGTTCAAAAGTGGACTCTATAAGATAAATTGACGTCCCTTTTCAATGTCGAAAAGCGTGCTTTTTAAAACTTGTTTCTGAACTGTGCGATACTTCGAAAAGTTCATTTTGTTAGAACAGTTTTAATTGGCAAACAGTCGAATCGCCATGGAGTAAGTCCGCTGTGTAAATTCGTTTCCCATTGACTCGATATAATATTCCGGCTGTTTGTTCGCTCATGACACACTCCTATTAAGGCTTTGCGCCCTATGTAAATGTGTCCTGTCTAATTGGGGACAACTCCACAAAAATCAATAACAACACTTTCGGCTATAAACTCAATATAATTTATTTTGATTGCGTTCGGTAGTCTAGCCTCTTTTGTTACTAGTCAAATACTAGCAACTACCATTAGTAGTAGTTGTGTAATTTCAATTACTTATAATCGGATCCAAAACGACTTGCTAGTTACTACTAAAAATTGTAATTAGTAGTAATATGATTAAAAAATTGCCGGACTGGAAAAAAGCACTGGAAAATCCAAAAGAATTGATAGAGATGTTTTCTTCTAAGGATATGCAAGCGTTAGTAAAAAAAGCTAATGCCGAATATTTACATTGGGATAAGTTTCGATACCAGCCGATGCCAAAAAATATTACTCCCGAGTCTGCTTGGACATTCCTTAAAATGGCTCGAACCACTGGGCGAGAGACTATTGGAATTATGGATGAGCAAGGCAATCCATTTTCTATTTTTTTAACAAAAGAGCATATGAAGGATTTGAGTTTCATCGACTCTCATTCTTCTGGAACAATCGTAACTGGCGAAGGCATGCCAGATAATGCTTCCAAAGATAGGCTTGTTATAAATGGACTCATTGAAGAAGCAATCTCATCAAGTCAAATCGAAGGCGCCAATACAACACGAAAAGTTGCAAAAAATATGATTGAACAACAGTTGCCGCCTAAAAATAAGCACGAACAAATGATATTAAATAACTATATTGCGATGGCTCAACTTGAAAGTTGGAAAAACAGAGAGCTGTCAGATGAGTTTTTACTTGAGCTTCATGAAATTCTGACAGTTGATACATTGGAGCAAAAAGAAGATGAGGGTCGATTTCGAACAGATGAAGATGAAGTAGTTGTTATAGAAAATCCGACCGGTGATTTAGCTCACATACCACCGAAGATACGTCAGGCAAGAGTTCAACTAAAGCAGCTTTACAAATTTATGAACGATGGAGATGAAGATAACTACGCCCATCCTTTCGTAAAAGCTTCAATTTTACATTTTTTAATTGGGTATATTCATCCGTTCGTAGATGGGAATGGAAGAATTGCCAGAGCTTTGTTCTATTGGTATTTGATAAAAAAAAATTATTGGATGTTTAAATTTTTACCCATATCACTGCAGATTAAAAAGCAGGAGTGGAAGCCAGGGTATTATAGAGCTTTTAAGTATGTGGAAAGTGATGAAGGAGATATAACATATTTCCTGTCTTATAAATTAAAATTAGCAAAAAATGCTATTGAAGATTTTATTAAGTATCTAAAGCGAAAGCAAAAAGAAGCCAATTCTTTAAAAGAAAAATTGGTGAGCTCTCAGGAAATAAATAGCCGCCAAATAGACATAATTTCTACATTACAAAAAAGCCCAGCAATGGAAATAGATCTGCAAACTTACAAGAATAGAAATAAAGTAGCTTATGAAACCGCCAGAGCTGATCTAATGAGTCTTGAGGAAAAAAGCATTTTAGAAAAAATAAAAAAGGGAAAAAAATATGTATTTGTCAGAGGATCTAAATTCCCTACTAGTAAGAGCTGAGACAGATCTACGAAATTGGCGGAGAGAGCGGGATTTGAACCCGCGGTAGCTCTTTTGGAACTACGAGCGTTTAGCAAACGCTTGGTTTCAGTCACTCACCCACCTCTCCGCTAAAGAAATGTCGCAAATTTAAAGGCTAAAGAACTAAAGTGCCATAGCACTTTTACAGAATCAAGGAATGGTACAACACGGGCCTTGATTTTAAGACTTGTTTTCTGTAGAAGATTGTTTCGTCTTAGCAAACGTCTGTGCACTCGTAGCTCAGCTGGATAGAGTACCTGACTACGAATCAGGTGGTCAGAGGTTCAAATCCTCTCGAGTGCACCAATTTTAGGCGCTTCTTTTTAAAGTTTTTCTTTTTGCTAAAAGTTTTTTCTTCACTAGCGGTTCTAGTTTTTCGCTGGCCGCAACCCAGGCAATTGACGAAATCGACGCGATATTTTTTTCGATGTAGCGAATCGTTTTTTGTGGGTAAACATTGTACATCTCACGCAAAGTCCAACCCACTGCTTTTTGTACGTAATATTCAGGCGCGCGCAAGTGAGGCTCAATAAATTCTGTGCATTGCTGGTAGGTGGGGTGAGCTTTTCTAAGCCGAGAATAATACATTAGGCCCACCATCGAAATTCGACGCAGCCAAGGATTTTTGTGTAGATTCCAATTTTTGTAAGTTGAGTGAAGCAAAGATGGGTTTTTTTCATAAATTTTTGCGTAAGTGCTGCAAAGACCATCGGCATGAGCCCAATTGTCGATGATTGAAGACCACTTCACAAGTGAAGATGCAATTTCTAAAAGTTGATCATGTGTTAAACTTTCTAACCAATAAAGACTTAAACTTTTTTGGTCGAAACTTTTTGAATCAAACCAATTTTTTTCAAAAACTTGATACTGCGTTTGAAAATTTTCTTTGTGAACGCTGAGATCTTTTTTTAAAATAGAACGTACGCGCGGAACACTGTAGCCTAAATAATCCCATTTAGATGGCGCATGACAAGACATGTAATTTTTAACTAAAAGACGGCGAGCCGCAGAAGTTTTTTTGATTTTTTTGATTTCGAAATTTAATTCATTTTGCAGTTTGTTTATTTTTTTCATAAAGTTATTCGATGTTACAAAAAATTATTTTAAAAGTACTTATTTTATTTTTTGCTCTTCTGTTAGTTGTTGCAGGAGCCCAAACTTTTTCTTCGAATGATTTTAAAAAGTCTTTAGCCGACCTTTTTTCGACAGAATCTAAGGCCTACGCTTGGTGCCCCGACCACGCGATTGACTTTGTTTGGCTGGATGAAGCTGTCAGTTCAAAATGGAAACAAGCCCCAAGTCAGCAAATTGAAAAGCGTTTTTGCAGGTTAACGCTAGAACCCATTCACGATCTTGATTTAAAAAAATTAAGTTTTAAACCTCTCTTGAAAGTGCAATCAGCCGAAGCAAAAACCGCGTTACTTGAGTGGAGCCCGCAAGCCAACGTGTTTCAAGTTAACGGATTGCCATTTTTTTCTACAAGCCTAAGTCGAGAGCTTCTTGACAGATAAGCTATAGTTTCGATAGTTTAGCCTTCATGTTCAGATGTAGCTCAGTTGGTAGAGCAAGCGACTGTTAATCGCTTGGTCGCAGGTTCGAGTCCTGCCATCTGAGCCATTTTATTTTTCGATAAAATGGCTTTCGCAGAAAAACACAAATAACAAAAGAAAAATAAACACTTAGCACGAGAAGAAGGTCTTCTCTCAATTTTCGCCATATGTGATAAACTCATAGCTAATAATGCTGTGTGAAAGATTTTGTAGTCGGCACTGTAGTTAGCGATTAAATCACTACAAAACTAACTACAGATAGCGATAACTATAAATCTGTCGGTCAAAAAAATCCCAAATCAGGGATTCGCAAAAATCATTCTACCTTGAGTCATCTCTGTTTAAGGATGAAGCATCCCTATTCAGAGAAAGTAGTCACAGAGCTTGTGTAAACAAAACACAATAAAGGCTCGAATGAAACTTGGCTTAACACTAACTCAAATTTGTAAAAAAAAAGGATGGTCTCTTGCGCGATTGTCACGAGCTTCGGGTGTGCCGATTCAAACTCTACATGGGTGGACAACGGGGCGTAAAGCCGTCCAGTTAGATCAATTAAAAAAAGTTGCCGCAGCACTCACAATTTCAATGCACCAATTAGCTTTCGGCGAACCAGATCCGCACGAAGCCATAGGCGAAGAAATTCTTCGCGAAATCTTTACTGGTGATGTGCGCGTGACACTACATCGAATCGAACGGAGGAAAAAATGAGACCAGCTTTCATTTTATTGACCTTGTCTGCATTGACCTCATGTCAATCAAACCAAGTTGATACAAGCGATCCATTTCAAACAGTGCAGCAGTTGCTACAGTCTGAAAAATATGATGAAGCCGAAAAGTATCTTGAGGATAAGCCAAACCTTAAAAACACTTACTGGGCTATGCCGACTATTCTGCAAAGTAAAAAGTGTTCTGTTTCTATTGATTCATGCGATAAAAATTTAACAAATTTACAGTCAGTTTTACAATGCCGCCAACAGGTTGAAAAATCATGCCCAGACACGCATCTATCGGACACTGTTGTGATTAGGAAAACCAATCTGATAAATAAAATTGAAGATTTAGAAAAAAACATTAAGCCATTAGCTGTTTATCAAAAGCAATGCGAAGCTGGCAATAGATGGGGCTATGAAGTAACAACGACACCTAAATCTTGCATGGACTGCGCTTCATCGCTGTCAGTAAATTGGGATCACGTTACAGGTCAGTTTCTTGATAAAAGCAGCTGCGAAGAAGCCCGAATTTTGGCAAATGAAAACAGCAAATTTATTCTTTCCAATCAATGTTATAGTCGATATCTCGGCGACGATAAGTTCATGTCACTTTGGAAAACAAAAGTGATGCATATGAATCGTCCGCAATCATCAGATTTTATACAAGATTCGTTCGAGTTGTATTTTGATTCGCAAGAAAAATGCGAAAAAGCTGTGACTGAAGGTTTTAATTATAGCGTGCTAAACTCAAATGCAGAAATTGTTCTCGGGGCATTTGGCTCGGCAAATAAAAACAGATTCATAAAAAAATGTACTAAGATTCAGCAACCAATTTGTATAAAATCGAAGAATGTCATCGAGCAATTACCTGAACAAATTTTGTGAATAATGAAGCAGATGATGTTGTGTCTACACAACAATTAAAACCATTCAAAGTTAAATTAATTCAGATTTTCGGTCTTACTAAAAACCAACGAGATATCGAATTAAAAAAAGTAATGAAATCCTTAGTGTGCAAAGGATGGATTTTTATAAAGCACGATGAAACAAGCGGAATAAAGGGCGCAATTAGTGGTTCAGTTGCAGAGTTTCATAGGGTATCTAAACCAACAATGATGCAATCTTTTTTTGATTGGTATTATGAACGTAAATTGAAAATTTGGCTGAGTGCTTTTGGAATCATTTTTGTTGTCGGTTTTTTTGGCTTGTCGCATCTAGCTCAGAAATCTCACGAACAGAACCAGATCAAAGATGCGCTCAGGGAACAGCAATATGATATTGAGCAAAAACAAAAGATTCAAATGGCAAAAACAGCAGCCGAATCTTTAAAAAATTTCTTGCGAAATAATGGCGTAAATGAAGCTTTGGTTATTGATGTAAAAATCGACGATGTTGGAAATATTGTAGTCGTTGTTTCTAATTCGTGGCTTGAAAAACCAAAATTTGAACAAAAGCAAATGAAACAGATAATTGAGCGGTCGATTCAAAAAATTGCTCGGCCTGATGGCTGGCCGTTTTATATTGTTGATTACTTAGGTAACCGAATTTGATTTTCATGCGATAATGACTGTATGACACAAATGCAGGAAGTTTTCGCTAGAGAATACCTTATCGACCTCAACGCCACAAACGCAGCTTTAAGAGCGGGTTATAGCAATAAAACGGCGCGATCTATTGGTTGTGAAAACCTAACAAAACCTGACATTAAAGAAATCATCAATATAAATATGGCAGCTAGAGCTTTGCGAACAGAGGTGACTATTGATGATGTGGTTCGAGGGCTCGCCTCAATCGCATTTTTTGACATGACTGAAATTATTACTTTTGATTCAAAAGGAATTCACCTTCGGCCACCAGATGAGTTACCTAAAAATGGTTTGGCTGGGGTTAAGTTTTTATCCCTGACAGAAGATTCATTCAAAATTTCGTCCTACAATAAAGTTCACGCACTTCGACTGCTTGGAATGCACCTGGGAATGTTTAAAAGCTGAACCAATATAACTAGTTATCTACCAATACCACAAATGTGGTAAAATAGCTTTGAGTTATACCACATTTGTGGTATTCATCCATTAGTCCTGCTTTAACGCTAAACCAAGATGGCTTTTGCGTCAGGACTAGGCGGATACCACATTTGTGGTATCATGGAGGAATACCGATGGAAAAAGAACAGATACTTGCGCGTTTAGCTGATCCTACAACGCCTTTTTTAGAAAAGCTTCGCTTTGCGACTCATCTTGAAGTTGATCTTTGGGAAGACCGCAATCCACCAAATCTAGGCGAGAACGAGTTGAAAAAATTGATGGGCTATATCCCAGCAAGCCTTCAACCGACATGGAGCCCTCGCGATAGCCAAAGTGGTAAACACGGGCTGACTGGTGACGATGAGGTTTTTAAGTTTGAATTCATCACCAAGCTATTGGGTTTTGAAACGAAGTATTTTGTAAAAGGTTATTTTTTTGATAAAGGAAACTGCCACGGCGTTTGTATTCAAAGTTTTCGTGTCGTGAATCGAGTCAAAATAAATAAAATGAGACTGGTTAGAATTAAATAGTATTAGTTGAAAAGAGAAAAGCATGGATTGTACTCATAAAAAAACATCAAAAAAAATGGTCAAGATTGATTATTTTGGTTTGGCATTTTCAGCCAAGATGGACGTTTGTGAGGCGTGCAGCGCCCATCTTTGGACAAGCGAATCAAAAGAAAAATTAAATGACTGGCTTTCTGAGCAAAAGAAAAATAATCGAGATAGTTTTATTTTACAGGCCAGCCTGTCTGACGCATCAAAAAAATGTCTTGATGAAATTTCAAAAGATTATCCTGGCATTCAAACTTCAGCCCTTATCCGCGCTATGACGTTAGTGTTTCTTCATTTTATGGAAAAACCAGAGTATTCAGAAATGTTTGAGCAGGTTACTGAAGGTACCGTGTATGACAGTTTTTCACATGGCGATAAGCATATAGTGAAAGTTCAATTTGGCCCGTCGGGTATGATGGATCTTCATTCGTGGTCAAAAATTCTTCAGATGAAAACGACAAAAATTGTTGAAGAAGCAGTGTATAGAGTCACAAGTCTGCATATTGAAACTGATCCCAAGCTTAAAGAGTTTTGGGAAAATCAAATTTTACCGCAAATTTCTTTGATTTTAAAATCAGTCGCTTAATTTTAAGGAGTCCAAATGATTAAAGGAATTTCAGTAGCATATATTCACACGCCAAATAAGAAACTCGCCGATTGGTATGAAAATACGTTGGGCTTAAAAAAAGGTTATGGCGATGATTCGTGGCAAGCTTTCAATACTTCAGAAGGCTCCACATTTGCTTTAGATTTTGTGTCTTACCCAAGCTCAACTGTACAAAAGCAATCAATTATGATTAGTTTTGCAGTTGATGATATTAATCTAGCCGTTGAAGAGCTTTCAAAAAAAGGTGTTCGTTTTTATCCTGATAATGACAAAACAAAAACCATATTCGATGTTGGCCCTTCTTTGGTTGCGACATTTGAAGATCCCGATGGAAACTTCATTCAAATTTCTCAAACTAAAAAATGGTAATTGTTAATTTAATTTTGGATTTTAAGAAGGCTTGCGAAACCCTCCTCCATTAGTAGGCTGCTCAGTGAACGCGGCAAAACAATGATTCCATGTTTTGGCGTATTTGCTGCAACCATTTTTTTTAATGCCAGAAATTCTGACTGCGGCCTCCCAGATAGCTGCTCATGAAGTTCGGACACTCGTCTATCCAATGGAATTTCATAAAATCCACGATCTTCTTTTCCAAATTTATTATTCCAACTTTGTTCTTCTTCTACTGAGACGGAATCACTTTGTGGCTGTTGGTTCATGTAAAGTCCTGCCCTAGAATCAAATTCTTTAGTGATCGGACATAGCCGAATTTGACCACTGACAAGGTCAACGCGAATATGTGAAAATCCATTCTGAAGTAAAAAATCTCGGCAGCGATATATTTTCTTATCAAAAGCCAGACCTCCACCATTTTCAAAATTAGAATCAACGATCGTAAATACGGCACTTAAATCGCCAACGAAATTTATAGTCATAATCTGCTCAATAAACTTTTGAAATCTGGTTAGCCTATTTTTTCCAGAGGTTGAAAAAAAATCCATTAAAACTAGTAAATAAATCGACTCTAATTCAGCATGAGTAAAATAACGATATTTCAGTTCAGGTGGCACCTTTGATGCTTTTCTATGTCTGCCGTTAGGCAGTTTCAATTTTGATTTATCAATTTGTAAAAGAAACGCAAACGATAGCCAGCAATTTATTGTACGGCTGAACGCTGCGTGCAGAAGTCTTTCATCAATAGGCGGATCAATCGGTTTCACAAAGACCGACCAATCCACTTCAAAAAGTTGTTCGATTGAATTCAAATTAGAAATGCTGCGCCCAGCCACTTTTGTGTCCATCCGATGAGTGAAATATCTATATCAAAGTCGGGTCTTCAATCAAGGAGACACACGATGAATCAATTTAAACCACAGGAACTCATTCAGTTCCGCAAACAATTTAAAATTTCTCAAGGCCGCTTCGCTTTAGGCACTGGAATAACTTCATACGAAATAGGTCAGTTTGAGCAAAACAAGATAAAGCTTACCAACAAGCAACATAAGGCCATTGTTCAGTTTACAGTCAAAATCTACATGATGGCGATGTACCGATGAATTCTCAAAAATCAGATCAATTGATTCTTAAGAATACTCCTAACTCCCCACTTAATAAAAGAGTCTGTTGGAATGCTCGCCCATGCTACAGAGAACTTGAATGTGAGTTTTGCTGGAATAGAAAGCAACCATTTCTTGTCGACCAATTTGTATTCTATGGCCATCATTGGGGTCTTTCCAGCTTCGTTACTATTTCTTTTGTTGGATTGAGCTATCCACCAGATTTTGCCCTTCAATTTTTAGCTGTCTTACGAACGCGTATTCATAAGAAAATATTTAAAAAGCAAAAATATGTTTCGCTCATTGCAGTTCATGGTGATTTAAAAAATCCACATTTTCATATTGCAAGCACTGAAAAAATTAATAAGAAAAATTTCAAAATTATTATCAAAAAAATTATGAGTAAATTTGACGGTGAAATAAAATATTTTGTAAATGTGAAGGCCATCACAGATTTGTATGGGCTGGGTTGGTATTTCGTTGTTCACAACTTACGTCCGACATTAGCGCACAGACCCAAAGGACTTCGACTGATGTCGGCTTCACGCCCGTTTTTAACTGGAAAACCTAAAAAACTTAAACATATCCAAGAATGGAAAGAAAAATGCAAAAAAAAGACTTTATAGATAGCGATAACTCAGATAAACAAATTAACAGAAACGGTTCTTTGACAACTCAAGAATGGATGACGACCGAAGAGGCAGCAGATTACCTCCGTGTAAGTGTTGGCGCACTTAGAAATATGACCAGCAGTGGTTTGGTGCCATTTCACAAACTCGGAGATCGTAATCGTTATATGTTTACTGAATTGAGAGACCTTCTTCTTAAACAAAAAAGAGGAGGTATCTAATGGGTATCAAATTAGACAACGAAACAAAAAAATGGGTCGCGTGGTATGCAAAACGCAACCCTATCACCAAAGAGCCAATTTCACTTAAGCGTGTCGGGCTTGAATCAAGAGCAGAAGCATTACGAACTGAACGTGAATTGATTGTGAAAGTTGAAGATCGCATCAGAGCAAAAATTATTCCTTCGTGGGAAGCTCTTGTCGATATGTGGTCCGAAGATGCGAAAAATCGGGGCCTTACAACAAAGACAATCGAAAACTATCTGTATAGTTTAAAAGCTTACACTTTTGAAAAATGGGCAAAAAGAACGATTGATCAAATTTCACGTGTAGAGATCAGAGATCTTATAAATCTAGATCTTGCAAATAAATCCGATACTCAGAAGCAAGCTGTTTTAAAGTACATTCGCTGTGTATTTCAATTTGGGCTTGATGCTGGCCATATAGATAAAACGCCAGCTCCCCCTATGAGATTCGTTACGCCACAAAAGGTGAAACAAGTGCTTTCGAAAGAAAATGCAGAAAAACTTTTAAGCCATGCTAAACACATGGGCTGCGAATGGTATCCGCATTGGTGCATGGCCGCTTACACAGGAATGCGAAATGGCGAACTTTTTAGTTTAACCTGGGATAAAGTTGATTTAGAAAAAAATCGTATTTTGGTGAATTGCTCGTGGAGTTCCAAAAACGGATTAAAATCAACAAAGTCAGGTGACGATCGAATCGTTCCTATTGCCCCAAATTTAAAACCAGTGCTTTTGGAGTTGAAACTTAAAAACCAAGCGCAATCTGATTATGTGTTGCCGAGATTGACCAAGTGGAATCAAGGCGACCAGGCTAGAGAGCTTCGTTACTTTTTAGCAGCTTTAGGAATGCCGCCGTTGAAGTTTCATGACCTCAGAGCTACCTTTGCCACCCTTCTGCTTCAAGACAATGTCGCACCTGTGCGGATAATGAAAGCTGGGGGTTGGAAAAGTATGAAGACCATGCAAATTTATATTCGCACTGCTGGTATTGATGTGGATGGAATGATGGATAATTTTAGCCTTCATGATCACTTCCAAACAAATGGCCAGGTTTTGGAGTTATTTCCAGAGCCTAAAACTAAGGCAAATGCTCAATAAAAAGCGAGGAAGTTAGAGTTTGTTTGTATCGAGAAAAATGGCTCAGCAAAATCAAGGGGTTATGGTGACCTCAGAATCTGAGCCATTTATCTTTCGTTAAAACCCGCTCACAAAGTGGGTTTTTTATTTTGTAAGCGACAAATTGACGGAGTCATCAAGTTTTATGGTCGTGCCAGTTGAAACCACAAATTTTTTAACCAATGCGCGCGAAGTGTTTTTACTTTTCTTACTTCCTATTGGTGGGGGAATTCCCGCAGGAGTTGTTCTGGGAAATTCGCGCGGACTGAGCTGGGAAATAATGTCGTTGCTTTATTTTTTTTCGGACGTCGTGCTGGCTTGTTGTTTTGATCCAGTGATGAAGTTGTTTATTTATTTTGGGAAGCGTTCAACTTTTATTGCAAAGCTGAATGCAACTTTTAAAAAGTCAGTTGATTTAACGACCTCGCAATATGGCTTGAAGCCGCGCCCTCATTTACTTGTCTTAATTTCTTTTGGTGTTGATCCCATGACTGGTCGAGCAATCTCTTATGCGGCTGGGCACGGATTTTTTTCGGGCTGGGCCTTGGCCATAACAGGCGACATGTTTTTTTATCTTGTGATTATGGCCTCAACACTTTGGCTGAATCAAATTTTAGGAGACGGAACTTGGACAGCAATTATCATCACAGTTGCAGTTGTTATCGTTCCCACTTTGATCAAAAAAATACGCGCTCGGTTTTTTAAATAAGTTTTAAATGAGCTTCTTGAACAACGGGTTTAAAAATACACTTATTGTTATTATTAACGATTTGCTCGCTCGGATTAATAACAAGTTCCAGGTTGTACATTTGGCCATCTTCGATCTGAACATCTTGCGCTAACTTAATTTTGAGTCCCGAGTTTTGCGCGCTTGGCGTTTTTAAATCCATCGCCACATTTTGTGCGCTTAAAACTTTGTTTCCGTCTGGGCTTAAAAGTAAGAAAATTTCATGCGCATTTTCGTTTTTGTGAGCTTTGATTTTAAGATTAAGTTTATCAAGCGAAATACTTTTATTCTTGTCAATAATTTCTAAAGCGACTTCTTTTGGGTTTGCACTGTTTAAACTAATCGATGCGACATGAAGTAAAATATCAGAAATTTCAAGACCGGCACAAGCTGCGTTTGCAATTGTGCCATCTCTATTTGTAACCGGAGACGTCGACTTCGGATCATCTAATTGAATTATTGAGTTATCTGAATTTTGCTGAGAATCGCTATCAGGCGGAACAATGATAAGTGTGTCAGAAGTTTTTTCGCTGGCGTTCAAGGCTAGCGCGCTATCTACACTAAGAGATCCTGCTTGGCTGCAATTTTGAAAAAAGAGCATTGTCGGAAGACCGATTAAGGCAAAAGCCAAAGATATATTAAATTTAGAAATACGAATCATACATCCCCCATGTTCAGATAACTTTAGATTAACGAATCGCTATAATCTTTGCGAAATTTAAATTTAAAATACCGTTTGAAGACAAAAAGTGGATCGAAAAAAGACAATACGCTTATAGACAGGCTCGATGGGTCGTTCTATTTTGAGATTCTTTTGTGTTAATTTAACAATTGTAAAAGGAGTTCTTCATGAAAATAGATATTGGAATCTCGGACAAAGATCGCAAAGAAGTCGCTCACGGTCTTTCGCAATTGCTGGCTGATACTTATACTTTGTATTTGAAAACTCATAATTTTCATTGGAATGTCGAAGGGCCTATGTTTCAAACTTTACACATTATGTTTATGGGCCAGTACACAGAAATGTGGAATGCTTTAGATTTGCTTGCAGAAAGGATTCGTGCGTTAGGGCATTACGCTCCGGGAACTTACTCTGAATTTATAAAGCTGTCTTCGATCAAAGAATCCAAATCGGTTCCAAAAGCAAAAAAAATGATTGAAGAATTAATTCAGGGTCACGAAGCGGTTATTAAAACAACGCGTTCTATTTTTGGCTCAGCCGAAGAGGCCCATGATCAAACAACGATGGATGTGTTAACTCAAAGACTTGATATCCATGAAAAAACAGCTTGGATGTTAAGAAGTTTATTGAAAGAATAAACTTTTAAAGAAAGTAAAATCAGATGATTAATATTCGTAAATCAAGTGATCGCGGACAAGCTGATCATGGTTGGCTTCAGACTTCGCACACATTTTCATTTGCTGATTATTACAATCCCACGCAAATGGGATTTTCAGCTTTGCGAGTCATTAACGAAGATTTTATTACAGCGGGATCGGGTTTTCCAACCCACTCTCACCGCGATATGGAAATTATCACTTACATTGTGGAAGGTGCGCTTGAGCATAAAGACAGTATGGGTAATTCAACTGTAATCAAGCCCGGAGAAGTTCAAAGAATGAGCGCAGGCACAGGAGTTCGGCACTCAGAATTTAATGGATCCAAAAATCAAAAAACCCATTTACTGCAAATTTGGATTTTGCCAGACAAAACAAATTACGAACCCAGCTACGGTCAAAAAACTTTTGAATCTCAACTACAAACTGGAGATCTTGTTTTAGTTGCTTCAAATAGTGGTCGAGACGGCTCTGTGAATTTAAATCAAGATGTGGATATGTATGTGGCTAAGTCCAATCAAACGGGCGAAAAGATTTTGAACACAGATCAGACACGACATTACTGGCTGCAAGTCGTTAAAGGTGTTGTCACTTTAAACGATATTAGTTTGGCCGCGGGCGATGCGGGACAAGCCACAAATGAAACTCGGCTGCATTTGAAGTGGCAGCCGAGCTCAGAATTCATTTTATTTGATTTACCTTAAGTAATTAAATTACTGCGTAATTGTATCAATCCAGTTTGTCATGGCATTGACTTTTGTGTAAACGCCGAACTTGTCTGGGCGGGCGCAGCCTTCACCCCAGCTAACAATTCCGATGAGCGAGAAATCGCCACTTGTTTGTTTCACAAATAAAGGCCCACCGCTGTCGCCCTGGCAAGAATCTTTTCCGCCTTGTTTTAATCCCGCGCAAATCATTCGGTCTGTGATGGCGCCACCATAAGCTGAAGCTGCGTTACAATCAGCTTGCGATACAAGTGGAATTTCAACTTTATTTAAAATATTTGGTAAAGTGTAAGATCCTTCAGATGTTGTTCCCCATCCTGATGTCCAAACTTTAATTTGATCTTGGCCCGCTGGAATATCAATTTCAACACGGTTTAGATCAATCGTTCTAAATTTTGAGTCTCCGCTTAATTGAATTAAGGCATAATCATAATCTAAAGTATCTTGATTAAATTGCGGATGAGCGACGATTTTCTTAGCGGTAAAAGTCTCGGTGCCTGTTTTATCTTTTTGATCATGCAGACCCACAACGATTTTCATTGCCGATGATCCTTGAACGCAGTGACCTGCGGTTAAAACCCAATTTGGCTTAATCAAAGATCCACCACAAAAATGCGATCCCGAATTTTGAAGCGAAACTTGAAAAGGCAATTCACCTTTTTCGGCTTGAACTCCGCCCACGATTTTTTGTCCGAATTTAATATCGGCCACTGCGAATGAACTTAAACACATTGCGAAAGCCGCAACTATTAATTTTTGAGACATCCTATCCCCCTCTATTGTTAATGTCAGATATTCATTACAGACCAAAAACTAATATTGATGAAGAAACTAACAAAAATATTTCAAATTCTCGACCTCCATCGAGTAAAATGATCGACAAACGTCGGTACTTATTATTGCATTGTTCGAATTTAAAAAAGCCACACTTACAATGAACTGTGACAAGTGACCTAGGTATTGTGATGAGAAAAATTTTAAGAGATGATCGAAGTACTTTTAAAAGTGAGGTGTGAATGTTTAAATCTATTTCAAAATTGTTTTTTATATCGCTATTTATCTTTGCCTGTTCGTCTCATCCTGTTTTACCCAAAAAAAGCGATATCAAAGTAACTCGTGAAAATCCCTCGGACAAATGTAAAAATTTAGGTCCTATCGAGGGGCGTTCTCTGAAAGTAGCAGCCAGGCCCGAAGATGCGCTGGAGGACTTAAAGTCTGAGGCCATCAAAAAAGGCGCTGATTATGTTAAAATCGAAACGATGGGTGCACAGTCTTCAGTTATTCGTGGCACCGCTTACTTCTGTAATTAATTATTGCGTCACCAGTGTCTCAGTATTAGACACTGTCTGGCTTTTAAAGACGTCCTATTGGTTTTAAACAGGCGCAAGTCTTGTAAAGGTCTACTTCGTCAAGGAGTTAGCTTGTGAAGTTGTACGTCGTTGCACCCAAATTGAATCTCGCTTTTGTAGCGTGTTGCCTTTTAATTTTAATTTCGTCGCAAAAGATCAATGCTTTTGCTCCAGTCGCATCAGCTGTTGCGCCCCAGCCTGTAGTCGTGCAGCCATCTCAGATAAAAAGTTATCGCGAATGGAAGGCAACCATTTTAAACGAAGCTGAATTAAGAATCAAAAATACCAAAGATAGTTTTTTAAAAACGCAAAATGCTTCAAGTACTACGGAAGCCGGGCTAAGTTCTAATTTGAATACAATTCAAGAGACCTTAGACAAAGAAAATCTTCAGTTATCCCTGGCTAAAGACTTATCCATATCAGACTACTTTGTGGGCTACTTAATAAAACAAAAATCTATAAGTCAGGCAATCAAAGAAGTATCGGGAAGGCTTAGTGCTGAAGAAGTTGCCGAGCTCATGACCGCTTACGCGAATAATTTCTTTTCAAGCACGCCTCGCTCTGTGGGCGCGGCCCCTAGAGCGGATTCAGGTCTTTAATCTAGCATTGCCATTCTGCATTAAGGCGTCTGAGGCACTATTTTAATTGTGTGGCCTTGACATCTATTGTTCACAATCCATATTACCTAAGCACATATTAACAAACCAAGATTTCGTCTCTGAAATCTTGAATTATTTAGGGGGTCATATTATGGCAAAAGAATTAGGCGTACGTCCTTTACACGACAGAATTTTAGTTCGTCGAATGGCTGAAGAAGAAAAAACAGCTGGCGGATTATTTATTCCAGATACGGCAAAAGAAAAACCACAACGTGGCGAAATCGTTGCAACAGGAAAAGGTCGCGTAACTGAAGATGGAAAAACTCTTCCACTTGAAGTTAAATCAGGCGACAAAGTTTTATTTTCTAAGTACGCAGGCACAGAAATTAAATTTTCTGGCGAAGATTTTTTGATGATGCGTGAAGAAGATATTTTAGGAATCATTCAGTAATTTATTAAATATTAATTCTAAAGGAGAATTTCATGAGTAAAGTTTTATTATTTTCAGAAGACGCAAGAACATCAATTTTAAAAGGTGTAAACGTTTTAGCAAATGCAGTTAAAGTAACACTTGGACCTAAAGGTCGTAACGTTGTTATCGACAAATCTTTCGGTTCACCATTAATCACTAAAGATGGTGTGACTGTAGCTAAAGAAATCGAATTAGAAAACAAATTCGAAAACATGGGCGCGCAGATGGTTAAAGAAGTTGCTTCTAAAACCAACGACGAAGCCGGTGACGGAACAACAACAGCAACTGTACTAGCTCAAGCGATTTATCGTGAAGGTGCTAAACTTGTAACTGCGGGCCACAACCCAATGTCAATCAAGCGCGGTATCGACAAAGCTGTCGGTATCATCACTGAAGAATTAAAAAATATGGCAAAACCTGTTAAAGGGTCAAACGAAGTGGCGCAAGTTGGTTCGATCTCTGCCAACAACGATATGGAAATTGGTCAAATGTTATCTCACGCGATGGACAAAGTCGGTCGTGAAGGTGTAATCACAATTGAAGATTCTAAAACAGCTAAAACAGAAGTGACAGTTGTTGAAGGTATGCAATTTGATCGTGGTTACTTGTCTCCATACTTCGTAACAAATCCAGAAAAAATGGAAGCCGCTTTAGAAAACGCTTATGTTTTAGTTTACGACAAAAAAATCTCTTCAATGAAAGATATGATTGGCGTTTTAGAAGCCGTCGCTAAACAAGGACGTCCTCTTTTAATTATCGCTGAAGATGTTGACGGTGAAGCATTAGCAACTTTAGTTGTTAATAAATTACGTGGCACTTTACACGTTTGCGCAGTTAAAGCTCCGGGCTTTGGCGATCGTCGTAAAGCAATGTTAGAAGATATCGCTGCTTTAACAGGCGCTTCAGTTATTTCTGAAGATCTTGGAATGAAGCTTGAGCAAGCTAACGCGACTCACTTGGGTGTTGCGAAGCGTGTTGTTGTTGATAAAGACAATACAACTGTGATTGATGGCGCTGGTAAAAAAGCTGAAATCAACGCACGTATTGCACAAATCAAAGGTCAAATTGAAGAAACAACTTCAGACTACGACAAAGAAAAACTAAAAGAGCGCTTAGCTAAATTAGCTGGCGGTGTTGCAGTGATTCACGTTGGTGGCGGCTCTGAAGTTGAAATGAAAGAAAAGAAAGCTCGTGTTGAAGATGCATTAAATGCAACTCGCGCAGCTGTTGAAGAAGGTATTGTCGCTGGTGGTGGAACTGCATTACTACGCGCTTCAATGAAAATTGATAAAACTAAATTTGCTGAAGAAGAAATGTTTGGCGCTAAAATTATAAAACGTGCTTGTGAAGAGCCTGTTCGTCAAATCGCTGCAAATGCTGGATTAGACGGCGCGATTGTTGTTGATAAGATTATGCAAGATAAGTCTTCAAACTACGGCTACAACGCTTACACAGATGAATACACAGATCTTTTAAAAGACGGTGTTATTGATCCAGTTAAAGTTGTTCGTTGCGCATTAACAAATGCAGCTTCAGTTGCTTCGTTAATGTTAACAACTGAAACAATGATCGCTGAAGCACCTAAGAAAGAATCATCTGGCGGCGGCGCTGGTGGTGGCGGAATGGGTGGCATGGGCGGTATGGGTGGCATGGACGGTATGATGTAGGTCAGCAAAGCTGACCGGATGTGAGCCCGCTACGCGGAGTAAGCATCGCTGTCTGGATTCTAGTTACTCACAAAAACCCTGGGATTAAAAACCCGGGGTTTTTTTATTTGTGCTGCTATTTATCTTTATTTTGTTTCGGAATTGAAGCGCGATCGCCAGTCACAACTCCATCAGGGCTGATGACAGGCTTAGGGTAAGCGACAAAATCAATCGGAACTGTTTTAACTCCGGCGTCAACAACACCTGTTTCTTTTTCAAAAGTTATTTGCGCAAAACTTAAATAAGGCTCAACCTTCTTGACGATAATTTTACCTATGATTTCTTTTTCAATTCCGATCATGGTTTTTAATTTTGGATGACGATTTAATTTTAAAATTTGTGCTAAAGAAATTTCTTGGCCCAAGAAGACTCCATTTTTTTCGCCGATATTTAATGTCACATCGATTCCGCGTCGACTTAGCACGTAACCCTGATACGGTAATTTATTTTTGAGCCGATGATATAAAGTGACAAACTCTTCTTTAATTTTAGAAATCTCGAAAGTGTTTAAATCTCGGAAAGACTCTTCAATTAAGATCAAGCCTTGGTCTTGCGAGTACAATTTAAGTTGTGCGTTTAAACCATTTGGGCCTTTTGTGATTAAAGCAGTCATCAAGCCTTGTGACTTTGTCTTTGCTAACACGTCTAAAACATCGTTGGGTTTTGAGTCATAAGTTTCAACAAAAAGTTTTGTTTTTATTTCTGGAAACTCTGAATAACCCCAAGTTTTGTCAGCTTGCAAAAGTTCGACTAAAAGTTTTTGAATAGGATCGGCGTAAATTGAATTCACATTGTCATAAACTGGCGCCAACGTAATTGTCTTAATCACTAATTTTTGATCGATCTCGCTGACATATTTAACCGGAAATGGATTTTTATTTTTTGTATTTTGAACAAGGGGTTCGGTCGCGCGACTTTCAAAAGCCCACCCCGCAAAAACAAATGCTATAAGTAATGACGTTTTTTTTATAATACCCATGTCCTATTGTGACTTTATTTAAGAATCATCGCAATAAGACTAGTTTTGCAGGCTCGACTAAGATCCTTGTCTAAAGGCCTAGTCGATCGATTTTAAGTGGGTGAATTAAAAATTAATAGTAAAATAAAATCATGAAATTAAAATGTCTGATTGTTGAAGATGCTTTATTTATGCGTGAGGTTTATAAATTTAATCTACGTGATCAAAATATTGATATCGTTGCCGAATCAGGCGACGGCATGGATGCGCTCATTCAAATCAATCAACTTAAGCCAGACTTGGTTATTTTAGATTTAATTTTACCTCTTAAAAACGGACTTGATGTTCTTAAAGAAGTTAATCGATTGTCGCCGCAAACAAAGTGTTTAGTGATCTCATCATTGGACGACGATGCGATTAAAGCGCAAGCGCTAGCTTTAGGAGCTGTGCAGTACATGACTAAGCCATTTACTCGAGCTCAACTTTTAAATGCAATTTCTGAACTAAGTATTAAATTAGACGAGGTGATTAATGGATGAACTTAAATTTGTTATAAAGTGTTTTTTATTTTCGTGCGCTTTGTTTGTTTTATCGCAACTGCAAATGCAGGGTTTAACAATCGAGTCTCGTGTTCACTCTTATTTGGTGAGTTCGCCGGTTGCAAACTTTGTGAATGAAACGGCCTATGGAGGAGCAAAATTAACTGTTAAATATTGGAATATGGCGATGAATGAATTGAATTTTAAAAATTTAATTTACAAGCCAAGTTCAGCAATTGAAACAAAAAGGGCCTTCAGAAGCCCCGTAGTACAAAAAAATAAAACGATTACAGATGATCTTGAAGTTGAGGATCAAGTCGAACATGTTAAATCAGAAGATATTTTACTTTAATTAGTTTCTTTTATTAACATTTTCTGAGTTTGAATTATTATTTTGTTGGTATGACGATCCAGCTTTTGCGACCTGAGTGTAGAAGTTGCCTTGATTCGAGTTTATTCCAAGATCTTTTCTATACTTAACCAGACAAAATCCATCAGCAAATGAAGTTGAAGCTAAAATCGTTAAAGCCATTGCTATTGTCATTGATAATGCTTTCATATTACGACTCCTTAAAAGTTCGTTCGTTCTTACTTTTAAGTATGCTAAGTCGATGCCAACAACAAGTTTGACACTTGTTTTAATTAGATAGTTATTTCAGATAGTTAATGATGTGTCTCAAAATAAGATTGTCGATTTGTTTGACACTGTGTTAGCGCAAAAATGGAACTGTTTTTATTTGAGACGGCTTCTTCAATCAAAAATTATTTTCTAGTTTTGCCTTTTGAAGAACCGCGCTTAGGTGCAAAACTTGTATCTGTTGCTGTATCCGAAGTTGGATTTGTTTTTGTTCCGAGTAAAACATCTGCAGGCAATATTTCACAGGCGCAAGCAGCTTCAGGGATGGCTCCGGTCGCAGTTGATTGCCCTTGTGTGCTGTGTGGGTTTTCTTGAAGTCGATGAATTGTTCCGCCGCCTGTTCCGCTTGTTCCGGCTACTTTTCCTGCTGGAAATGCGGGCTCAGAAGTAGTTTCTTCAGTTAGTATTTTTTCTTTTGTAGCTTCTTCTTGCGCGATGATCATCAATGGAAATAAAAATAATAAGATAAATAGTTTTTTCATAAGTTTCCTTTATAAATAAAGTTCCTGAGTTGCCGGAGAAATAACATCCAGTAAGTTGTTAAATGTACTAGCGACTTGTGAAGCTACGCTGGCCCCTTCGGGGCTGTCAACTTTGGCGATGTCTCCGTTAGTTTTGTAAGATACTTTAATTGTGCCTAAACCTGGTCTTGAAACTACTGAAGGTTTTCCAAAGCGATCTTCGTAATCAATTTTAACAATTTTTTTAGCTTGGTCTGTGATTGAAGCAATACGGCCTTTGATGTCGTAAGTCATTGTGATTTTTTGTCCATCGGTATTTTCGGCGTAGGTTAAATTACCTTTGTTGTCGTATTTAAAACTTGTTTGCCGGGTTGTAATAATTTTTCCTTTATCATTGAAAAAACTAACTTTTACGACGGAAACTTTTTTTGTTGTCGAGTCATGAGTGAATTCAATTTTTGCGTTACTTGCTTCTTTTGATTTAACCAAACCATCGGGATAATATTCGAAATTTATACGTTCGTTATTTTTTTTAATAGTTACCGGCTTGCCAAAAAGATCGTGGTATGTAACGTCTGTTATGCTGCCACTGACATTCTGTAGTACGCGCGATAAAATAACTTGTCCTGTAGGCAATTGTTTGTGCCAAAACTCAAAACGATTATTCGCAACAACTTCTTTTCCGCAAGTTTTTGTAACCGTTGACCAGTAATGAAATTTTGGGTTGTTCTGAGCAAATTCATATTTGTAGTTTTCTGTGCATTTGTCTCTGTCGGTGAATCCTAATACCCAGTCTTTTGTATTGTCGTACTTCAAAGTAAAGTAGGTTTTATCAGGCCAAGTGGCCTTTGTTAAATTATGAAATTCATTATATTCATACAAGTAAACTTCGGTTTCTTTTTTTGCCCACGCATTTCGATTCCAAACTAAATCCTCTTGGGCACTGTATCTGTATTCGGTCATAAGCCCATTGGGACCCGTGATAAGTTTAACTTTTTTATTAGGGAAAAATTTAAAAGTTAGTTTGCGGCCGTTGTTATCAGCAATTTCTTTTAAAAGGTCTTTATCATATTCGAATTTTAAAAAGTTGTTATTTTTATCGTACATATGAGTCAAGCGACCTTGTAGATCAAATCTTTGCGAACTGCTATCAGGTAAAGTTCGAGTGTAATAGTCTTTTGATAAAACGACGCTTTCAACTTCTTTGCCGTTGGCCATAAACTTTGTGCCCTCTTTAACAGGAACCGAGACCCCGTATTGCTTAGCCAGCTTGGTTCGTTGATCGTCATCTTCAAATAATTGGTCGCTCAATTTATTCCAGTATTCCGACGATGCCGCTTTAATTTTTCCGTCTGCTTTCATTTTAACGATGACCTGAGAAACCGTGTTATCGATATCTTTTTTGGTAATTTCGCGCGCCGAAAATATTGTTTCTTGTCCGTCTCCGCATTCTGAAATTTTAATATTACCTTCAGAAGTCGTGACTAATTTTGTTTCAAAGTCAGAGCACCAGCCGAAACCAAAAATTCCATTGTAAAGCGTTCGACTTTTATAAGCACGAATCACTTTCATATCGTAGCCAGTGCCGGGCACTTCTAAATCGATCCAAGCATTCGAGTAGCTTGCATTATTCATATCGACAAGGGCATAAGTCGATCGAACAGAAAAAATTAATCCCAAGGCAAGAATCAGCTTCAGTTTAGACGTCATATTGTATCTCCGTATCACACTTTGATTGTAACAATCTTTCTAATCATCACTCCACCCATTATTTGTAAACCTAGCATTGCGACGAGTAAGACTAGACCTAGGGTTGTGTTAAACATCGGGGTTACATAAGCGGGGTCAATAAAATAAAAAACAGCCATCAATATAAACGGAATACACGTGACGATAATTCCTTGCATAATTCCCTGCGCCGTCATCGCCGCAATTTTTTTTTCTAATTTCTGTCTTTCGCGAATTGTGCTCACAATTGTTTGAAAAGTTTCAGACATATTTCCGCCGGTTTCTTTTAAAATATTAATTGCGGTGACAAACATCTGCACATCAGGTCTGGGGATTCGTTCACCTAGATCGGTTAAAGCCTCTTCGAAACTTTGACCGAACTGAGTTTGCGTAATGACTTGGCCGAATTCAGCACTAACAGGGTTTCCCATAATTTCGACGACTCTTTGCATCGCTTGTTGCGGGTTTGATCCCGACTTGACCCCGTTGGCCATGATTGTTAGCGCGTCCACCATTTGATCAACAAACAAAGAACATCTTTTTTCGTACATCGATTTAAAAATTAAAGGTGGTATTTGAAAACCAGCGATTCCGGCTGAAACGCCTAAAAAAATGCCAACAGAAAAATGAGGCCACACGATCATAAAAAATAAAAAGCCTAGTCCAAAACTGCTCATCAGAAGTAAGCGTGTGACTTTAGTTTCATTCACATCCATACCTAATAGCTTCATATGCATCATGACGTCAGACCGTTTACCGATACTTTTTTGATAAAGTTTAATTAAAAGTTTATCAGCCCAAAAATAAATTGCAAAAAAAACTGAAATTCCTACAAGCGGAAAAGTAACCCAATCATATTTAAATAGTTTTGTTAAAAATGAAATATCCATTCTTTAACTCACTTTCTTAACATTTGGATTATTCGAATTTGCAGAAGTTGTGGGCGCCGTGTTTTTTGGAGCTTCATTCGAAAAAATCTCCATAGGGATGTGCCCACCTTTGTCTTTGATTTCTTGAGCGAATGATGGAACTGTTCCCGTCGATTGAAATTGACCGATGATGCGACGATTTTTATCGTAACCTGTTTCTTTATATCGAAACACTTCGGCTAAAGTAATAATGTCTCCTTGCATGCCAGCGACTTCAGTGATGCTAATAATTTTACGACTTCCATCTGAAAGACGAACAATTTGCACAATCAAATCAATCGCACCTGAAATTTGTTCGCGAATCGCACGCACAGGTAAATCAAGCCCCGACATCATCACCAAAGTTTCTAATCGAGCAATACACTCGCGCGGAGAATTAGCGTGCGTCGTTGTCATCGAACCATCGTGCCCTGTATTCATGGCTTGAAGCATATCAAGCGCTGCTCCGTCTCGTGTTTCTCCGACGACGATTCGGTCTGGACGCATACGTAAAGCATTTTTAATTAAATCACGAATCGTGACGGCGTTGGTTCCTTCCATCGATGGAGGCCTGGTTTCTAATCGGACAACGTGCTCTTGCATCAGCTGTAGCTCGGCCGCATCTTCGACTGTGATCACGCGCTCGTGCGCCGGAATGTACTGTGAAATCATATTCAGTAAAGATGTCTTACCAGATCCAGTACCGCCGCTGATAACGATATTGTAGCCGTACTCGACAGCGATTTTTAAAAAGTCCAACATATTTTTTGTAGCAGAACCATATTCGATATATTTTTCGGGATTAATTCCACCTTTTTTAAATTTTCGAATTGTTAAAGCAGGGCCGTCAATGGCTAAAGGCTCGATCACGGCATTGACTCGGCTTCCATCTTTTAAACGAGCATCCACATAGGGAGTCGCATTATTAATTTGTCGTCCAAGCGGAGTCACAATTCTTTCAATGATTCGTCGAAGATGATCGTTCGATGTAAATTTAATTCCGCTCAGCTGAACTTTTCCGGATTTTTCGACAAATATTCTGTTTGCGCCATTGACCATAATTTCTGAAATTGTTGGATCAGCCAGCATGTCTTCTAGCGGTCCTAAACCCAAAGCTTCTTCTAAAACTTCTTTAACAAGTCTTTGTCTTTCGTCGCGCGCGATGTCCGGAGCTTCTTTATCGACGATGGCACTGATATCGCGTTGAGTTTTCGAGCGAAGTTCTTTCTCTTTACTTTCACTGTCGCCAGCTTCAGCTAAAAGTTTTTTAAGATCTATGGTTCGAATCAGCTCTGAATGTATTCGAAGCTTCAATAAAGTCTTTGCATCATAAACATTTGAACTTGATGAGTTTGCCGATGCGGTTTCACCCGCTGCGTTTACGGATGCATTTTGTGTAACGACTGGTTTTGGTTTTTGAACCGATTTCAGTTTTTGAAGTATTCCACCAGTTAATTTTCGAACTAAATCAAAATAAGAAGCTGATAAAACCGATTTTGGATTTGAAATAATAAAAAGTTTTGAATCTCTTAATGAAGCAGAAGTTGTTGCTTCATCAGCAGGAATTAAAGCCAAAGGATTCAGACCCAAATGTTGTCCAATCACTTGGGGCTGCAGACCCGAGTTTGAAAATTTATTTAAAACCAACTGAAAAAGTTCTTTTGGATACGATTGCGACAGAAGTTCATTAATCATTCTTTGAGTTTGCTGAACAACTAATATTTCTGGAGTCGAGATCATCACGATTGCTGTGGCGTCTTGTAAAATCGCCGTTTGCATTGGGCCCATGTCATTACCCAAATCGACAATGATATATTTAAAACTACGTGAAAAAAAATCGATGAGTTTAGATAAATTATCAGGTGGCACAGAAAGAATTTCATCGGGACCACGAACGGCTCCTAAGTATGAAAACCCAGAGGGATGTTGAGTCACGATTTGTTGAATGGGTGTTGAATTCAAAGACTGCACCGAGTTTGCTAACTCACGCAAAGTTTTAAGAGGTTTTAATCCGGTGATAATGTTTTGGTCTCCGGCACTTTTTGTATCGCAATCGATCAGCAAAACCGCTGTTCGCATTTCAAGAGTTAAGGCCGCTGTTAAATTTGCGGCGACGATGGATTTTCCGACTCCACCTTTACCGCCAACAACCGCAATTAAATGGCACTGAGCATTTAAAGCCAAAGGGCCTCCTGATCATTATTTTACTTACTTCTATTCGGATAAATATGAAAAAAGCTACACTCGACTTACGTCGTTGTTAGGTCTTATTCTCGCAGCCTAAATTTCTTTTTAACTTGATCAACCCCTGCGCTGGCTGAAGATTTAATGATTGGTGTAATAAACACGACAAAGTTCGAAGACGATTTATCGTATTTCTTCTTAGATTGAAAAGTCACAACGGCATCTGCAACACCTGGATCACCGCCAAATTCATTAGTTGCCTTCTTTTTAATAATTCCAGCAAAAGCTGCGCTTTGTCGATCGCGAACCGAAATCGTGGTCGAAACTGTATTTCTTGAGGTTTTTGTTGTGTCCGCATCATCAACAGATACCCCAACAGGAAGTTCAATAAGCCCCGATCTTTCGGATTTAATTGTTGGTGTAACATCAACACTAACTGTTGCAACGGTATCTGTATTCACTGACCCTGCGGCTGTGACAATCGGAGTTCCTTTAACGGTAATTGTGTTTGTGTAATTCCCCTTTTTTTTATCTTGAGTCAAAATTGAAGCCGTATCTAATACACGTGCATAACCATGACTTTTAGCCCACTGAAGTTTAGGAAGTAAATTACTTATAAAATTTGCAGTGTCGTTGATCGTGCTTGAAGGCGCTCTTCCGACCGTACTGACAGCGGCTAGTGACGGAGCAAAAACAAAGCGAAAGTTTTTTTGATAATTTTCAATAAATTGTACAAAATGAACAACAACCTGAATCATTTTCGGTGGAGGTTCAGATTTTTCGTCATCTTTTTTGATGGTGATCAAATCAATAATAAAATCTTCAAGTTTTCCACCGGTTTTTTTTCCAGTGATTGTTAGGTTGTCTAGATCTCCGGCTTTATCGACGACTAAATCGGGCATATAAAGACTAACAAGACTGATGATTCGCTTTTTTTCTGTATCTGAATTAACGACGCCTTCAAGCTTGAAATAGTCGCCCACAGCTGAAATTGAGACCTCGGGGTTATTCACATCTCGAGATATATATTCGGCAATTTTTTTACGAGCAAGCGGGCTTAGACTAACAAGTGATTTGACATTATCTTTACCAAATTGATTGACGACATTCGCGATACGCAAAAGTTCGCGTGGCAGAAAAACATATCCATCTAATAAAACTTTGTCGTTAACGATTTTATACTCAAGGCCTTCGATGTCTCCAAGTAAAGATTTAAGCTCGCGAAGCCTTTTTTCAATGTCACCGTCGCGAATGTCGTAACGTATTTCAACTAAAATTTGCCCGGTTTTGGCATCGTTGATTGTAGCAATGCCATTTGATTTTTTAAGCGGCGCGAATCTAAAAAAGTCTGTATTTTTTAATCGCTTGATATCAAAATTTTCTTTGGCATTGACGCCTTTGATTAAAATATCTCTTTGGGGTATCAAAATTTCTTCATCGTGATCGACACCTAAGATTAAATTCAACTGGCGTCGAAGTCTGCGCCCGTTTGGTTTTTCAACCTCTGAATCATCCGTTGTAACTTTAGTCACGGCTGGGGTTGTCGATGGTGGAGCTATCGATGGCGTTAATGGAGTTTCCTGAGACCAAGAAACCGCGGAATAAAATAAAGTGATGAGTAATAATTTTTTTATGTTCATAAACAAGCAAGCCTGTTTACAAATATTAACGTCTAACGGCCAGGATTACTATTAATGTTTGTCGGCGCTTGCGGTACATAACCATTTGACGGGACTGAAGTCCTGAACTGAATTGTTTCAGCTGAAGAAGCGGGTATACGTGGATTCATCATTTTACGATCGTGAGGATTACGCAACAAAAAATAAAGACTGCTTGGATTTGTCGAAACTAAATAAACCAAATCTTGAGCTTGCTGAACATTAGCTTCGATGGTGATAGTTCCATATTTAGTATCACCGGTTAATGTTGTCTGAATCAGACTTTTACCCGTGGGATCACGCTCGATCGTCCGAGGTAAATTGTTGTGAACGTTGACTCCGGTTGCTAAAATAACAACGTCTTCCATGATAACACTGACTTCTCGTTTTAAATTTGCGCCTTTTCCGGTATCGATGATCGCCATGATATCAACACGATCTCCCGGACGTATCAAACGCGCATTGGCGCGATCGTCATTCACGGGAATAGTAACGGCTCTTTTGCTTGGAGAAACTTGTATGGCCATTCCTGTTTCAGGGCCGGGCTCAAGCACTTTATTTTTTGTAATTGTTTGACCTTGCTTAATCGGAATTGCAGCGACGCCACCAACAACAGACGGAATATCCGAATAATAATCGGGTTCAACTTCACTTTTATTTTTTTCTTTCACTTCCAAAACATTATCGTAAATATTATCCATTTCGCGAATATCTTCACGAGCCACAACAACTTTAACTTTGTCGCCGACAGCTTTATCAAGTTCAGCTTTTTTTTCTTGAGTGTAAGAGTAAAGCATAAATGTGGCGAACACACCGGCCCCAATTGAGATCCATAAATTTCTTGATTCATTTGGTCCCATTTAATCTCCTACTTATTTACAATCGGCAGTTAAACAGATTCCATAAACGGTCTTGATCCAAATTCTGGGCGTTTGGACAGCATCACTCGCTTGCGGGACATATTTTGAATTAACTTTCCAGACATTCGTCGAGGCCGCACGGCTGATCCACTCGTGATCGCCGACACTATCTGTGACGGGTAATTTATTTTTACCATCTTGCACTGTCGCTAAATTTCTAGAGTTATTGTCGCGCTGATAATTAAAAGTAATTCCCCTTTGTGTCGCGGGCCATTTGTTTTTATCTTCTTTGCCTGCAGCTTGAACTTCACTGCCGTCTTGGGTTGTCCCGTGCACACGGTTCATCGATTTAGCGTAATTCGTTTGGCCTCCGCCGGGTCTAAAATAAACCAAGTTCGGCTTAAAGCGAAAGGTTTCCAACGTATAGTTGTAAGAGGCAATTGAATTCAAGATGCCCGAATGAATGGCTCCAAAAAATCCTAACGAGAAATTAAAAATTAGCACAAGCATAAATAGAACAGGGATAGATTCAACGATCGCCATTCCTTTTTCTGATTTTTTAAATCGATTTAATTTTTTCATGCTAACAACCGTTGTCTTCAGGCGGGTAATATTTTGCACTATCACCTACATTTTTTATCGTATCTAAAGTTTTAATACCCTCAGTAAAGCGCTTGTTATAAAATTCACGACACTCTTGTGTGCTGGGATGACGTAAAATAAAAGCGTAGACACGAAATTTGAAAGTTGTTTCTGGATCGTCGCTAATTTTTCCAAAAAAAGGAATATTCATTGTTGCAAATAGTTTTAAATAAATATCGGCACTGGCGCCAATCCAGGGCTGTCGTCTTTCTAAATTGCCGTCACGATTTAACAAATCAGAACTATTGGTGACTTTACCCGAAAAATTACTTTCACTTGAATGATCCATCGCTTTGAAACCAGTCAGTTCAAACCAGGGCGAAGTTGAACCTTTACCAGTTAACAAAGGAAACTGTTCTGAAAGTACATTAAATTTTTTAGTTGCGCTTAAGTTGGCTGCTGCTTCATCAACATTAGCCGACGAGTAATTCCTTGCAGACGACCAAACGATGTATTGCGCAATTTCGATTGTCGCTAACGAAAAAGTTAATGCAAAAATAAAAATTCCAATACCAATCACTAAAACAAAAGAAAATAAAAAATCCGCGATGATAAAACCAGCTTCAGAATTTTTTATTTTATTTTTGTTCATGTTATAACCCAGGGTCCGAACTTAGTGAGCGGTGAATCGAGTTCGGATGGCATTTGCCTAAAGTCTGTTTTGATTTTCCAACTGCGGTACAGCCGTCAGGCTTCCAAGTACCAAAGCCGGCCATCGTATTTAATTTTCCGGCAACGGTTGCAGAGACTAAATTTTGAAGTAGTTTTTTTTCTTTCGTGTATTTCATAACAAGTAAAAATAAACTAACAAGAACGGTCATCAATAGAACGCCTTCGATCGCGAACTGACCTTTGTTATTTAGCCTATTATTGTTCTTTGTCGATCCACGGAACTTTTCCATCATCACCTGATTTGAGGTAGGGGTTAAAACCTGTGCCCGTCGCGATCTGGTTTTCAACCCGAGCAGCTAATCGAATACCACCTTTTTCATAGGCGGTTTTGGGTCCTTTTATAAGAACCGACATAAAAACAACTCCGCCCATTACGAGTAAAAGCACGTATTCGATAGTCATAAAAAATTAATTATTCGGCTTTGACTTGGTCCATAGCTGAGCCTAAATCATCAACTTTACCCTTCATTTTTTCCATTATTGGCTTTTTAAAAGCTAAAACCAATCCAACAACAACAACTAGCAACAAAATATATTCCGTTGCGCCTTGTCCGCGATTATTTTTCAATAAGTTAGCACGTAATTTATTTCTTAAATTTGAAAATAACTTCATCATTTCCCCCTTAGTTGGATAAATTCTTTTCGTCTGTTTTCGGGAAAAACTTAAATAAATGTTTCCACACAGCGATTTTGTCCGATTTAATTACACAGCGACTTTGTCAGTCCTGACGAGTCATTAAGCAGGGTTTTTTGCTAAATTATTCGCGGGTT
>JAYTPD010000027.1:0-9636 GCA_043747435.1 Bdellovibrio sp. | reverse complement strand
TGAGTTGCATTTTTTTAAGCTCACTACCTAATGATTGTAAATAAAGGAACCGAGGCACGGTACGACATTTTGTTCACGCCACCTGATTTTTGCTGAATCAGATACACTACAGTTAGCATCAAAAATATTAAAAACCAATTTCGCATTTGCATGTAAAACAACATAACGCCCGCCTAGACATTTGGTTTTTTAAGTTTTTGCAGTCCTGTATAATAGACCGCACAGTAATCAAAACCGCTCTTAAGACTCAGTAATACACTGAGCCATAGAAGTCCATAGCCAATGTTTCGGTTCGGAAAGCTGTGATGTAAATCGTTCAAGATGATAAACGGTATGGCAATCATTTGCAGCGCGGCTTTCCATTTGCCAGTCGTTTGAGCATCAATAATTACCCCATCAGCCGATGCGGCTGCGCGAACACCACCGATTATTGTATCTCGGGCGACAAAGAGTATTATCATCCAGGGATCAACTAACTTCTGCACAAGCAATAAAATAAGCACACTGCTGACAAGAATTTTATCAGCAACAGGATCTAAGAATTTACCTAAATTTGAAACTGCATTTAACTTTCGTGCGTAATATCCGTCGTAATAATCAGTTACTGAGGCCACCACAAATAAAACTGTGGCTAAGGCGCGGCTCCAGTTGGTATCCGCCGACATAAAATAAGCCGTGGGCACAACCAAAACAATTCTAGAAATAGTTAATATTAGCGGTAAAGTGCTCATGCAATTCGTAAAGTGTTGTTTGCAACACCAAGCTCTGTCAAGCTAACTCGGTGTTTCTATATCAACGCCAAATACATGTCTACGAAACCGATCTAATGGGAATAGTTCATCATTCGAACTACTTACGTTTTTGTGAAGAGGCCCGTGTCGAATGGTGCCGGTCAAAAAAAATCATCACTAATTCTATTGATTCCGTATTTTTCTTAACAGTGTATGAAACTCAAGTGCAGCATATAAATCCACTGCGTTTCGGTGACCATCTGACGATTGAATTGGAAGCCCAGCTTATAAAAGCTAAATTATTTTTTCAGTACAAATTAAAAACCACCAACAGAATTGCTGCGCTGGTAAAAACTGTGCACTGCCGGATGGATAAGGAATTTAAAGTCTGCCGTTTTGACAAAAATTTTATCAACTTATTGGAGAAAGAATCATGGACCGAAACCTGGCTTTAGAATTTGTTCGCATCACCGAAGCGGCAGCGCTGTCATCAGCAAAATGGATGGGTCGCGGCGATGAGAAAGCAGCTGATCAGGCGGCTGTCGATGCCATGAGAAAAGCTTTTGATTCGGTTCGAATCGACGGAACCGTTGTCATCGGAGAAGGCGAACGCGATGAAGCTCCGATGCTTTTTATCGGAGAAAAAGTCGGTCTTAAAAAAGATGACAGTCCAGCGATCGACATCGCGTTAGATCCACTTGAAGGCACAACAATTTGTGCCGTTGGCGGTGTTGGTGCGATTTCGGTCATCGCCTGCGCCGAGCACGGTGGGTTTTTGCATGCGCCAGATACTTATATGGATAAAATCGCTGCGGGTCCTGCTGCAAAAGGCGTGATCGATTTAGATCTTTCAGCCACCGAAAATATTCACCGTGTGGCCGAAGCCAGCAAAAAACCCGTGGGTGATTTAACAGTCGTGATTTTAGATCGTCCAAGACATTCTGATTTAATCGCTGAAGTTCGTAAAACAGGGGCGCGCATTCAACTGATCGGAGACGGCGATGTTTCAGCCGCGGTGGCAGCTGGTTGGGCCGAATCAGGAATTGATTTGCTCATGGGAATTGGCGGAGCACCTGAGGGTGTGATTTCAGCGGCCGCGATGCGCTGCTTAGGCGGAGATTTCCAGGGACGCCTTAAATTCAGAAATGAAAATGAAAAAGAAAGAGCTCTTCGTATGGGAGTCAAAAACGTCAATCAAAAATTTAAGTTGGAAGAACTGGCACGCGGACACGTGATGTTCTGTGCGACGGGCGTCACTGACGGGCCCCTTTTAAAAGGTGTTAAAATTTTAGCTGGCGGTCGCGCGACGACTCAGTCAGTGGTGATGCGCTCACAAACAGGGACGATACGTCATGTCGAAACTCATCATAATTTTTCTCTCAAATTAAATTTGATGTGATTGGAGCAAAATGGAAATATTTTGTTTCAGTTGCAAAAAAGCAAATAGTTATCAAGACAAGCTGGGGTTTCGCGATGAGTGCCTTCACTGCCGAGCCGATTTGCATGTGTGTAAAAATTGTGAATTTTACGATGCAAAAGCTTACAATGAATGCCGCGAAACCAGTGCCGATGTGGTTCGCGAAAAAGAGCGTGCTAATTTTTGCGATTTTTTTAATGCAAGAAAAGGCTTGGGCTCAGTCGACGATCACAAAGCAAAACTTAAATCTGCCGCAGAATCAATCTTCAAAAAAGGAAATTAAAATGGCTGAAGCAAACACAACCGAAATTTTTAACTGTTCGAGGGAAGAGTTTTTTAAAATCGTCTCTGACTACGAAAAATACCCTCAGTTTTTACCTGAAGTCAAAGCGGTTAAAATCACTAAGACGACTCCAACTCTGAAAGAAATGGAGTACTCAGTTTCGATGATTAAGACTTTTAGTTACCGTCTTAAAGTGACTGAAAAAATCAACGAAGAAGTTGTTTTTGAATTCATCGGTGGTGATGTTTTTAAATCAATGCGCGGAGAGTGGAAATTAAAAGACAAAGGCAAAAACCAAGTCGAAGTCGATTACAAAGTGGAAGCCAGCTTTGGCCTGCTTGTTCCAGGGCCGATGGCTAAAACTTTAGTCAGTGTGAATTTACCAATTATGATGGCGAATTTTAAAAAACGCGTGAAAGAAGTCTATGGCAAATAACGATTCAAAAAAAGATTCTAAAAATACAGCTCCTGAAACAAACCGGCTCAGTGATACGATTAAAAAGATTATTTCTTCAGGCTCACCCACAGAAATTTCTAAAGAGATTATCAGCACCGTTGTTGGTCAAGCGTTAAAAGCCAAAGACGATGTAACCTTGATGGTCACAAACGAAATGATTAGTTTGGTTCGTAAAATAGATTTTGTAAAAGAATTTTCTAAATTCGCTGAAACTCACAAATTTAAAATTTCAGCAGAAGTCGAGATTTTTAAAAAAGAGCCACCACCTGAAAGTGACAAATGAAATTTGAAAAAGTCTCGCCTCTAACAGGCGAAACCAGCGCGGTCTGTGATTATGCTTTGATCGCAAAAATTGAAATGCGAATTGAAAAACTTCATGCAGCTTTTTTGGTATGGAAACAAAAAAGTTTTGTTGATCGCCAAAAAGTGGTCTCGCAAGTTATCGCACGCATGATGAACCAAGAAAATATCTTAGCCCAGTTGATCACAAAAGAAATGGGTAAACCCATTACACAATCCTTGGCTGAAGTTAAAAAATGCATTGAAAGCACAAAAAGTCTTTGCGAAATGAATTTAGATTTTTTACAGACAATCATGATCAACCAGACTCAGCAAAAATCTTTAACTTACAAACAAAGTCAAATTTCTGTTGATGCCTTGGGAATTATTTATGCGATTATGCCGTGGAATTTTCCACTGTGGCAAGCGATCCGAATGATCATACCCGCTTTGATTTCTGGAAATGTTATTTATCTGAAACACTCTGAAGTGACTTCCGAAATGGGAGATCAGATCGAAAAACTTTTTGAAGGTCTATTTGAAGAACCTCTGCTTTATCACGACATGATCGAACACTCTTTCACTGAAAAAATTCTGAGTGATCAGCGCGTGGGCGGAGTCAGTCTAACCGGATCAACAAAAGCAGGCCTTTCTGTTTCAAAAGAAGCCCAGCGCGGTCTTAAAAAGTATGTTCTTGAATTGGGTGGTAGCGATCCTTACATTGTTTGCGCTGATGCCGATCTTCCCTTAGCTGCAAAGCTCGTGGCGCAAAGTCGCCTTCAAAACACCGGGCAGTCTTGTATTGCAGCCAAACGTTGTATCGTTGATCATCAAATCAAAGATGATTTTTTGTCTTTGATTAAATCCGAATTTCAAAAATACCAATTCGGTGATCCCTTCAGTCCTCAGTCGACACTGGGACCATTGGCACACCCTCGATTTAAAAAAGCTTTAGAACTGCAACTGACTGAATTTAAAACGAAGACCCATGCTGAGTGTGTTTTTCGGCTTGAACATCAGCAATCGACAGTTTCAGCCTTCACAGAAGCGCAGATTTTTTTATTAAAAGAAAATAATCCATGGCTTTCTAACCAAGAATTTTTCTCGCCGAATTTACTTGTGATTCCTTACACCCAGTTATCTGAAGCGATCAGCATCGCAAACTCGACAGACTACGGTCTTGGCGCAGGCGTTTTTTCGAAAGATGCAGAATTGAGTCAAAAAATTGCCTTGCAGATTGAATCGGGGCAAGTGGCCATTAACGATTTTATTCGCTCGGAAAGTTTACTTCCATTTGGTGGAGTGAAGCTTTCGGGCGTTGGGCGCGAACTGGGCCACGCGGGATTTTTAGAATTTACAAAGACGCGGGTTATTTCTAGATCATGAGCTCAGCGTGGAATGATTTCGAACATCAAGTCTGGCGAAATCTAAAAGAATATCATCTTCACGATCGGCCGGCCTATTTTTTGGCTGTTTCGGGCGGAGTCGATTCAATGGCTTTGCTTCATTTGATGCATCGATTAAGACCCACTTCAGAATTGCATATTGTGCATTTTCATCATGGTGACGATCTCAAAAATTCAATGATGAACGACTTTCGTCAAAAGTCTTTGGAGTGTGTGCAACATAAGATTTCAAAGATGAAAAACGTGAAGTTTTATTTTCAAAAATCAGAAAAATTTTTACGAAGTGAAGAAAGTCTACGAAATGCGCGATGGGCTTTCATACGTTCCGTGCACTCTAAAGATTCACCGATTCTGACCGCGCATCATTCGGATGATTGGTTTGAGACTGTTTTACTGAAGATGATTCGCGGCACTTCACTTGAAGGGGTTCAGGCCTTGCAGTATTGGAATTCTGAGATTTTAAGACCATTTTTAAATTTTTCAAAAAAAGAAATCACCGAATATGCGACGGAACAAAATATTTCATGGATCGAAGACCCCTCAAATCAAGATTCCGATTATTTGCGAAATTGGCTGCGGGAAATTTGGCTCAAAGAGCTCGATCAAAAAAATCCAGGCGCTGTCAAAAATTTTACAAGTTCCCTCAAAAAAATTCTTACGTCGCCCTTAGGAAACTCGACTTTAGAATTGGTTTATTTTTCTCAAGATGAAAAACAAGGTTTGGATCGACTTTGGTTCCTGAGTCTTTCACCACACAATCAACTCAGAGCGCTAGCAAACTTCCTTAAAAAACAAGAAGTCTATGATTTTACACAAGGACAGCTCGAAGAAATTAAAAAAAGACTCGACAAAAATCAAAAAGACATCACATTTACAATATTACGCAGAAAATGGGTTATTAACGCAACGCAAATCATGCTAGCATGATTTGAAGAATTCGATGTCAATCAGACAGCTCTAGGAAAGGTTATCTCAATGAAATCAAATCAAAAAACGTTCGCCTTATGGTTTTTTTTACTGATCATAGCGATTTTTATGTTTCAAGCCTGGGATATGAAACATCAAAAAACAATTAAAGATTTTAATTATTCAAAACTTCTTCGTGCCATTGAACTTAAAGAGATTGTCGATGATAAAATTGTCTTCATTCAAGATCGCGGCGAAATTCGCGGTGAAGTGAAAGCTGAATTTGAAAAAAAATACGGCGGCAGCCAATTCTTGATTCAAGGTAATATTGCCGACAAAGGCTTTGAAGAGATGCAAAAATTTGGGATCACTCCAAATTATGAATCGTCTCAGTCGGACAGTTTAGTGTCTTCTTTGTTGATTAACTGGCTACCGCTTTTACTAATCGTTGGAATGTTTATTTTTATCATGCGACAAATTCAAGTGGGCGGTGGCAAAGCCATGTCATTTGGAAAATCACGCGCTCGTTTAGTTGAAAATAAAAATCGCATCACTTTTAAAGATGTCGCGGGAATCGATGAAGCCAAAGAAGATCTGCAAGAGATCGTGCACTTTTTAAAAGATCCAAAAAAATTCACTAAGCTTGGCGGACGCATTCCAAAAGGTGTTTTGCTGGTGGGTCCTCCGGGTACAGGTAAAACTTTATTGGCTCGTGCGGTCGCGGGCGAAGCGGGAGTTCCATTTTTTACAATTTCAGGTTCGGACTTCGTTGAGATGTTTGTGGGCGTGGGAGCAAGCCGCGTTCGTGATTTATTTGAACAAGGTAAAAAATCCGCACCTTGCTTGATTTTCATTGATGAAATCGATGCGGTTGGACGCCATCGTGGGGCCGGTATGGGCGGCGGGCATGACGAGCGCGAACAAACTCTGAATCAACTTCTTGTCGAGATGGATGGCTTTGAATCAACCGAAGGTGTTATTTTAATTGCAGCTACAAACAGACCCGATGTACTTGATCCAGCTCTTTTAAGACCGGGACGTTTTGACCGACGTGTTGTTGTTGGAAAGCCTGATCTGAAAGGCCGCGAACAAATTTTAGCCGTACACATGAGAAAAACTCCTTTGGGCCCTGATGTGAATACATCTAAAATTGCACGTGGAACGCCTGGGTTTTCAGGCGCAGATTTAGAAAATTTAGTGAACGAAGCGGCTTTGGTCGCAGCTCGCTCAGATAAAAAATATCTTGAGATGGATGATTTCGAAAAAGCAAAAGATAAAGTCATTATGGGTAGTGAACGAAAATCCATGGTGATCAGTGATGAAGATAAAAAGAACACGGCTTATCATGAAGCGGGTCATACACTTGTCGGAAAACTTTTACCGGGTCTTGATCCGATTCACAAAGTGACTATTATTCCTCGCGGAATGGCTTTGGGTTTAACTCAAACTTTACCTGAAAAAGATTCTTTAAGTTATTCAAAAACTCAAGCTGAAAACTGGATTGCTTTTGCCTTTGGCGGCCGTGCAGCTGAAGAACTTATTTTTAAAGATTTTACGACGGGTGCAGCGAATGATATCGAGCGTGCAACAGCGATGGCGCGTCGAATGGTCTGCGAATGGGGAATGAGCCCGCTGGGTCCATTGGCTTTCGAGAAAAACGAGGGTCCCGTGTTTTTGGGTATGGGTTATGGACAAAAAGCCAAAGATTATTCAGAGGCCAAAGCGCAAGAGATTGATCTTGAAATTTCTAAGATTATTAACACAGGCTATGAGCGAGCGATGAAAATTATTGTCGACAATCGTCAAGCGCTTGAAAAAATAACTCAAGCTTTGCTTGAGTTTGAAACGATTGATAGCACTGAAGTTGAAATGCTTGTGAATGGTGCTCAGATGAGCGAAATCACAAAAATCAGATCAAATAAATCAAGCGGTGGCGGAGTCGGACCTGCCGTTTTGTCTGATGCAACGGCCGATACTTCCGCCGTACCTACGGGAACGAAGCCTTTGCCGTCGACATGAATTTGTTCACTAATTTTTTTGAAAATATGATTTTTATCCTGTCCCACTTAAGGTGGCAGGATTTATTTGATGTTGTGCTTGTTTGGTTAATTGTCTACCGCGTATTAAATTTAATTCGCCGAACCGGCACAATTCAAATGCTTTCAGGCCTTGGAATTTTAGCCATCGCCTATGTCGGCAGCCAGTGGTTTGAACTTTACACAGTGAACTGGCTTCTTGAAAAGTTTTTCTCAAATTTATTTGTGATCGTTGTTGTGTTATTTCAAGGTGAAATTCGTCGAGCACTGGCTCATATTGGTAGTCATCCCCTTTTTACGGATGTTTCTTCAGCCATGGAAACTCATATCATCGAAGAGATTGCCAAAGGTGTGATCTCGGCCGCCGAACGCGGCTACGGTGTGCTGATTGTGATCGAAAAAGATATTTTAGTGGATTACCACATTGAACTGGGTACCGAACTTGATTCAAAAATTTCAGCTGAAGTGATTTTATCGATTTTTCATCCGCAAGCGCCGATGCACGACGGGGCCCTGCTGATTCGTGGCGGAAAAATTGTTTCAGCGGGATGCTTCTTGCCTCTCAGTAAAAATCCAGCCCTTGATAAAAATTTAGGAACACGCCATCGTGCAGCGATCGGATTGACGGAAGAAACCGATTCCTTAGTTCTTGTCGTTTCAGAAGAAACGCGTGGTATTAGTCTTGTCAGCAGTGGGCAAATGAGTCCGAACGTTGAACTGTCTGAAGTTCGGCAAGCTTTGTACGACGTTTATGGATTTAAGTATAAAGCTTATCAAAGCGAGAACGCTTTATGAAAACCCTTGTTCGTTCAACAGAAAAATTGAGAGTCTTTAAAGAATCTTTATTTGAAAATTCCTCTTACAAATTGGTGGCTTTGTTTATCTCGTTGATTCTTTGGCTTTCGATATTGGGACGACGGGATTTTGTTGTTACCAAGGATCTAGATGTTGATTTTGTAACGGGCCCCGCATACTCATTGGCGGGGCAATCGACAGATAAAATTAAAGTTAAAGTTTCAGGGCCACAGCCCTTGCTTAAAAAGTTTAAAGAAAAAAATCAGTCGATTGTGTTTGATTTATCTGATAAAAAAAACGGAATGTTTGAAGTCGAGATGACTCCACTTAAAATTGAAATCCCAGCGGGGCTTAAAGTTTTGGGTGTTAGACCGAATTCAGTTCGGGTCGAAATCGTTGAAACGGCCGAAACAAGAAAATAATTCAGAAAGAATAATTGATGACAACTACTAGTGGAGCTTCAACAAAATTATTTGGTACCGACGGAATCCGAGGAACTTCAAATCAGTATCCCATGACACCTGAAGTGGTGGTTAAAATTGGACAAGCGATCGGCCATTTAATTCGAAAAAAAGTGATTTCGTCTCCGTCTCAGGCCAATAAAGTTGTGATCGGAAAAGACACACGGCTTTCGGGTTATATGATCGAACAAGCGCTCTCAAGCGGACTTAATTCCATGGGAATTTATGTTCAACTTGTGGGGCCGCTACCCACTCCGGGAATAGGTTATTTAACACGAACAATGCGAGCCGCAGCGGGTATTGTTATTTCAGCTTCGCACAATGCTTATCAAGATAATGGCATTAAAATTTTTGGACCGGATGGTTATAAACTTGATGATCAACTTGAAAAAGAAATTGAAGCTCTTGTGGCTGCTGATGATTTATCAAAAATGCTGCCTCCATCAAAAGAAATCGGCCGCACGAAACGCATCGAAGATGCCCAAGGTCGATATATCGTTTATGCAAAAACAGCATTTCCGCTAGAATACACTTTAGACGGGGTTCGAATTGTATTAGACACAGCTCATGGTGCGTCTTATAAGGTCGCACCGGCGATTTTTGAAGAGCTGGGGGCTGAAGTTATTCATGTCGGTCATCAGCCAAACGGGACAAATATTAACGATAAAGTAGGAGCTCTTCATCCCAGCTTGATTTCACAAGCCGTCGTGCAGTACCGTGCAGATGTTGGAATCGGTCTTGATGGTGATGCCGACCGTGTCGTGATGATTGATGAAAAAGGCAAGCTCATCAATGGTGATCGAATTCTTGCTATTTGTGCTTTGCATATGAAACAAAAAAATCAACTTAAGCACGATACTTTAGT
>JAYTPD010000026.1:0-8457 GCA_043747435.1 Bdellovibrio sp. | reverse complement strand
AAATAATCTATTTGGCTGGATTCTTTTTTTAACATCCCTCAACTTTGAATGAACCCTAGACTTTTGTCAGGAGTTTTTTGAATTCGGGGACAGACTCATAAGGCAGATACACAAAAAGGAGCTGAAATCATGTCGCACACAAATCTTATTCTTTTGAATAACATGAAAACAACTTAAAGCATTGCATCGTCGATTTCTTGAACTTGAACGTTTTCAAGCTGAAAAATACTTTAATCGAAAAATCAATCCGTTTGAATTTTTACAAACACTTACTCAAGATAAAAATTTTGCTTGGCTTAGACCATTTTCGTCAATGTTGGCTGATTTAGATGCTTTTATAGATGACACCCCAGAGACGGATCAAAGTTTAAAATATATAACGGATGAAATATCAAAGATTTTATCCCTGCCACAAATCAAAGAAAGATACGAACATCATCAATTATATGATGCCGATTTTGCCAGATTGAGCATAGAATTTACAAAGTCTTTTTTAAAATTGAAAACTGAAAAAAATTAAAATAATGAGTCGTGTTCAGTTTTTGAATTATTTTATTTAAGAGCGTCGCACTGTATTTCGATCAAAGAATCTCGGTTCCAGATTGTGAGTGTAAGACCATTTTCTGGTGCAATAATACCTTCAGAATAAACGCGTTGATCTTCAGCGCTCATAAACATCTCAATCGAAAAGAATTCTGGTTTTTTTTCAGTGATATAAACCGTATTTCCATTTTTCTTAAACAGAATAGATTTTTCGCCTAGGTTTGTATAAAGTGATCTTGTTTCATCAATAACAGTCGAGACTTTCTCTACACATTTGATCGAACGAGCCAATGCAGACATCGAAAATAAAATTAAACTACAAAACACGATAATTGTCTTCATCACTCAATTATGAGCACAAATTTTTGCGATGCAAAGTTTAAAGTGATAAACGGCATTGAAATTGGATAGCAAGCGGCTTAAGCTGTGCTTTGTATTTAATGAGTCATTAAAAAGGAGAAGCCTATGTCACTTCGAATTAACTCGGAAGCACCCAATTTCACAGCTGACACCACTCAAGGTCAAATTACATTTCATGACTGGGCCAAAGACAGTTGGGTGATTTTATTTTCGCATCCAAAAGATTTTACTCCTGTGTGCACAACTGAGCTGGGCTACATGGCCAAACTTAAGCCTGAGTTTGACAAGCGCAACACGAAAATTATTGGTCTTAGTGTTGACCCTGTCGCGAATCATGCAAAGTGGGCTCACGATATTCAAGAAACTCAAGGTTATGCCGTGAACTATCCAATGATCGGCGATCATGATCTTAAGGTTGCGAAGCTTTATGATATGTTACCTGAAGAAACAGCGGGTGCTTTAGGTGCGCGAACAGCCGCCGACAACGCAACAGTACGCGCTGTTTTTATTATTGCTCCCGACAAAAAAATTAAAGCCATGCTGATTTATCCGATGAGCAGTGGGCGAAATTTTGATGAAATTCTTCGATTGTTAGACTCTTGTCAGTTAGCTATAAAGCACACGATTGCAACGCCTGTTAATTGGAAACCCGGAGACGATGTGATTATCCCAACATCAGTGACTGATGAACAAGCCCGACTCAAATACCCCGAGGGTTTTAAAATCATTAAGCCTTATCTGCGAACAGTGGCTCAGCCCAAATAAAAGGAACGATATGCCGATCTTCATTGCGAAAGTTTTACTTCAAGAAGTTAATAATGAAAATATTTACGAAGAACTTGATCGGGCCATGGCCAACGAAGATGGGTATCCTTATATCACTGATGCCGAAGAAAAGATGTATGCGCTACCGCCTGATGAATACGAATTCGACCTGGATATCACGGCCACAGAGTTGCTGAATATTGTAAAACTGATTTGTGCTCAGATCGAAAAAAAACACAATTTAAAAAAATCACCAATTGTTATTGTTGAGGTTGAAGATCTTCAATTTTCAAATCTTCAAGAGTTAACGGATGATGATTTTCAGACTTTAAATTAATTGTAAAAAAATTCTTCTTTAACAATTTTATCGTCGGCAACCGTATACAAACCGATTTCGGCCATTTGGACTCTTTTTCCGTTCTTTTTGTTTGTAACATCGTAGTTAAAATTTACTGAAAATCGATCTCCATTTATAAACGGGCCCTCGATCGTTGAAGAATGAACTTCTTGATTTTCAATCCACCAAATATTCTTTTTACGTATAGCATCTATTCCAGACATTTCAGCATCCATCCCCATACTGGCTTTAGGTTCAATGCTGACGATTTCTGGCGAATAAAGAAGTTCAACAGCTTCTAAATTTTTGTTCTGCTTGCAAAGCTCGACAAGCTTTTTGCCGGTGTCTAATGAATTCATATCTAAAGTCTCCTGTTTAGTTAGTTTTTTAAATTAATCTTGCAACGAACACTCCAATTGTTTTAGTGCCGCCATTGATAACAGAAAGTTGAAGGCGGCATTACGACTCGTAACAAGAATAATTGTCCCTTTTAAAAGGATTTTAAATTAAATCGCGCGCGTGCATTGAGCGCCATTTTTGCAAACAAATCAAATAATGGCTATATCCACCCTTTGAAAGGAATTACTCCCCATGAAAAAATTTAATCACGTGCTTTTCGTATTTTGTTCGGTTTTGCATTTTTCGGCCTGGTCATCGCCGATGCCTGATGCTGATATGAAAAAAGTTTTGAACGAGCTTACAGATAAAAAAGGTCAACCCATCGAGACTTTAAGCGCTGAAGAGGCTCGCCGGCAACCCACTCCAGCTGATGCAGTCAAAAGCTTGATGGCTAAAGAAAAAATAAAAAGCAAATCGGAACTTGCAAGTGTCAAAGATATTCAAATTGACGGCGCTGACGGAAAAATCGCGGCTCGAGTTTATATTCCAAAAGCAAAAGGCAAAGGCCCACTTCCGATGGTTGTTTATTTTCATGGTGGTGGGTTTGTAATTGCCGATAACGATGTTTACGATGCCACACCGCGATCACTTGCCGTTTTGTCAAAGGCCATTTTTGTTTCTGTGGAATACAGAAAAGGTCCCGAACATAAATTTCCGGCGGCCCATGATGACGCTTTTGCAGCTTACAAATGGGTTTTGGCAAATGCAGCTTCGATCGGGGGAGACATCAAAAAAATCGCCGTTGCTGGCGAGAGCGCTGGTGGAAACTTAGCTTTAAATGTGGCCATACGTGCTCGTGATGAAAAAATTCAAAGCCCCACCCATGAGCTTTTAATTTACCCTGTTGCAGGCTCTGATATGAACACCGAATCCTATCAAGTCAATGCAGAAGCTAAACCGCTGAACAAGCCGATGATGGCTTGGTTTGTAAAAAACTATTTAACAACCGAAGATCAAGCTCAAGATCCACGAATTAATCTAATCGCCGCAAATTTAAAGAATCTGAACGCCGTAACAATCATCGCTGCTGAAATCGATCCCTTATTGTCAGAGGGTAAAATACTGTCTGACAAATTAGCGGCCGCAGGAGTCAAAGTTCATTACCAGGTTTTTAAAGGAGCAACTCATGAATTCTTCGGCATGGCTTCGGTCGTATCAGATGCTAAACGTGCGCAAAAAGTAGCTGCATCAGCACTGAAAAATTCTTTTAAGTAGTCATAACTTCTAAAACGACCTTACTAAAACCATGAGAGCACTTGCAATCATGATTGCTAAGGTCGCTATAACTCCGATGGGTCTAAAAATTCCCACGCCATTTTTAGTTGCTAAGCCTAAGGAGTGACTAAGACGACCAAGTACTAAAACAATTCCAAAGGCATGCACAACAGCTGATGGGTAGCTCATAATTTCAATACCCATCAGTAAAATTAAAGCTAAGGGAATATACTCTGTAAAGTTCGCATGAGTTCGAATCGCAACACTTAATTTGTGGTGACCACCATCGCCTAGGACAACTTGTGTGCTGAAGCGGTGCTTGATCACACGAACTGATAAAGCCACAAAAATAAGGGCCAGGATGGCCGCGTAAATAAGAGTAATAAAAATGTTCATAAAATTCCTTTCAATGATTCATGCAAAAAAAAATTAACAAATTAAAATCTATCATACTTTTAGAGTTTCAAAAGTTCTTAATTGCTCTTTTTGCAGCCTTAGAAACGAACTAAAAACCTTGCTTAATCTCTTTTTAAAAATCCGCTCATCAAGTGAGATGTCATTGTTTTTGCCATTGAAATAGGACTTGTTTTCATTTTTTTTTCAAGGCTATCGTTGACGATCAGAGTGGCCAAACCGTGAACCCCTGCCCAGGACGTCATCGCAATAAGCCGAGAGTCTTGGTTTGTAAATTGGCCACTTTTTTTATTTGCCTCGACTGAGGAAAGTAAATAACTAAAGGTCTTGTGGCCTAAAGAAATTTCTACGTTATTGGGCTCGTAGGCTTTCACATCGGGGTGAAACATGACTTTAAAATGATAAGGGTTTTCAACTGCAAATCGAACATAGGCAATTCCTAAACCTTCAATATCTTCGGGATTTTTTAAAAGGATGTTCTTAAAACTCTCACTCAGTAAAAAATATCCTTGTTCTGCAATAGCGACTAGAATATCTTTTTTTGAAGCGAAATGGCGGTAAGCCGCTGCATGCGTAACACCCGCTTGCTTTGAAAGATCCCGAAGTGAGAAATCGACTTCCGCCGTTTTGGCAATAGACTGAATCGCAGCATGCATCAAGGCTGATTTTAAATCACCGTGACGGTAGGTTTTGACTGATTTCTTTTTAGTTTTTGCCATATCTCTTAAATTAGCACAAATCATTTTAGTTGCCAATGGATACATTTATTGTTACCATTGGTTACATATGGATATAAAAAATATTTCCTTAAGCGAATTTTGCCAATTTTTAGTTCAACTTAAAGATCGAAACGAAGTTTTATATTATTTCGGGATAATAAATCTAGTGGTCGCCTTTGGACTTTTGGTATTAACTTTTTTCGTTGATACCCAATTTATGGGAACTCATGCGTTTTACAAACCAATGAAATTTGCAATAGCAACTTGGATTTATTCTTGGACGATGGCGTGGCTTTGTTTTTATTTAGGATCAGAATTTCACATAAAAGCATTCAGTTGGGGAATTGTGATTTTACTGGGTTTTGAAGTCGCTTACATTGCGATTCAAGCTTGGCGTGGACAGGCTTCGCACTATAACTTAACAAGCCCTTTTTACGGATTGATGTACACGTTGATGGCGCTTGCAGCGACTTTTGTGACAATTTGGACAGCTTATGTAGGAATACTTTTTTTTACGCAAAAATTTCCAGACTTACCGACCCCGTATCTTTGGGGAATCCGCTTTGGGATCATCATGTTCGTTATTTTTTCATTTCAAGGTTTTGTCATGGGAGCCCGTTTATCTCATACAGTCGGTGGCCTGGACGGATCAGAAGGCTATTTCTTTTTAAATTGGAGCAAAAAATTAGGAGACCTCAGAATCTCACATTTTTTAGGAATGCACGCTTTGCAAGTCATCCCCATTTCGGCCTATTACATTCTGAAATCAGACTTGAGCGTTATCGTATTTAGTCTTGTGTATTTCTTGATGACCACTTTTGTATTGGTGATAACTTTAATGGGTAAAGCGGTCTTGTAGGTTTGAAAATTGTTTTAGAGTATCCTAAATTTGGAACGTAATGTTTGATTCTTAACTGCGCAGATCCCAGAGGTAAGTCGAAGTTGGATACTTCGCCCCATCGAGTTCGACGTGGTCACCTAGGGTCGGCATTCCACCCTGTAGTTCGTAAAAATGTCGTGCTCTTTTATTTGCTTCAAACACCGAAACCATCATCGTTTTTTTAGTTTGTCGTTTGAGTTCTTCAATCCCAAATTCAAATAGGGCTTTTCCGGCCCCAAATCCTTGATGCTCTTGAAGTAAGTAAATAGCTTGTAATTCGCAGTCTGCATTAATTTTAGGTTCGCGATTTTTTCCGATACAAGCAAAACCAACGACTGTATTTGTAGCAACTTCAATAGCAACAAAAGCTTTAACTTCGCTACTTTCTACAAGTCTTTTCGCTCGAGGGATTTGAGTTTCAGTTGATAAAGTTTCTAAAAATTTGTCACTGACGATGCCTTTGTAAGTTGTTTTCCATGATTCGGAATTGATGAATGCAATTCTTTCGATATCGGTTGATACAGCATAACGAATTATAAATTTATTTTTATAAGTTATTGTGATTTTCGAACGAGCCATTTTTAATGCCAAACGGCTGGACTCAATCTGGTCAATCGGCGCATTTGTATGAGTTCTAATTTCAAACGATTTTTTAAATTCTTTCACACTTAAATCATATTTTTTTTGATCAAAGTAGAGCTTACCTAAATGCTGGTGATAGGCGGCAAGCAAAATTTCCGACACCTCATTATTTTCAATCAGTTCTCGAACTTCATCATATATTTTTTGAGCTTCATTAAATCTTTCTTGCCACTGATATATAATCGCAAGTCGAGTCAGGTTTTGAATTTTTTTAATGGGTTTTGTTGATAAGCTGACGGCCTCAAGTTGATATTTTTCTGCTGCTGTTAATTGGGTTGTGATTCGTAAAGCAAGTGCAAGAGTTTCTACGTTCGTAAGATGATCTTTATCATTATTCGCCGATTGATGTTTCGCAACGCAGGATTTAATTAGATCAATCCATTCTTCTTTGTTGTCAGGCACTTCTCTTAAATTTTCGTCAAAGTGAAAAGTTGGTAAAATTAAAATAAAAAGAACTCCATCATTTAAGTTGAAAGCTCAATGGCTTCGTCCTTGATACTTTTAAGAAATAGCTCTGATTCTAATTTTTGTGGCGTTGCTAAAGTCAAATCAACACGCTGTTCGCCAACGACAAATTCAATTTCGGATTTAATACGGAATTTATTTTCTAAAATCTTTAAATAAAGATATTCAGGACAAACGACCATTAAATCAATATCGCCACCTTTTTTTTGTTGATCAAGTCGGCTGCCGAACAAAAATATTTTACATTCAGGAAGTAATTCTAAATTTCTGAAAACGGAAAGTATGGATGAAACCTCTTTTTGGGTTAGTCTCATGAGTTTATCTTTTTTGGTAAGTCAAGAATGAGTTTGGAAAGAGAAAGCATTTTTTTTAAAATAATTTCTAAATCATCTTCGCTGTAATCGTGAACGATGACATTTCTAAGGCTTCGTATCTCTAACCAATCAAGTGTGTTGTCGATTAATTTTAGTTTTTCTGCGCGGTTTAGATAATCACGAAAAGTACCATCAAAACCGGGATCATCTTTCAACACAGCAGCTTTTATATATTTTGACAAAAATAAATCTGAGGTCCGGGAAAATCGAGTAGCGAAACCGTCCCAGATTTCAAATTCTTGGTCAGTCAGCAGATGAGGATTCGTTTTTAATTTTGATACACGCAAATAAGTAAATTCAAAATACTTAAGGGATTTGATGATCTTTGTATAGTAGAGGCCTGTGAGATCTTTATTGAGAGTCATGTCGGCAACCCCTTTAAGTCGAAGTCTAACTAAAGAGAGAAATAGTTGGCGTCCCCAAGCCGACGAACTTCGAACCTTGGTCGCGAATGATTTCGAGAATATAGGTATATGATTATACTGGTCAATTACGATTTGCGTGAGAACACGAACTCGGCTGCGGTTTGACGTTCTCCGGCGGGAGAACGGTTCTCCCTGTTCTCCCAACTTTTTTGGGAAGCCCTGTAGGGAGAACACATGGCTATGTTCTCTGCTACGACGCGGTCTAAGGGCCTTGGATCGGTACTAACTCTCAAATGAATCCGATTATCCAAAATAAGCCGGGCATTTTCCGAAAGACCAATCCTTTGTCTTGAAATTTGCCGCGCAGCAAGACGACTACTAACTATTTAGTAGACATCTACTAATAGATTAGTAGATCCTTCTTTTCGGAGGGCAATTCAATGGCTCAACGAAAACGAATCAAACTAGAGAAGATGCTGACCGAGGTCGAACTCGAAATCATGAACGCGATTTGGGGGCTCGGCCAGTGCACGGTCAAAGGCGTTCAGGACGCGCTTCCGACGGATCGTGATCTTGCCTATACCTCTGTAGCAACAATGATGAAAATTCTTGAGCAAAAGGGTGCATTGAAAAGTGAGAAGCAAGACCGGGCACATACGTATTTGCCGCTGATTTCTCGCGCTGAATATGAAGCCATGAGCCTTCAGCATTTGAAAACGAATGTCTTCGGCGGCGATCCGGCCTCAATGGTGATGCGACTTTTGAGCGAAACCGACATTTCACAAAAGGAAATGGAATCAATCCGCTCGCTGATCGAAGAAAGATTGAAGGATTAAAACATGACTATTTTAATCCTGAAATTCTACTTCGCAATAAATCTCCTTCTAACCCCCTATATATTGCGGACACCAAATTCTGAGAAATATGGTATAACAAAATAACTTAGGAGTGTTTTATGTCGAAGAAGTTTTCAGCGGAA
>JAYTPD010000025.1:0-41969 GCA_043747435.1 Bdellovibrio sp. | reverse complement strand
GGCTCTACTTTAATGAGCCCCTTTTCCATGTGGTTCAGAATTTCTTTATCCGTAAGAATCATGAAAAAAACTACTTAGTTTCGCGATGAACTGTGTGTTTTTGCATGTTCGGGTTGTACTTCTTCTTTTCAAGACGACCCGGAGTTTTAGTTTTATTTTTGGTCGTTGTGTAACGTGAAACTGTTTTGCCAGCTGCTTTAGCTTCTGTGCATTCAAGAGTTACAATAATTCGACCTGATTTTTTAGCCATAAGACACCTCTTAATAAATGATCAAAGGGTAATATATAAGGAAGTTTACAGGTGTCCGTCAATGGAATATAAATAATCAAGGAGTATTTATGATCCAAATACAAAGATTTTTGTTTTGTCTGCTGCTGTCTTCGACTCCGCTTCAAGTTTTCGCTCAAATATACGACGGTCGAACTTTACAAGTAACCAGCCTAGATCAAATAACTCAAAATATCAGCCCAGGAAGTATTCTGATTTTAGGCGAAAATCATGGATTAGCGGCCCACCGTGACCAGCACATGCAAATTTTAAATCAACTGCACGCTCAGGCCTTCAAAGTGTCCGTGGGCCTTGAGTTTGTGAATTACACCGACCAGGCCTTCGTGAATCAATATCGGTCTGGAGAGCTTAATGATGACCAATTTTTAAGCTTAATTGATTGGAAGGGAATTAGTTTTGATTTTTATAAGCAACAATTCGTTTTGCCAAATATCACGGAAGGTGAGTTTTCTTTAGGACTTAATTTGCCTCGCCAAATCAGTTCAAAGATTTCAAAAACAGGACTGGACAGTTTAACGACGAATGAAAAAGCCCTTTTGCCCCCTAACTTTGAGGTAGGGCGAGAGAGTTACAAAGAAAGATTTCGTGAAGCAGTCGGGGCGCATTGCCCCAACTTTGAAAATTGTTTTACGGCACAATCGTCTTGGGACGATACGATGGCCTGGGTGGCCACCGAGTTTATCAAAGCGCATCCCGATCAGGTTCTGGTGATCATTGTGGGTGAGTTTCACGCGCAGTTCGGTGGTGGTTTGGCTGATCGTATTTTAAAACGCGATTCAAAAGCGCAAGTTAGAATTGTTTCTCAAATTTGGGCTGAAGGCTTTAACGAGGAAGACATTCAGCAATCTCTTCAGCCATCGCCCCTGGAAGGGCCGCGGGCCGATTTTATTTGGGTTTCGAAGCCCTGAATTTTTTAAGGGATCAGCTGGATTTCTTTGAAGGACTTTTTTTGTAAAATACTTTCAATCACTAAGGTGGCTTTTTTCATTTTAGTAAAAAAGTCACTTTCAGATGAAATGATAATCCTTTGGGGATGCCCCTCCCAGCTTTTGCGAATTTTCTCGTTGAGTAACAGTGCTTCGTGAAAATCTTCAGTGCGCACTGGGTTTGTGGTGTCGTAATCGGGCTCTGTCGCTGTGTCTAAGTGAATAATCCACTGATAACGAGCCAGTTCTTTTTCGCGTGTCGAGCTGACCGTTTTATAAAAATGATCTTCTGTGTCTGGCCAATAAGCCAATGCATCCAGTGAGCCGCGATCGCAGACAATCAAGCATTCAGGATTAGTTTTAGCACGTAATTCTTCAAGTTCTTTTTGAGTTGCGTAGATCGCTTTTTGGCCGTGGTAATAGCCATCATAACTTTTTACTCGTGGAAAGCCACCTTTGTACAAGATGGATGCAGCTTCAGGCACAACTTTCACACGCGGACCAAACTCTTTTTTGATCGCATCAATCAAAGTTGTTTTTCCGCCCGAGGGACCACCTGTGATAGCCACTTGGGTGATCATGCTAAGCTCTTTGCAATCACATCGTGCCCAATCCAAGCCACCGGCGATTTGGGCTTGTAACCTTCATGAAGCATAATGTAACCACAAGCACGGAAAATCAGTTCGCTTAAGGCAAAAGTCATCAGCTTTTTTTCGTCTTTATGAAGTGAAATCATTTTATCGGAAGTCGCCAAAGCCAAAGCCAATTGCTCTTTGATTGAATGCTGAGGCCAATTTTTGTAAACGCTGGTTTTTTGAGTTTCGGGTGAATTTAAAAAATCGTCGACGATTTTAAAAATATCATTGAATTGAACATCGTCTTTAAGAACAGACCTACAGTCTTTTTTAACTTGGGCCGTTGTAGGACTGTTGGGCGCTTCGATTTCAAAAGCGCGAATCAGATTGTAAAGCGGAATTTCAACTCCTTGAAAAATTGAACTCGAATTCGTTAAAATTTCAGGGCAGTTATAGACACAGCAATCAACGCCTTTTTCAAACCAAGATTTTGCAAAATTTTCGAGATCTATTTTAGCCCAACCTTGGATGTAGGGCGCATAGGATTGCCATTTAAATTGGTTATCAATTACAATTTCAGTTCCATGATAACCATAAGCGACATAGCTGACATGTCCGTTTTGAGCTTTAATTTTATTTCGAAAATCAGTCGAGGCTTCAATCAAAATATTAAAAGTTTGAGCCGTCACTTCATGAAAACTCATCTTTAAAAAGCTTCCGATACCGCTGTTCCAAAAAGATTCTGAAGTGATAAAGCGATCCCCGACTCCTTTGAAAACTCGGTTCATTAATGGCATGACGATTTTGACTCGGGGAACACCACCGGCCATCAAATGGGCAAAGTGAACATGGGCTCCGGCAGTCACATGTTTTTCAACTTCTTTTAAAAATAATTCAGTTTGTTTTTTAAAGCGATTTCGCCCTTGATTGCGGCTGTAGGTCAGGGACTCTTCAGAAATTTGAACGTTAAGCCAATCACTGAGCTTCACTTCTTTTAAATAATCGTTTGGTGTTTTATTTTGTTGATCGGGTTCAAGATCAAAACCGGCTTCAAGTGGAATATTAATAAATGGTTGAGGAATATTTTCGGTTTCGTTTGGTAACAAAGGCCTTAGTTGAAGGTTTTCGTCGCGGCGGCCTACGGTTGCGCGAATAATCTTAAGGCCACATTTTTCAGCTTCTTCGACAAGTCCGTTTGCGTATCCACGGTTGAAAAGCTCGCCAAAAAGAACGAGAACATCGCCTTTTTTAAAGTTGTGTTTTGCTGGCTTATTTTTGATCGGTACAAAGTCTTTCATCACGAAACCTCCGTTGGAGCTTAACTCGACAAAAGCTCTAGACTCAACTGCTAGCGGGCTTGCAAGAGCTTTTGACACGATAGGTTGATTGCCCCTAAAAATTAGAAATTTAGTTTTTTTAGAAAATTATTTAAAATGATCTCGGCAATCTGCTTTGAAGCCCCTTTACTTTTGTTCATTTCGAATAAAATTTTTGATTTCAATGACGTGTTCTGAAGTGCTTTAAATTTATCTTCAAGGTGCGTAGCGTTTGCACAAGGAAAGACAAATTGCGAGTTTTCATTCGGCTGTGAGTATTTAAGAGCTTCCGGATTATTTTCGTAATACGGCCCAGTTAAGACAGGAAGTCCGCAACACAAGGGCTCCATGACTGAATGAATTCGTCCTTTGAACGACCCACCCACAAAAGCGATATGGCTTTCTCTGTAGGCGTCGGCTAAGTAGCCGATTTTGTCGATCAGTAGAAAATCAAAAGTCATATTTATTTTTTGAGCCTCTAAAGTTGAAAGCCTGAATACTGAGTAATTTTCTTTTTTAAGTTGAGTTTCGATTTGCTGAATGTGAGCTTCATCAACATCATGGGGGCTTAGGATCACTTGGTAATTCATTTTAAGAACAGCTGGGAACATTTGAAGTAATTCGTTGAGATCTTCGGGCCAAATTGATCCACACACAAAGATTTTGTTTGTTGAATTGATGACGATTTTGGACTTTTGCTCAAGTCGATGAAAGACTTGGTCAAAGCGCGTATCACCCTCGGCCGAAATGCGATTTTTAGATTCAGGAATCAAGTTTTTTATTTTTATTGCAGTGGACTGATCCACGCACGAAATAAAATCAATCAGGGGCCAAGTTTGACGAAGAAAAAAAGTGTTCAATAAACTTAAATTTGGAAAGTATGAGATCAGACTAATCGGAATCTTCTGAAGATGAAGTTGATAGATCATTTCGGGCCACAAATCTGTTCTGGCAATCATGACAGCCAGTGGTTTGATCTGATGAATCAAAGTCTGAAGCTCCTTGGCCGAGTCCCAGCAAAGTGGGACAAAATAATCCACGGAGTTTCGAATGTTTTCGAATAAGCTTTCTGCAGAAACAGACGAGTAAGTCACAATTATTTTAAGTTCGGGCTTGAGTCTTTTAATTTCAAAAATAACGGCCTTTGCATATTCAATTTCACCGCTTGAGGCGTGAACCCAGATTGAATTTTTGATGGGATTTTCTAATTCAATAATTTTTTTGTATTCTGAGCGAAGTCTAACCCAGTTTTTACTTTTTTGATTTAAAAATGGATCCGCAATTCGCATCAGACATTTTAAGGTAAAATAAATAAATCTGTAGATGAAAATCATTTTAAAGGTCTCAGTAATGTGGTGAGTTCAGAATTCACTTCAAGAGCCGTAATCGATTGCAGACACTCTTGATAATATTTATTTTTGCACGGGCCTTGGCCATGTTTACTGCAAGGACGGCATTTTAAATTTCGCTCTAAAATTTTTGTCGATGCACGAGACGGAAATCCAAAAGGCGCGGGTCCCATCAGAGCGACGGCGGGGCGACCCAGCTGCTCAGCGATGTGAAGCAGTCCAGTGTCGTTCGCGATCACGCAACGAGCTTGTTCAATAATTGCAGCCGATTGCAGAAGACTTGTTTTGCCAGCAAGCTGAACCACATTTGGGTAAATGTTTAAAGCCTCTGTGAAGTGATCAGTTGGACCGGCAAGAATCACGAACGTTCGATCCGAGTTTAACTGAATCAAATCATGCCATTTTTCAAGAGGCCATCTTTTTAAAAAATAAGCGGCGGATGGCACGATGACGAAATAATCGAATAATTTAAAATCGTGAATTATTTTTTGGGCGTAAGCTTTCTCTTCAGACCCTAAAAAAAGTTGAGGAGCCGACGGCAAAAAATAGCGAAAGCCCCATTTTTTTAAAGGCTTGATTAAATCTCGTTGTCCTGAAAATGGTTTTTCAAATAAGTTGATTTGAAAACGGATCAGTAAAAATCTTTTTAGCCTCATCATCGGCTTAACAAGTTTATGTGGCCCCCAAATCAAGCTTCGAATAAAAAATGACCTTAAGTTATTGTGAGCATCATAAATGTGAGTGTAGTTTTCGCTTCTTAATTCCTGAATCAGTTTGAAGAGTCCTTTCAGGCCTGTGCCGCGATCGAGTTTCCATCGACGATCGATATGCGGATGATTTTCAAGCAAACTGGCTAAGTCTTGACGCGTGACAAAATGAACTTCAGCTTTGGGATGAGTTTTTTTTATGAAGCTTGGAATACTTAATGCTTGTGTGACGTCACCAATGCTCGAAAATCTTATAATGAGAAACTTCATATTTTGACATCTTATTTACAAAATCCGTCATGTGTCCAGCGATAGGTCTTAACGAAGCTTAGGTTGTGCAACCAAAGCGCAAATACAGCTTATAAATCGGCATAAGCCTTGATGGATCCTTAATATGACTCGGATTAAATTAGGCCTCGTTTTATGCATTCTTATTTTTACTCAGTTGTCTCGATCTGAGATTTCTGTTTCTTTAGATGCTCAAGCGCTGTCTTTTATTAGTCCTGATTATGAAAATACAGAACTCAAAAATTTTGGCTTTATGGGTGCAACTTTAAGATCTGATGCGAAAGTAAAAGATTTTTTTATGCTGAACTTAACGGGACTTTATGCAGTCGGACATCCGACTTTAAGTTATCTTAATTTTCGCGAAATTTATTTTAATTATCAAATTAACGAAATATCAGACTTAGCGATTGGCCGCAAGTTAACGAACTGGTCTGCGCTGGATGAATTATGGAATATTGGTTTTTTTCAACCCCAATTTAGATGGAACACTTTAAATCCTGAAAGTCAGGGACTAACCGGATTATTTTGGGATCATCGTGAAAATTTTTGGTCAATGGGTCTATTTGCTTCACCCTTATTTATTCCTGATCAGGGTCCAGGTTACGAACTTAAAGATGGCCAATTCGAGAACTCAAGTCCTTGGTTTCCAAAACCTCCGCAAAATGTCCGATTTCAGGGAAATGTGATTTTACCCATTGATTATCAAATTATGAGACCCGAAACCAGCGATGTCATTTTTCAAACAATCTACGGAGCCCAATTTCACCTTGGAGAAAAAACTGGCTTCTTCGCAAATATCGCGGGGCTTTATAAGCCTTCGAATCAACTGGCTTTAGGTTACAAAGTTGTTGAAGTCGTCACACGAGTTCGGGTTGATTTAGCTCCGAAGGTTTACTACGAATATGATTTTTCTGCCGATCTGGGTTATCGCAGCGATTGGGGTCTAATGGGATTTTCGGTGCTGTATTCTCGCCCTCAAGATCCGACATTTGGTGCAAATTACAACGCTCCTCATTTTGAACCGAGCTTAAGTTACGGTCCGACTCTAAAACTTAATTTGAATCCATTTGCGCTGACGTTTTCATATTTAGACACATCAGGTGGAAATGTCACAGAGACCGGGCCATTTGCATCAGATGATCGCGCGGCTTTGTCGCAAAGATTTTTATTTCGCCAAGCTTATCAAATTGAAGCCGGGTATTCAGAGATTTTTTTTAAAAAAGTAAAATGGGTTAGTTCATTTCAATATCGCGAAAGTGCAAAAGATGAATTTAAACAAATCCGCTTCAGAAATAAGTTAGATTTCAAGGGACCTTGGGCTTTTTGGGGCGATCTTATTTTAATTGAAACTGCAGATGACTCTTTATCGAATGTAGGACCACAGCGCAATTTGGATCAAGTTATGATTGGAGCAAGTTATGATATTTAGCCGATTAACTGAACTTATAAAACTGATATTGATTGGCTTTTTAGCCCTCACAAGTTTTTCGTGTTCTGAATTTTTAAAAGGAAAGCCGCAAAAGAAAGATGTGATTGAAGTTAAAAAAGAAACTTTAAGTTGCATTAAAAAAGTTCCCGATCAGTTTAAAATTTTTTTAAAATCAGAAGCGACTGAAGCTCAAATTGACAATGTATTTACGTGTCTTGATCAAACGCTGAGTGAATTTCAAGCTCATGTTGAAGGCGCAGCAGAAGCCAGCGCTTTTACAACTGATGAACTGTTTCAAATTTTTAACAAATTTATTCATGATGACAGCATTTCGAAATTGGCCATTGAGGATTTATTAAACCTCAAAGCTGCTTTATTGGGTGGAAGTTCTCAAAAAATCACAAAAAACGAGATTGCAGATCTTAGAAAATTTTTAAAACTTATTCAAGTTGAAGCAAAAGCACTTTCACCTTATGCGAAGATTTTTAAACTTCAAAAAGAACAGACTATTTACTCGCAAAAACTTTTGCAAGATGGTTTTTCTCAGTTAAATTTAAGTTTAAAAAATTTATTTGTCGCTTCAAAAATCAATCGATCTGATTACCAGTTCACCGATTTAAAAAAACTTATGCAAAATCTGAAGCTGATTGATCAAGAGCAAAGTGAGTTTTGGTTCTTGGCTGAAAAATTGAAAGATCTTTTGATCGGGCAAATGAACTTAACATCTGAATCCGATTACATGACTGTCATCGATAACTTGACCGAAGTCCTTCGGTTGTATTCTCTGCAAGTGCAAGACTATATTCATTTCGAACTTAAAAATCCCACTCAAGTGAATGATGCTATTGATTATGCATCAGCTTGGATTGATTTGCTTGAGAATACTTTGCAATACAAAAAAAGTAAAATAATTTCAATTGAAACAATTGATCCTTTTTTAAAAGTCATCATTTCAAAAAAATTGATTCCAATTGATGTTAAAGAAGAAACGTTTATAAGTTTTTACAAAACACTGTTCGTCCATGTTTTTCAGCCTAACCAAGCGGCTGAAGTATCGGCGTTCTCGGGCCTATCACGAATTCATTTTGCAACTATAAAACGGGAAGTCGCCATCCTCAAAATTTATCTCGATGCAATTTCGGTTGTGCCTGTTGATCAAAGACTTCCCATAGCGCAAATTCAAACTCAGCTTAAAAGCTACGATCCGCTCACTCGCTCCCATTTTTTAAAGAATTTAGAAGTCGGTTCACGTCTTGAAGTGTTGAATGCTTTCGAGGATCTTAAATCTGAATTTTTAACTTCGCGGCCGATTGTTTATCGCGCGAACAAAGTTGTCATCGCTTCCAATCAAGAAATTTGGGATCAAAATTGGTCCGATATGGCGCGCGCCGTTTACATCAAGATTTTATCTCGTGAATTACTCATTGGCTGGGGAAACGGGCAGCAGAATCCTCGCTTGACGGCAGCGTCCATTTCAGAAAATCAACTTGTGCAGTGGTACTCGGATTTTAAACAATTCGGTATTGAGGTAAAAAGTTTTGATCCACGTTCGGTTAATTCGGGAGCTCTTAGTTTTAAACAAGCCAATTTGTTGACCTACGTGGCAGATGGCGACGACAAGATGAACTTTCTAGAAACGATTCAGTACCTGAATATACTTTTATCGGGTGGCGGACAAACTTTAGCTGAGTTGCAAAATGGTTTTGAAGTGGCTCAGTGTCAGCTGCCTGAAATCGATGCTTTCGGAAATCCATGGCTGAATGAAGTTTGTATGATGACTGATTTGCGCAAAAATTATAAAAGTTATTTTTCAAATTTACCTTACTTAACAGCTTATATGTCTCAATTGGATCACAAAGAGTTTTTTAAATTCTACTTATCAATGATGGAGATCACGCGACTTGATCCCAAGCTGGCTGGACAAAAAGTTGAGACGGGTGATTTAAGAATGATGGCGATTCTATTTCATTTTATTGAATCGCTTTATGTAACTTATGATGTGAATAGAAATGGGACTCTTTCTGCTGCTGAAATTCGTGCGGCTTACCCGCGTTTTAAAAATTTTGCTAAAAAATATGCCTATGACAATGCGAAAGAACAAATTGATGATTTCAACGGCTTTTTGGCAAAAGCTGCTGGATACTATTGCTACTCAGAAGAGGATTTAATACGCGAATCATTTATCTTTTTGGTTTTTAACGGAAAAGCCCCAGAGCGAAGCGATCTGAACAATGCGCCCTGTTTATTTGGAAACTCGTTAATTGACTTGCCGGGAGAAGTGAATCGCATGAAAATATTAAATACTTTTAAAATACTGAAAGCCGTACTAGGCTCGTCCTAGTGAGATTAATTTCAAATTTAAAAAAACAGACTTGGGTGCTTATTTTTGCGTGCGCAAGTATGTTTGTTTTGGGCGTTGCTGACAACACACGGGGCCCCTCGTTTTCTGATCTGATTAGTTTTTTTCATTTAACAAATACAGAAGCCTCGTCAAGTTTTGCAATTGCCTCTGCGGCTTCTTTTTTAGGAAGTTTTTTTTCGAACCATGCCCTTAAACGAATAACACTTGATGCTCTTTTAAAAATTTCATTAGCTTTAATGGCTTTGGGTCTTTTCATCATGGCGATCGCATCGAATTACTTCAGTTATTTATTTGGAGCCAGCGTATTTGGCTTAAGCATGGGCCTTATGGGCGTTGCGCAAAATTTAATGGTTGCCGAGGGCTTTGAATCGAATGTTCAACGAAAAGCTCTTTCGGGACTTCATGGCTTGTATGGTTTATCCAGCTTAATCGCGCCCTTGCTTGTTGCCAAATCGGCTGTCTACTTTGGCCCTTGGAGAAGCGCGTTTTACATCACCGCATTATTGTCTGCGATCATTTTTTTATTCTCTGTTTTGACACGAGCAAATCCTTCTTTTGTGGTTCATGAAATGGACGAGGATTCATCCCTTGCAAAAGCCTCGAAAAAAAAGCTGTTTGCATTTGGTCTTTTATTTGCGTCCTATGTGGTGGCCGAGATCTTAGTTTCTTCGCGTTTAGCATTGTACATGCGAACTTATTTTAATATGGATTTGGAGCATTCAAGTCTTTATGTCACTTACTTTTTTTTATTTTTGCTGATAGGGCGCATTTTATTTGCGGTTAAGTCTTTTACACTATCAATAAAAAATCAATTGAACGGAGCCTTATTTTTTTCTTTGTTTTTTATTTTACTAGGACTTTATATCCATCCGTTTTTCTTGGCCTTAACAGGTTTAGCAATGGCTCCGTTGTACCCACTGTTGGTCGCCTATATTTCTGAGCAAACTGGAAATCAGAAAAGAACTTTTATTACATTTGCAATTAGTTTTCAAAGTTTATGCGTTATTACTATGCATCTTGGAGTAGGTTTTATCACTGATTTGTACGGATTATTTTATGCTTTCGGAGTTGGAATTGTTTCGCTAATATTGTGTGTAATATGTCTCAATTTTCATCCTTGAAGCACCAGACAAAAAAAATACTTTTGATTTTCTTATTCTTATTAAGTGTTCAGTGCTTTGCGGATTACAGTCCAAATCGAACTGCTTTAGTCGAATCCTTTATTGACCACCAAAAAATCACTGCCAGCACGGATCGCGACGATTGGGAAGTCGGTGAAATATTGCCGGTCATTTCTAAAAATGCAAAATTAGGTGTGATTGGATTTGTGGAAGTGAACTCTATTCGTGCTGTCGGCGTAAAAAAATATGAAATCCGTCTTAAACTTTTGAGGCAGTCGCGAAAATACTTTATTCAAACGGGCGATGTGATTCGTCGTATGGATTTATCGACTGCGAATGAAGATTACTTAGGTTCCACAGATTTACTGATTAGGCAGAGTTCAATGAATATTGCAGCTCAGTACAAACCCATGGTTTATCAAGGATTTGGTATCGGGGATACAGCGCAGACTTTGTTTAAAGGCGAATTCTTAATTAATTACTTTGGTAATTTATTCTATGGCTTCAATGATTGGCTAACGTTGGGAACATTAGCGCCCGTGAATGTGCTAGGGCGTCCTAATTTAAATTTTAAAGCGCGGCTTTATGATTCTGAATCAACGACTTTATCATCGGGTCTGTCTTTTGTTCGACTGATTCAAGAAAAACAAGCCACATTAAATTTAAATTTATTTTGGGATTCAACATCTTCGGATTCGTTAGTGACCCATACTTTTTTAAGTTTAGGTTTGATTAAGTGGGATGGGGCCGCCGAATCAGCGGCTATTAAGGCGCTGGCTTCAAGCTCGTTTCAAACGGGATACGAAGTTATTTTAGACAACTGGGATCGGTTTTTAATTGGACCCAATTACAGCTTCGAAAAAAAAGCCCTGGGGGGATATTTATCTTATGTTTGGGTTATGAATCGTTTTCAATTTCAAGTGTCGGTCAATGCAACAGATATCACGCACTTTCGTTTAGACCCAACAGACGGCTACTATGGCTTTATTGATATGTACTGGAGATTTTAAGTGGCCAAATTTTTTGTCAGTTGCCAAGTTGGTTTTGAAGCTGAGTTACAAAACGAAATAAAATCTTTTTGGTTTGAGATGATGGATCTAGATGGTTTACCCACGCGCTTGGCTTTTCCCGAGTTCGTTACTATGGTTGGCGGAATTGAAGCTGAACTTCCCGAGCACATCGGGTATCAGATTAATTTTTTTTCTAAACTAGCTAACCGAGTTCTGATTCGTATTTTTACTTTCGAAGCTCGGTATTATGACCAACTTGAAAAAGAATTTAAAAAACTAGATCTGGCGAAATGGACGGATTATGGTTCTGTTCAATTAAAAATCGAATCTCACAAATCACGTTTAAATAACCAAAAAAATATCGAGGAAGCGATCACAAAAGTTTTAAATGAAAAAAAAATAAAAGTTGTTCACGATCAAGAAAATGCTTTAACGTTATTGATCCGTTTAGAAAAAGACCGGGTTGTGACAAGCCTAGATACTTCGGGTGAACATTTGCATCGGCGAGGCTACGCTGTTTATCGTGGAGAAGCTCCGATCCGTGAAACTTTAGCTGCGTTTTTAATTCAACAACTTGAAAAAAGTTGTTCCTCAATCGATCAGTTGACTTTGATTGACCCATTTGTGGGCTCGGGAACTTTACTTTTTGAAGCGGTTATTCAAAAGTATCCCCTTTTTGCGCGTCCTTATTCTTGGCTTCAATTTTTAAATCGTCCTAAACTTTTTAAATCTGAATCTTGGTCAAAAAATTACCGTTGGATTAAGTCGCAGCCTGTTTTGGATTTGATTGGAATCGATCAAGACGAAAAAGCAATTCTAAGTTTAAATAAAAATTCAGAACTTTTAAAAAAAATGGATTTATTATTTCAATTCAATCTTCAATCTTTTTCGGCAGACAGCTTGAAAATAGACTTAACCGAATTTAAAAACCGACCCAATCTTTGGCTTGTAACGAACCCCCCTTACGGCGAGCGTCTAGAGCAAGGCGATGCCATTCAAATCCTTCAGAGATTTTCAGAAGAGCTTCCACTCAAGGGTTTGATCGTTTTACATCCTGAGTCTTGGAATTTTAATTTACCAAAATTAAAGCTAGTTTCAAAATTAGACTTTAGAAATCAGGGTCTTAGATTAAAGTTATCAGTGTACTCAAGTTAGACACTTCTAAATTATTTTCAAAAAGTGTTAGGATTTCATTAAGCTTCTCGACCTAAGTATTCGAATTCAGTATACATATAAGTTTTGAGGGGTGTTTTCTATGAACCGAATTTTTTCAACTTCAATACTGGCTTTGGTTTTATTAACGGCTTGTACGCCGAAAGATCAAAAACTTGAGCGCGCCAACAATAAACTTAACCAAAGTGCTTTACCTGGCGGCCAAGTCGACGGTCGTAATGACGACTACAAGCACATGCTTGTTCTTCTTGATCGCTCAACAGAAGCTTTAAACTTATTCAAAGTTCTAACAAATAAAGATTATGCGGATCAAAACGCATTTACCATTGAAGACTCATCAGCTAACGGAGAAAATCTTAAAAAAATATCTCATATTTCAGATAAAACAAGTGCAAGCATTTCCTTGGAATCTAAAATGAATTTCATGGCAAAAGTGGATTTGACGGATTCTAATACGATCAAAAAAATCGTAATTTCAGATATCCCGGGTACACATTCAACAGATACGCTCACGCTCAATGGTAACTCAAAATTTTTATTCACAAATACTTTAAAGCAAATGACATTTACAAAGACCGAAGCCGAAAATCAATTTACTGTAGAGGTTTTGACTAACGATGAGTTGGCTTCGGATATAACGGGTAAATCTTTGAGCGCAAGTCGGTTAGCTTTCAATATGAAAATTCTTGATCCAGAGACGGCTGAATCTTTTGAAATAACAAAAATAAGTCTTTCCCAAAGTCGCTACGGAGTTCAGTTTTCCGAATTTTCACTGCTTTCTGATGAAGTGTCTCGGTTGGTGATTCAACTTAACGTCAATAAACAGTGCTCGTCATTGAACGGAAACCTGAAACTTCTTTCGGTCAAATTAAATAAAGATAACAAGCCAGCCTACAGCCGAGAAATGAAATACACGGATTCTTCAGTCTTAATTAAATTAGGCAAAGACCCTTATGACATTAAAGCCGCGGATTGCCCGGAACGAAACTTCGTTGATTTAACCAAAATACTTAATTAATACTTTAGTTCGTTTTTATCCGCAGGCGTGAATACAGTGGGAAGTGATCAGACACGCCTTCTTTTTTTTCAGCATCAAATCGAAGTGGAGTCCCGTTTCTTTTCATATGACTGGCAGTTTTAACAACGCGAATCGATTCTGGAATCAGCTCAAATCCAACTGCGCTTAAATTCTTAGAAAAAACTAAAACATCTAAATGAGACCAATGACCTCGGTAAAAATGAGTCCCTGCGCAGTCTTTGCAACCCACTAAGTGCGAAACATCGCCAACTTCGCTGAGCTCTTTTTTAAAATAGCCATAGTCTGCTTCTTCTGAATCAATGATGTTAAGGTCTCCACCAAATACAACAGCGCGGCCTTGCTTCATGTAATCAGACATTAATTTTTTTGCGTACTGAATCGCTTGAGCTCGCCACTCTGTCGGATTACTTTGTGATGGAAAATGCGCAATCAAAAAAGTAAGATCTTTTTTATCTGTGATTTGAACCGTCACTTCTAAAATGCCACGCGAGCGTTTGGCCCACTCAAGCTGTTCAGGACTTGAATCTTGATAAGGTATTAGGTGAAGCAATGGTTTTCCTTTCAGTGGGAACTTCGATATAAAACCCGGATCAATGCCTCGTAAATCAGGCCCTTCAAGCAGAACAATCGTTTGGTAACCTAGATCACTGAGTTTGTCTTGAACAAGACGCTTCAAAATCGATTCATTTTCGACTTCGAGTAAAAATAAATTGTCGGGACCTTTTCCTGAATCGACAGTGCGTATAACTTCCGAGACATTTTTAAGTTTGGTTTGGATAACTGATTCGTTCCAATCCAGATGCAAACACTCGTCTTTATAAGTTCTGTTTTTCATTTCTTTACAAAATTTTTGTACGACTGGATTATTTTTTTCTGAAAGTGGTAAGTAAGTGTAATCTTCACGATCTTGATCATGTGTAGCATCAAATAGATTTTCGACGTTAAAGCTCATCACGGAAATTTCACCGGCTTTTTTACTTATAAGTTCAACAGAAGTGGCATGATTTACATCACTTAAATCAGTTTTTTTAGTCGGCTGAGAACGGCAGTTGGTCAGAGTTAAAAGAGCCACAAACAGAACTAAAAAGCAGGCTTGGAATGATCTTAACGAAAGCTTCATTTTCAATTGTATTTTTTGCATTGTAAGACGATATTCGAGAACAATTTTTGTTGCTAGTTTTAGGAAGTTTTAGCGCGCTGTGATATACCTAAAAGGACTGTGCGCTTATCATACGGGGGATTTGCTCAATGAAGAAATTGATATTTTTAACTTTGTCTGGAGTTATTTTTCAAAACTCGTTTGCTCAAGAGAGTGCGACAACAAGCAAAACAATTCTGCCTTCCAGTGATACAGTCACGAAGTCTTCATTTGGAGCCTTGTTCTACACTTTAGGTGGATACGATGACAAACAGTTTAAAGCGGGAAGCCCTTCCTATGGTATTTATGATTCATATGTTTCTTTAACTTGGAAATTATCAAAAAATGTAAGGCTATCGGCGCTGCCAACCTTTGGTTACAACACGGCTGGAAATGACTACGCTGGAAAAGAAGTGACCGACAAATTTTACTGGAGAGATTTTTCTTTTGCAGTCTCTCAGAGCCAAATTTTAGAAGACATTATTCCGGCGGAATTAGATTTAAAACAAAAAGCTCGTCTTTATTTGCCAACAAGTGATGGTTCAAAAGAAGAAGGTATGATTGCGCGTTTAAGATTAGAAATGGAAGGGCGTTATAATTTTGATCGATACTCAAATATTCGTTATTACGCAAAACCAAGTTATTATTTTCAACGAACCACTGCTTTTTTGAGTAAAAACAGTATTAGAAATACCAAACTAGCCGATATTCAGCATGGACCCGAAGGCAGCTACGATTTAGGAAAAATGTTTGCGTTAAAGCCCGGTTTTGAAATTGAAGATAACTGGTCTAATAAATCCGACGTGAATGACAGTGAGGCTCGGCATACGTCAGTGATATCCTATCGCATGGGTTTAGAAGTTCGACCAAGCTCTAATTTTAATTTTACGGTCGGAATCCAAGACAAGCGGGATTTAATTGATCCAAGTGTTACACCGATTGTAAGCTATTCTTTGCTCACGAATTTAGTTATTTACTAAAACTAAAGTAAGAAGATCAGAACTGATCATCGAGCGAGTATGTCAACAGTTGCGCATTCCAGTTAAATTGAATCTCGCAAGCTCGAAGCGCAATGGCTTTTTCTTTCCAAACACGATTTGACCCGTACAGTTGATCTCCTAAAATCGGGGCGCCAAATTCGCTGAGTTGCGCGCGGATCTGATGAGTGCGTCCGGTCAGTAAATTGATCTTGACCCACGTTGTATCCAGTGTTTTTTTTTGCTGAAGAATTTCGAGTTCGCAAAATAACCAGTTATCTTGCGTTGAAGTTGAAACTTTTTTTGGAGCGCGGGGTGAAGGTTCCATGTAATGAATTAATCGCGGTGGTAAAATTTTTTCGGTGTCTATCAAGGCACAGTATTTTTTTTCGATTTGATGATCTTGCAATTGCCGATTAAAACTTTTAACAAACAAATTATTTTTGGCATAGACAATCAGACCTTCTGTCATTGTGTCGAGGCGATGAGTGATGTGAAGTGGTTTTTTTAGATGAAGCGACACTTGATGAAGTGAATTATCGATTAAATTATCAACTGTTGGATGGCTTGGAACCCCGCTGGGCTTATTCAGAACGACATAATCTTCAGACTCGAAGACAATCAGGCTTTGCCAATCGTAAGCGCAATGAAATCTTCGCGGCTTTGTGTGAACACGCAAACTTTGATTCGCATTGATGACTGAATTTTGATTTTGTCGAAGATTATTTATGTAAACCGCACCCAAATTAAGCAAAGCCTCGACTTCAGTCGCAGAAATTTCTAATGTGCGCGAAATAATTTCTTTAAGCTCGCCCATTTCAGAATTAATAAAATGTTTAACTCCATATTCAAAACCTTGAGAGCTGATGATTTGCGACATAGCTTGATTTAGCACAGTGTATCGTTTTCTTTCAAGAGCTTAACAAGCTTCATTTTTATGATCACAATAGCTTAATGCAGAATTCACTCCTCCATTGTTTGTGGACCAGTAAAGAGACTTTAAGTTGTTTAGCTCCCTATGCCTATGAGCCGACGTGGATTTATGTGTTTTTGATTGCGATGATGTTGCTGTCAGCTGTGGGGCTTCCATTTCCAGAGGAGGCGACTTTACTGAGTGTTGGATTTTTAGCTTACATGGGGTTGAACCCTGAACAATTTCCGCCTCCGTTTCCAGGGGCACCTCACGTGAATCCGAATTCGGCGGCGATTGTGGCTTTTTTTGCGGTGTTTGCTTCTGATTTTCTTATTTACGGAATAGGTCGTTTTTTTGGTCGAAAGATTTTCGATCTTAAACCGATGAAAGCTGTTTTGTCCGAGCAAAATCGTATTCGAATTGAAAACTGGACGCAAAAATACGGAGCTTATGCCTGCGGGATTTTTCGGTTTACCCCTGGAGTTCGATTTCCAGGGCATTTGGCCTGTGGAATGTTGAAATTTCCAGCTTGGAAATTTGCATTGATCGACGGAATTGCGGCTTTAATTTCTGTGCCCACACAAATTCTGCTGCTTGCGCACTTTGGTCAGCCAATATTAAGGTTCTTAAAGCAGTTTAAACTTGTCGTGCTAGCTGTTTTAGTGATCTTACTTTGTGTTTTTCTGTACAGAAAGTATTTGCTTAAGCGGCCTCAGCCTCTTTAGATAAATCTTTTTCTGAAAGATAAAAACAAATATTTAAATTCGTCGCTTTTTTAGCTCGGGTCGTCGCAGCTTCAGGCCAAAATATTTTTTCATAACCTTCACTCAGGCCAAATAACTCTTCACGAATTTTAAAAAGTAGTCCTGATTCCGAGCCGAGCAGCCAGTCCATTTGAACGTGGTGCAAGGCTTCTTCGAGTTCTCCTAAGCTTAAAGAACTTAAAAAGCTTTTTGGTAATTGGTCAATCAGGCAACACGCATTGTGATTGTATTGATTAAAATATTTATCCAAAGGTTCAACAAAAAGTTTTTCAAGACGTGTGTCTTTATCTTTGTGGCCCACAAACGGAGTGCTGAGCTTTTTAAATTGCCAGTAAAGTAAAGCATCATTAACTGTGTAATCTGACTTTGGTAAATAATCTGAAATCGAATCACATTTAATCGATTCAAAAGAAGAATCATCCACATGAGCATTGTGATCAACGGCAACCAAAGCGCGTAAATGAAATAAAAATGAATAAAAGCAAATCAGTTTTTCGGCCATTTGATCACTTAATTGAATTGAAAAATTATATAAAAAGGGAACTTCAAGTGATGCTTCGAATTCTGAAAGACAATCAAGAGCTTTTGATAATTCAGCAAAGTGGACAGTTTTTTCACTAAATGCGAGATTCCAAATATCTGTCATATTTTTTTCAAAATTTTCGACTTTAAGATTATTCTCAGGTTTTAAATTTTTCCGAAGAGATTTCACTCGATGAGCCGATTTCGAAAAAAGTTCGCCGTAGGGGTTGAAGGATAAATAAGCTTGCATCGCAAATTTTTTATCATCTGGAGCTAAGAATTTGAAGTCATTCATTTTGTGAAAACAAAGTCCCAGAATAGCATCTGTAAAGTATTTAAAAGGATTTTGTGGATTCATGTTCGTAAAGTGGGTCGGTAAGTTTTGTGCTTTTAAGTCCCAAAATTGTAAATTTTGAGGTTTTAAAACGCATCCCGATTTTGTTTTGATTTCAATTCCCATTTGCAACTGAGTGTTCTTCATGAAGTCTCCTATTAGTTCCTGTGAGCTCATAGCTGTTTATCGGTATTTATTGAATTTCCAAAAGTCCAGATGTAGGCTTGAAATTAGACTATGGCGTATATCGATGCTCATTCTCATTGGTCGGATCCTCGACTTTTTTCGAGTCCAGACTTTCAAGTTTTGCTGAACCAATCTTTAGAAAAAAAAATCGAATTTTTTCTATTGGGTGGTATTAATCCGCTTGAGTGGCAAAATCAAATCAGTCTTAAAAAAAAATATCCAAAAAACTTCGGGATGTGTTTTGGTCTACACCCGTATTTTGTTTCAGATCACAGCGATGAAGAGTGCGAAGTGGCTCTCGATCAACTGGCCCATTTACTTCCTCAAGCCATGGCTTTGGGCGAGACCGGCTTAGATTTTAGGCCTCATATTATGAAAGATTCAGAGCTTTTGCAGATTGAAATGTTTCAGAATCAAATTGAAATGGCGAAAGCGTTTCAAAAGCCCATCGTGCTTCACATCGTACAAGCTCATGAAAAAGCAATTCAGATTTTTGATTTATGGCAAAGTCCAAAAGAAGGCGGCTTCGTGCACGCTTTTAACGGAAGCTATGACACGGCTGAAAAGTATATCAAACACGGTTTTCTAATTTCAATCGGAGGCGCTGTGACTTTTGAAAAGAATCGAAAGCTTCAGGATTGTGTGCAAAAAATTCCACTTGAATATCTGTTGATTGAGAGTGATTCGCCTGACCAGGCACCGGCTGGCTGGGCCTCAGATCAAAACGATTCGACTTCGCTATATCAAATAGCTGAAAAAATAGCTTTGCTGAGAAACATGGGCCCCTATGACGTGCTTGACGTGGCTACTAGTAATTTTAAAAGACTTTTCAGAATGTAAAGATTTTGCTACGAACTACGTCTATGGAAATTAAAAACTCAATTCAAGAAGATAATTACACATTACATCGTCGTTTTGATCGCATGGGTCGGCTGGTGGGCGATGAAAAAATGAAAAAATTATTTAACACTCACGTAATGATCATTGGCTTGGGCGGAGTAGGGTCTTGGGCGGCCGAATCCATCGTGCGCTCGGGCGTTGGGCGCGTTACGATTATTGATCACGACGAGATTTGCATTACCAATGCGAATCGCCAACTTCATGCTCTGCAAGGTTTTGTAGGTCATAAAAAAGCTCAAGTGATGGCTGAAAGACTGCGTAAAATTAATCCGCAAGCACAAGTCGAAGCTTTGACATTGTTTTATAATAAAGAAACCTCAGAGCAAATATTAAGTTTAAAACCTGATTATATTTTAGATGCGATTGATAATTTAACGGCAAAAACCTTTTTGCTAAATGAATGTCGCACACAAAATATCAAAGTCATCACAAGTGGCGGAGCTTCAGCCAAAATGGATCCAACTCGTATTGAGATCGTCGATTTAGCTCAGACCTATGTGGACCCTTTATCACACTCTGTGCGAAAAATTTTACGACAAGAGTACAATTTTCCGCGTGAAAAATATTTTGGAATTCCCTGTGTGTTTTCAGATGAAGAGCCTTTAGAACCTGTTGCGCTTCATTATGATAAAGGTGAAGGTTTTAAATGTGTTTGTCCGCAAGGTGAAATTGATCCGCACGGCTGTCTACATCGATCAGTCATCTATGGCACCGCAAGCTTCGTGACAGGGGCCTTTGGCCTGGCGATGGCATCGTGGGTTGTACGCGACATTACAAGTATGCAAATACGCCTAGAAAAGGTGAATTAAGATGAGCCTGATTATATTTTTTGGTTTTGCGTTATGTGTTTTTACAGCCGGTGTCATTACGATCTCGCTAACTTTGTACCATTGGTATAAGATAAGAAACGATGGAAAAACTAAAATCGCTTCAGAAAATAATTCTTGAAAAAGCAGCTCTAGCTTACTCTTTGGCTCGAACAGGCCATTTTGCGATTCAGGGCTATCCACTTCCTTTTGTTGACCGCTTAGCGACAGGAGAAAAAAGAAATAGCCCGAAGGAATACACGGAACATATCAAGGAAGCTCTTCTAAAAATCAAAGAACTTCACGAAAAAGATTTGTTACACATCAAAAATAATGTTTATCCGATAGAGGTTTTATATCCTGAAAATCCAATTTCTCATGCGGTCAGATACCCGCGTGTTTTGTTAGATTCATTTTTAGCTTCGCGACGTCGTAAAAATAAAATTGCCGACCAGTTCTCAGAGGAAGCTGCAGATTATTTAAAAGACTTACCAGAATACTACAAAAGAAATTTTCACTATCAAACGGGTGGATATCTCAGCCAAACTTCAGCCGATCTTTACGAGCACCAAGTTGAAATTTTATTTAGCGGGGCAGCAGACGCCATGAGACGTTTGCTGTTACCGTCTTTAAAAGTTCATTTTTTAGGAAGCCAAGGCGAGGGACTTCACTTTTTAGAAATCGCAAGCGGCACAGGGCGATTTACTCGATTTTTAGCTTTAGCTTTTCCAAAAGCAAAAATCACTTGTGTTGATTTAAGCCCCATTTATTTATCGACAGCTCGTGAAAGATTAAAGTCTTTTAAAAATATTAATTACATCCAGGCCGCTGCTGAAGATTTGCCTTTCAAGCCTGAAACTTTTGATGCAGTTGTTTCGTGCTTTTTATTTCATGAGCTTCCACTTCAGGTTCGAAAAGATGTGATCTCAAAGACGAGCAAATTGATGAAACATAACAGTTTTTGGGGCTTAGTTGATTCGATTCAAAAAAACGACGACCAAGACTTTCAGTGGGCGCTCAAACAGTTTCCGATCGATTTTCATGAACCTTTTTATAAAAATTATGTGCAACATCCCATGGAAGACTTAATGACAGAGGCTGGCTTACTGAACGTCAGCACCGAAGTCGGCTTTCTTTCAAAAGCGATCAGCTCAGTTAAAAAATAATAATTTTTAGGCTCAAAAAACACGCATTATAATTTTCTAAAGTCTTGTCAGTGGCTTTGAATAACAGTATGTTTCTGTCTCATATTTTGGAGGCTCAGCCATGAACATCACACAATTTATCGATCATCATTACCGTCACTTTAACGCTGCCGCTTTAAAAGATGGAGCTAAAGGCTACAAAGATCTGATGGATCAAGGTGGAAAGATGTTAGTCACCTTGGCCGGTGCGATGAGTTCGGCTGAATTAGGTTTATCTTTAGCTGAAATGATTCGTCAAAATAAAGTGCATGCGATTTCATGCACAGGTGCAAACTTGGAAGAAGATATTTATAATTTAGTTGCTCACGATCATTACGTGCGAATTCCTAATTACCGTGATTTAACTCCTGAAGATGAGCAAAAACTTTTAGATCGTCATTTAAATCGCGTCACAGACACTTGTATTCCGGAAGAAGAAGCCATTCGCCGAATTGAAAAAGCTGTTCTTGAAGAATGGCAGAATGCAGAAAAAGAAGGAAAGTCTTATTTTCCTCACGAGTACATGTATAAAATTTTACTTTCTGGGAAGTTAGAGAAATTTTATCAAATAGATCCAAAAAATTCTTGGTTGTTAGCAGCAGCACAAAAAAATCTTCCGATCATTGTCCCGGGTTGGGAAGACTCAACCACCGGAAATATTTTTGCCGGTCACTGCATCAAGGGCGATATCAAAAGTACTCGCACAGTTAAATCAGGCATCGATTATATGATTTATTGGTCTGAGTGGTATATGGCAACGGCTACAAAAAATAAAGTTGGATTTTTTCAAATCGGTGGGGGCATTGCCGGAGATTTCCCGATTTGTGTGGTGCCCATGTTGTCGCAAGATTTAGGACACGATGATGTGCCGTTGTGGAGTTATTTTTGTCAGATCTCTGATTCAACAACTTCTTATGGATCGTACTCGGGCGCTGTTCCGAACGAAAAAATCACTTGGGGAAAATTAGCAATCGATACGCCAAAATTTATTGTTGAAAGTGATGCTTCGATTGTTGCGCCATTGATGTTTTACTACATCATGGGAATGTAATCATGATGACGAACCCGAAAACAGCCATTGTTACGGGTTTGTGGATTTACCCTGTTAAATCATGCCGTGGTCTTTCTTTAAAAGAAATGCAAATCGGGCCTACTGGGCCTTTGAACGATCGTCGTTGGATGATTGTGGATGATCAAAATCAATTTTTGACTTTAAGAACAGTTTCTAAACTTGCTGAAATTAAAACGTCACTGCAAGGGCCATTTTTGCATTTGTATGCGGGTACAAATAAAATTTTAGTCGATACAACCATAGACTGCGAAAAAGTTGAAAATGTGACTGTTTGGAATGATACTTTTATGGCTGGAGTTGAAACACACGACATCAATGAGGCTTTGTCAGATTTTTTATCTAAAACAGTGAAGCTTGTTCGCTATCAACAACAAAGTTTTCGAGCAATTAACAAAGCTGCAACTGACGTTGTTAAACAAACGATGTTTGCGGACGGCCGCCCGGTTCTTTTAGCGAATGAAGCTTCTCTAAGAGATTTGAATGAAAAATTAAAATCACAGGGTAAACCCGGATCGATGATCGAAAGATTTCGAGCCAATATTATCATCGATGGATTAGAAGCTTTCGCTGAAGACGAAATTAAAAAAATATTAATTGGTTCTGTTGAGTTTGAAAATCCAAAACTGTGTGCGCGCTGCCCAGTCGTGACTCAAGATACTGAAACCGGAAAAGTTGTTTCGAAAGAAACTCTTCAAACTTTAGCGGGCTATCGCCAAGTTGGGATCAGTCATCGCGGAGTGATGTTTGGGTTGAATTTAACACCATCAACTTTGGGAATGATCAAGTTAAAAGACCCTGTTCAAGTTTTACTGTAAATGTTAATGGAAATTACTGATTAACTAAAAAAGATCCGTGTGAATTTTTAATTTCGTTTCTTTTGACTTCAATAATATTGTCAGCAAAAATTTTATTTTGATTGTCGACTTGCACGAACAGGATTGTTTTGATTTGATTTGTTGTTAAATCTTTACCCGTTGTGATGACGTAGGCTCCGTCGCTAGACATGAAGACGGACGAGAGCCTTCTCATGTTATTTTTTTTCATTAAATCCGAATCGACATGGCGAGATTGTGTGTCGTCTAATTTTCTGAACTCTGCGAAGTCTTTAGCTTCACCCATCGAGAAATTAACTTTGCCAGCTAAATCTAATGTTTTTAACTGATCTTCGACGGATAAGTCGGCCGCAAATGCCAAATTCACAAAACATATTAAAGTTATAAATGAAATTAAAAATTGCTTCATCATTACCGTCCTACTTCACATGAAACAGAAAATACTTTGTCACCAACTTCAGTTTGGGATGATGTGTGTATATAGCCAAAACGAGTTTCTTTATCTAAAATTATATTTCCACTCAAAGAGTTAGAATAGATTGAGTTTTTCGAGTTATGACTAGAAGCTTCGACATAAAATGCTGTGTACTCTGCTCCGCTGATCGCTTGACCCCGAGCCATAGCCTTGTAGGAAGTATCACCCAAATTGTAATTTGCAAATAAACTTTTGCCACCAACTCCAAGGTCGTTCATCGTCATCTCGATGGGTTCAGCTTTATCCATTTTTTCTGTTTTAATATTCATAAAACATTTTGTATTTTCAAGGCTGAAAGATAATTTCTTTAATTCAGCGGCATGGATTGATTTGAGTCCTAGGATGGAGGCTGCAGCCATAGCTAATGTCAATTTGAATAAGTTCATGTTTCCTCGCAAATTATTTGTTCGTTCTACACTCGAATAAAGAGCAAATTTAACGCCACTTGGGTTCTTTTGAATTGATTTAGAAATTTTAAATTGTTTAATTTGAAGACACTCTGTCAATATTTGTATTCAGGTCAGTCGATTGAATCATCTGCTGAAAAAATGAAATTTCTTCGGGATTTGGGTCTCGCTGGTACAATGCTTTAAATTCTTTAATCGCATTTTGTAAGCGCAGATCTTGTTTGTATTGATGCCAGTCGTTTTTTGCTAATTTTTCTGAATTTTGTAGATTCGGGCTCAGTATCTGTTCGGCCTTAACTTGCCCTTGAAGATACACATCATGGTAAGTGGTATTGAAAAATTGCCCAGCGCTAAATATTATGACCGAGGCCATTGTCCAATTATAAATGCTTGAAAAAGTGTTGAAATAATACTTAGTCAGTGATTTTTTTAAATAGGGCTCAAGTAAAATTTTATTTTCGTCGTAGCCATTCCAAACAACTTTTTCGATGACATCATATGGTATCACCGACCCATTTAATTTGGGAGCCATTGCAATTGCATAAGTCCAACGAAAGTAAATATCTTTAAAAGGCGTCATGATAAAGCGGTATACTTTTTTAATTTTAGACTTTGTAGGTTGGGCTTCTTCGGAAAATAAAAATTTGGCTAGACCTTGAGAAAGTAAAGAGTGCTGGGCTTGGCGAAATAAAATTTGTTCGCTCTTTGTCATATTTCGGGTGACGCTTTCGTCAGTCAGAAATGACAGTTTTTCAAGTCTTACAGCGATTTGTTCAAGCTCGTAGATATTTAATTCAGATTCTGAATTAGCCTTCAGAAACTGATCATGGTAAGTCAGTTGTTTAAGAATTTTTCGAAGTTTGTAGGCTTGGTAGCGTGCCACTGTTCTTTCGGTAATTGTCGAATCTGTGAAATCAGGCTGAAGAATATCAGCTAAATTTTCTTTGAATAAAAACAGATTGTATTTTTCGTTCAGTTGATCAAGAGCTTCAGCGTAAAGTAAAGGAGCTGATTTTTTATTTGTGATTGATTGTACTGAGAATAAATCAAAACAGCGAAGCCCTGCAGCTTCACTGTTGATTGTTAAAAAGCTAAAAATAAGTAATAGATAAATTTTTAGCATCGAGTTCCTTAACAGTTATTTGGTCTTCATTTGAAGTTGCAGCGTACGCGCTGCGATATCTAAATTATTTAAAGTTTTAGCTATAATTTCTTGAGACTTTTCAGCATCCAAACCTAAAGTTATACCGATCAGATCTGGAAGACCTGCCGTCGAACCAGCCATTCCAATGACTTTTGAGTCTTTAGCCATTGCAGCTCCGGCAGCCATACCTTTTTGAGTAACGGTTTTAATGAAAACTTCACTTTCTTGAGCTAACTTCGGGTTGATATAGTGAGCGACTGATAAGACAAGTAAAACAACCGTTGCTAAATCTGATCCACCACCAAGGCTTGTAACAATCGTATCGATTTCTGATTTTTGAGCGAGTAAGTCAGAACTGATTTTGTTCAGGCTATTCGCCATTTCAACCATCTCGGGAGTGAGGGCTTTTGTTTCAGTCATTTCATTCGTGAAGCGATTGATAAATAATCCTAAATCAGCCGGCTTTAAATTTTTAACTTCAGAATAATGACGAATAAAAGTATTTAACAGCGCTGAAGCGGCCGCCATGTTCAAGGCAATTCTTGATTTCTCAGAATTTTTAATATGAGAATTTAAGGCGATCGCGGATGCTCCAACTAAAACAACTTGAAACTTGTTAGCCCATTTTAGAACTGAATCAGCTTCATTGTTATTCTGAATAGCACGTAGTGACTGAGCTAATTTTTGAACTTCGTTATAAGTCATCACTAGATCTTGAGCCGTATTGAGCTCGGACTTCGTTAAGATTTGATTCAATTTAATAGTGTCTAACTTGGTATCTTCTTTTAAGGTATCGATCGAGCTAACGGCACCAAAAGCGAAACTATTTGTGGCCATAATCGAAGCTATAACAAGAGCTGCTTTTTTTGTTTTCATTTTTAAATCCTTTGATCGTAAATTGATCGTTAGTGAGGGTTACTGTTTTCTGCCAACCGATATGAAGCAGACTTCATTCCAGCTTAAAAGCTTTATAGAGCCCAAGACTGTCTAAAATTAAGACACTATGACGTTTAACTGGTTACACTTAGGTCAGCGATGATTTGCGGTATTTATTTTATCATTAAACGAAGATAATTTTTTTTATTTCATTATTTTTTTGCAAGTTGTTTAACTGTTGAGCTAATGTTCTGAAGTTAAATCAAACAGGAGATTTTTTGAAAATACGATCATCCGAACAAGCTTTAAGCCCGTCTATAAAGCAGCTTTCAGATAAGGCTGTTTCAGATATTCTTGATCAAAAAAATACTTTACTTGAGGCTCTTTTTTTTCAACTCAATAACACTTCAGAAATCACCAAAAATTTGCAATCCATTAAAAATAAATTCAAACGATTTGCCGTTGTTGGAATTGGTGGCAGCAGTTTGGGTATTCAAGCCATGGCTCAGTTTTTTGCAAAAACCAATTTTACTTTTTTTGATAATGTGGATGCCGTTGAATTTGAGAGCCAGATGAATCAGCTTGGAAATTTAGATGAAGTTTATTGGATTTTTATTTCTAAATCGGGTGAAACAATTGAAACTTTAGCCGCATTAGAATTTATTGACCAAATTTATCTCGAGCAAAATAAAAATTTAAAGACGCAGTGTCTTGTCATTACTGAGAATAAAAAAAGTTCTTTAAGTGACTGGGCTTCATTAAATCATGTCATTAAATTTGAAATTCCTTTGGCTGTTGGTGGACGCTATTCAACTTTAAGTTTTGTGGGGCTTGTTCCTGCTTATCTAATGGGTTTAGATTTAAATCGGCTTGCTGAAGGATCAAAGCAGGCGATTCACGACAGAAATAATTTGGTCGATTTTGTTTCTGAATGCTTAGCCAGTTTCGAGCGTAAAGAATGGATCACAGTGCTTTGGAGTTATAGCTCGCGTTTAAAAATATTTGGTCTTTGGTGGCAGCAGCTTTGGGCTGAATCGCTTGCAAAAAAAGTTGATCTGACAGGAGCCCAAGCGCCACGCGTGAGTACGCCTTTATGTTTGGTTGGAGCCACTGATCAACACAGTGTACTTCAACAAATTAATGAAGGTTTCCACGATAAATTTGTTCTTTTTTTAAGGCTTCAGGCTGCTGAAGAAGGGCAATATAGATTGCGGGCCACACAAACAGCACAAACTGGCGCTTTAAAGGGTCTTAGGTTAGGCGATTTATTAAAAGCAGAGGCTTTGGCAACGCAGCAAAGTTTAACTGAAGTTTCGGTTTCGAATATGACTTTACTGCAAGATGATATTTCTGAACAAAGCTTGGGTTACCTCATGATGTTTATGCAAGTGGCTGTGCTGGCTATTGGCAAAGCTTTAAACTTAAACCCTTTGAATCAACCCGGTGTTGAGTTTGGAAAAGTTCTTTGCAAAAAAAACTTAGCTGAAATCAATAAGGAAATAAGCTGATGAAAATATTTAGTTTTTTAATTTGTTTGAGTTTTATATCGAAAGCCTCTGAATTAACATTGCAAAATGTTAAAATGAAAGAAGCTTCCTTGTGGCTTCAACAAGAAGCTGTCATCGCTGAAAAATTGCTTATACAAAATATTTCTCCTGAAGGCACTCAGGCCGGGGTGGTGATTGCGTCACCGCAAAAAGAAAATCCAAATTACTACAGACATTGGGTTCGTGATTCTGCCATCACGATGCAAGTGATTTTAAAATTGTGGTCAGAAAATAAGTTAACAACAAAAGTTAATCACTACAGCCATTTGTTGCAAGACTATGTGCAATTCTCAAGACAAAATCAAATTCGCGCCTCGTTGGGTGAACCTATTTTTGAAGTGAATGGAGCCCCGTTTTTAGGACCTTGGGGCCGACCACAAAATGACGGGCCTGCTTTTAGAGCTGTCGTTTTAACTGAGTGGGCTGAACATCTTTTAGACCTAGGTGAAACAGAATACGTTAAAAACAATCTTTACAAAACAGAGCTACCAGCTCAATCAATTATCAAAGCGGACCTTGAGTATGTTGCCTCAACTTGGTGGCAGCCTTGTTTTGATCTTTGGGAAGAAGTTAAAGCCGAGCACTTTTACACAAAAATGGTTCAGCGAAAAGCTTTACTTACCGGAGCTCATTTGGCTCGTCGATTAAATGATCCTGCCGCCGCTCGTTGGTATGAATTGCAAGCTCAATATCTAGAAAATTCTTTGACTGAATTTGCAGACACAAACCCCGATTATATTGTAGCAAGTTTACGACGTACTGAGGGTTTGGATTCTAAAAATTCAAATTTAGATATTTCTGTGATTTTAGGAGTTTTACACGGAAGCTATGATGATTTTTTTAAAGCTTCAAAGCCTCAGGTGATAAAAACCTTTGAAAAGCTCAATCGTGTTTTTCAAAATTTATATTCAATCAACCAAACTAAATCGCAGTTTGCTCCGGCTTTGGGGCGCTACCCTGAAGATATTTACGCCGGTACTAACTTTAATGGTGGGAATCCTTGGGTTTTAGCCACTTTGGCTGCTGCAGAGTACTGCTATAAAGTCGCGGCCGAAGTTTCTATTAAAAGTTTTAAACAATCTGAACTTTGGATCAAGCGTGGTGATGAATTCGTGCAACGAGTTCAGTATCATGCAAATCCCGATGGATCTTTGTCTGAACAAATTGATCGTTATACGGGTTTTATGACATCAGCACGTGATTTGACCTGGAATTATTCAGCGGTTCTAACCACTTTGCGCGCCAGACATCAAAGTGAAGTCTTACTTGCATTATCTAAAAGTAATATTAAACAAGGAAATAAATAAATGAAAACTTTAGTCAGTTCAATGATCATCACATGTAGTTTTATTTTTGCTCAAGCAGCTCCAATGAAAATCGGCTTAGTGCTTTCGACTTTGCAAGAAGAGCGCTACCAAAAAGATCAAAAATACTTTATCGAAGAAGCAAAAAAATTAGGATTTGAAGCTATTGTTGTATCAGCTGATAACAATGCCCAAACTCAATCAGCGAAAGTAGAAAACTTACTTTCTCAAGGTGTTAAAGCTTTGGTGATTCAACCGGTTAATTCTGAATCTGCCGCGAACTTAGTGAAAGCCGCCCATGATGATAAAGTTCCGGTTGTGGCCTACGATCGAATGATTTCAAATGCGAATGTTGATTTTTATGTGACGATGGATTCGTTTCAAGTGGGCGTGATTCAAGCTGAAGCCGCGGTTAAGGCAACAAACGGTAAAGGAAATTACGTGATTTTAATGGGCCAAGCCGGGCATTCAGTCGCCAATGAGATCACTCGTGGCGTTGAAAGTGTTTTAAAAAAATACCCACATATTAAAGTTGTGATGAAAAAAAATCACGAAGGCTGGAGCTCAAGTGCTGCGATGACGACAGTTGAAAATGCTCTGACACAAAACAAAAATAATATTCAAGCGATTATCGCAAATAATTCAGGAATGGCTCGCGGAGCCGTTCAAGCCTTAGGAGAACAAAAACTGACTGGAAAAGTTTTTGTGGCCGGAGCTGATGCTGATCTTGCGGCGATAAAAGATATTGTCGCAGGTAAACAGCAGTTTGAGGTGTTAAAAGATATTGCTCCGCTGGCGCAAACGGCGGCACGAGTTGCTTTTGAACTTGCTCAAGGTAAAGTGCCTGCATCAACTGATACAGTAACAAGTGGCGCTTTTAAAATTAAAAGCGTTGCAACACCTGTTTATGGAATTACAAAAGATAATTTAGAAGAAAGAATCTATAAAACGAAATTTCATTCTAAAGCGGATGTTTTAGGTAAATAATTTTGTCAGAACTGATTCGATTACAAAATATTTCAAAACAATTTGGGCCTGTTAAGGCTTTGACCAATGTTAATCTTGAGCTGAACTCAGGCGAAATTTTGGCCCTTGTTGGAGAGAACGGAGCCGGTAAGTCGACTTTGATGAAAATCTTAAGTGGTGTATACGCCCATTCTGAATTTCAAGGCCAAATATTTGCGAATGGAAATCCGACTCAGTTTAACTCGACTGTCGATTCTGAAAAAAATGGAATCGCGCTCATTCACCAAGAGCTTTCGACATTTCCGCATTTAACAGTCGCTGAAAATTTAATGGTCGGGCATTGGCCCAGCCGTTTTGGATTTATTAATACTCAAAAAATGGTCGAAGTTGCCGATGAGTGGTTAAAACCCTTAGCCGCAGATTTTTCGGCCTCTGAAAAAATGTCTAGTTTAAGTGTAGGTCAGCAGCAGCTTGTCGAAATTGCTAAAGCTCTTTCGCGCCAGTCAAAAATTCTTATTTTAGATGAGCCAACTTCATCGTTGACGGCTCGTGAATCAGAAAAACTTTTTTTACTGCTGAATCAGTTACGTCAGCAAGGTTGCGGTTTAATCTATATTTCTCATCGGATGGAAGAAATTTTTGCATTAGCCGATCGTGTAACAGTACTACGAGACGGACAAAGTGTTTTTACTAGCCCATTAAAAAATATAGATTCAACGATTTTAATTCAGCATATGGTTGGACGAACTTTAGAAAACTTTTATCCGCCAAATGAAAACGTGATTCAAAATAAAGTGATTCTTGAAGTACAAAATTTAAAATCTCAGAAAAACAATCAACACCAAAGTTATGGCCCTGTGAGTTTTTCTTTAAAAGTTGGAGAGATCTTAGGTTTTGGGGGCTTACTGGGGGCCGGGCGAAGTGAAATCATGCAGTCACTCTGCGGTGATGAAAACTACACTGTTTCAGGATCACTTAAAATTGATAATGTTAACAAAAAATTTCAGAATTTACGAAAATCTTTTCAAAATGGTATCGGATTAGTTCCCGAAGATCGTAAAAGTCAAAGTTTACTACCAACTCGAACACTTACCGAAAATACTGGTATTTTACGATTGTCACAAAAAAATATTTTAAGTTGGGTCAGTGATATTACAGAAAAAAATCGCACAAAGTCTGATTTGAAAGTTCTGCAGACCAAATTTAGCTCTGTGGATCAAAAAATCACTGAACTGAGTGGTGGAAATCAGCAAAAAATTGTCTTTGCACGTATTTTACAAAATTCTCCGCAGATTTTAATTTTAGACGAACCCACACGTGGTGTGGATGTTGGAGCTAAGTTTGAAATTTACCAACTGATGCGCGAATGGACACGGCAAGGAAAATCTATTTTACTGATCAGCTCAGATTTGCCCGAGCTGATGGCCATGAGTGATCGTATTATTGTGATGAGTGATGGTGAAATTCGCGGCGAACTGGCTCAAAAAGATTTTCAACAAGAAAAGATACTCGAATGGGCCTTGCAAAAAAATACACAGAAAGATTTAAGTCTATGAAACAGTTTCTTCGGCAAAATGGAGCTTGGCTTGGATTTTTAGCTTTAGCCATTATTTTAACAATTTGGACGGGAGGAGATTTTTTATCTCCGCGGAATTTAACAAACTTGATTCGCCAAGCTTCTTTGAATGGAATTTTAGCGGCAGGTATGACCGTGATTATTTTAACCGGAGGAATCGATCTTTCGATTGGTAGCGTTGTTGCGCTTTGTGGAATTTTTGTAGGCTTAACTCAAGTTCAATGGGGTTGGGGAAATCAAGGCGACTTTGGGCTTTGGGGTTCCGCTTTAGTTTCCATCGCAGTTGGACTTTTATTGGGATTAACAAATGGATTTTTAATCGCTTCTTTAAGGCTTGCGCCTTTTGTGATTACTTTAGGAATGATGGTGATCGCTCGAGGTCTTGCCATGATTTTTTCAGGCGGTTCAAGTATTTCTCCGATGGGAGAGAATTTAAATAATTTAGCGAGTGGTTATTTTTCTGAAAATTTTGGTTTTGTTTTTTTAGCTTTTATTCTAGTACTGGCTATATTTATTCTTAAAAAAAGTAAAACAAGTTTTAAAGATTTTTTATTTCCGTTGTTAGCGTTTATTCTTTTTGCACAATCTTTTGTTCGCTATAAAGGCTTTCCGTTTTTAGCTGTTTTTTTATTTGCAACTGTGGCCATCACTTGGCTTATTTTAAATCGCACAGTCTGGGGTCGAAATATATACGCCATTGGGTCGAATGAAAAAGGCGCTTACTGGGCTGGAGTCTCGATTCGAAAAGTTAAAATTGGCGCTTATGCTTTGATGGGTTTTTTATCGGGGCTTGCGGCCTTTTTACTTTCAGGGCGCTTGAACGGCGCTGATCCCAACGCCGGTCAACTTTTTGAGCTTGATGCAATCGCGGCCGTTGTTATCGGAGGAGTCAGCCTTAAAGGTGGTTCAGGAAGTGTTTTAGGAAGTTTGATTGGTGCGCTGACAATGGCGACTTTAAATAACGGAATGGATTTACTTGGAGTTTCAAGTTTTTACCAAATGGTTTTTAAAGGAGTTATTATTATTTTAGCTGTATCTTTAGATCGCAATCAGCGTGAATCTTAAAGTGAATCATTGTTTTAAAAAGTTTGAGCTGCGGCGCCAATAATGCCGGCTTTTCCTTCAAGGCTTGAAGCTAAAAGTTTTACATCTTTTTTAAGAGCTTGAAATCCTTGCTTTTGTAATTCAATTTCGAGTTCTTTTAAAATAACTTTTCCGCCCGTTGTAAAAAGACCACCTGAAAAAATAATCGCTTCAGGATTAAAAATATTAATCAAGCTACCAATGCCTATTGATAAATCCGAAATATATTCATTGATACAAAGTTTAGCTTCAGAATCCGTCTCAGCTAAAATTAAAATATCCCGGGCTGAAAAAGCTTTTCCAAGCATTTGCTGAGCTCGACGTTCAAGGGCCTTGGCTGACGCGTATTGTTCGAAACAACCGCGGCTACCGCAAGGGCATGGAAGGCCACCGGGATGCAAATTAAGATGTCCCATTTCTCCGGCTAAGCCGGAACGGCCCCGCACTAATTCTGAATTCGAGAAAATAACTCCGCCGATGCCTGTGCCAAAAGTGAGTAAAATAAAATCTTTGAAATTTTTTGCAGCCCCAAATTTTTTTTCAGCAATCCCTGCACACTTTGCATCGTTTTCTATTTTCGTAGGAATTTTTAATCGTGATTCAAGAGCTTCTTGAATCGGGAAATCTTTAAAACCTAAAATATTAGGTGTTTGCAGAACAATTCCTTTTTCGCGCTGAACAGCTCCGGGCCAGCCAAGTCCAAGAGCCTGAATAGGCTCAGTGATTTGTTGTTGAACTTTGAAAAATAAATCGCAGATACTTTTAACCAGAACTTCGGGATCATTTCCCTGTGGGGTGGGTTCGCGAAAACTTAAAATGAGTTCACCTTCAGAGCTGACAGCTCCGACTCGTAAATTTGTTCCGCCGACGTCTATGCCAAATGAAATCATAAATTAAACGGCAACAACTTCTTTGATCTCAGGAAAAGCTTGCTTCATGCGAACTTCAATTCCGTCTTTCAGCGTCGCTTGTGAGCTTGGACAGCCCGAACAAGCGCCTAACATTTTTAGATATAAAATTTGGTTTTCGTATTTTGCAAAAACAATATCTCCGCCGTCTAAAGCGACAACAGGCTTGATTTCACTTTGCAAAAGTCTTTTGATTTGCTTCACGATGTCTGAATCATTTTCAGATTCATCAAGGCTTGCCACCAGTTGAACTAAAATGGGTTCACCTTTTTCAACATGTTCATTCAGTAATCCGGCTAAAGGCTGCGCTAAAATTTCCCACTCGACCCAATCTTGCTTTGTGATTGTGACGAAATCTTCACCTAAAAAAACCGAAGCTGTCCAAGGGAAGCCAAAAATTTTAGCAGCGAGCGGAGATCTTTCAGAGGCTTCGACATTTGGAAAGTCATAAGAAGCATCAGAAATTTTTTGACCAAAGTTAAACTTCATTGTGGCTGGATTAGGCGTGGATTCAAAAGTGACTTTCATAGTTACATTTCCTTCAGTAAGACTTACTTTTATCAGGTGTGTTAGCGAAGTCAATTGTTGCTCACATGGGTAATCTTGACTAAATTCCTAAGCTTGCTGTTTGTCAAAAATAAGGAGCTCAAATGACCCCTCGTGTTCGTGAAATATTAAGTTGGTACGGTTCTGAGAATATCGGTGTTTTAACAAATATGGCTCGCATGTTTAACGCAGGCAAATTAGCCGGAACAGGAAAGCTTGTGATCCTTCCTGTCGATCAAGGTTTTGAACACGGGCCTGCGCGGACTTTTGCAAAAAATCCAGATGGCTATGATCCTTCTTATCACTTTGAATTAGCGATCGAGTCTGGTTGCAATGCGTATGCAGCTCCGTTGGGGGCCTTAGAGCTTTGCGCACGTGATTATGCAGGCGAGATTCCTTTGATTTTAAAAATTAATAATTCAGATGTTTTGTACGGGTCTAAGAATCCAATTTCTGCGTTAACGTCTTCTGTTGAAGATGCAGTTCGTTTAGGTTGCTCAGGAATTGGTTTTACAATTTATCCAGGATCGGCCCAGCGCAAACAAATGTACGAAGAAATTGCTGCCGCTTCACGTGAGGCCAAAAAAGCGGGCTTGGCTGTTGTGATTTGGTCTTATGCTCGCGGAGAACAAATTTCAAAAGAAGGTGAAACAGGAATTGATGTGATTGCGTACTCGGCTCACATTGCAGCCCAGTTGGGTGCGAATATTATCAAAGTGAAGCCACCAACAGCACACATCGAACAAGCCGAAGCCAAAAAAGTTTATGAAGCTCAAGGCATAAAAATTTCAACTTTAGCTGATCGTATTCGTCATGTCGTGCAATCTTGTTACAACGGAAAACGCGTTGTGATTTTCTCTGGCGGTGAAGCCAAAGGAACTCCTGAGTTATTAGAAGAAGTGAAACAATTAGCCCAAGGCGGAGCTTTTGGTAGCATTATGGGACGCAATGCTTTTCAAAGACCAAAAAAAGAATCGATCGAACTTCTTCACAACATCATGAACACTTTCGCTGGAAAGTCTTTATGAGTGTTGAGCACGATAATCCGATCAAAGCCGAAAAGCGCAAAAAACTTCACACACTCAAAGAAAAAGGAATTAATCCTTATCCCTATTCGTTTGATAAAACGATTCATATCGAAAAATTAATTGCTGATTACTCAAATTTAGTTGCTGGTGAAAAAAAGACTGAAACGCTTTTTCGTATTGCCGGCCGTTTGATGACTTTAAGAATGATGGGTAAAGCCAGCTTCTTTAACATCTTGGATCAATCTGGATCGCTTCAATGTTACGTGAAAGTTGAAGAGCTCAACGAAAAAGATCGCATCAGTTTTGATTTAATTGATCTTGGCGATATTGTAGGTCTTGAAGGTTATATTTTTAAATCACAAAAAGGCGAATTGTCTCTCTACGTCCAAAAATTTCAAGTTCTAACAAAAACTTTAGAACCTTTGCCTGAAAAATTTCATGGTATCCAAGATGTTGAAATTAAATATCGTCACCGTCATTTGGACTTAATCTCAGATGAAGAATCTCGAAAAGTTTTTATAACTCGTGGAAAAATTATTAAAGCCATTAAAAAGTTTTTAGACGACCGTGGATTTATGGAAGTCGAAACGCCTGTGCTGCAACCTTTGTACGGGGGCGCAGCGGCCCATCCTTTCACGACTCATCATCGCGCTTTAGATATGAAGCTTTACATGAAAATATCACCCGAACTTTATTTAAAAAGATTAATCGTCGGTGGTTTTGAAAAAGTTTACGAAGTCGGTAAAAATTTTCGTAATGAAGGTATCGATAGGTCTCATAATCCTGAATTCACCATGCTTGAATTTTACGAAGCTTACACTGATTACAATTATCAAATGAAACAGTTCGAAGATTTAGTTTCAAGTGTGTGTAAAGAAATCAATGGCAGCACAAAGATGATGTATCAAGGAAAAGAAATCGATTTTGCAACACCTTGGCGCAGGCTGACCGTGATGGACGGAATAAAAGAGTACGCAAAAATTAATCCAGACGATGTGCAAGCTTTAGATGACTACTTAAAAAAGAATTCTGATAAACCTGTAAAGCTTGAAAACCTTTCGACAGGCGAAAAGCAAATGAAAGTTTTTGAAATTGCGGCCGAACCTCATTTGTGGCAACCAACAATCGTGATGGATCACCCGGTCGAGATTTCCCCACTAACTAAAATTCACCGTTCGAACAATAAACTTGTTGAACGATTTGAACCTTTTGCGGCTTGCATGGAGATCGGAAATTCGTACTCAGAATTAAACGACCCTGAAGAACAGCGCGCGCGCTTGAAAGATCAAGAATCAAAGCGGGGAGTCGACGAAGAAGCTCATCCGATGGATGAAGACTTCTTGCACGCGATCGAAACGGGAATGCCACCCACAGGGGGCGTGGGGCTTGGGATCGAGCGCATCGTGATGATTTTAACTGATCGTCCAAGCATTCGCGATATTATTTTCTTTCCAACAATGAAAATCAATCATCGATGATAAAATTAATAGGGCTTTTTTCAATTTTATTTTTTGTAGGCTGCGTACAAAAGCCCACTAAAAGTATCGAAGAAAGCGTGAACGTCTACGCCGAAAACACCGTTTTAGTCGACACACGCAGCGCTTTTGAATTTGCCAGTTACCACATTCAAGGCAGCGTGAATCTCAACACAGCTGATTTTTTAATTTTAAAAGACACACGCAAAAAAACACGAATGTTGGATCCCGATCTGTCACAGACAATTGAAAGATTAGCCAAGCGGGGAATTTCTCCGAATAAGCGGGTCATTTTACTTTCTGAAAATTCAGACATCGAAAGTAAAAAATGGAGTTGGCTTCTCAAAAATCTTGAAGTCGAAAATATCCAACTGATGACCATGAAGGATTTTAAAAAAAACCAAGCCAACCGCCGCTTTGCCGAGCCCGCCTCAGAACCTGTTTGGGTTTTGAAATCGAGTGAAGATCTGCAAAAAGAATTTATCTTTAAAAAAGCCAAAGACTGCTTCGTGAACTGGTCTGACAAGAAATGCGGTCGTGAGTAAAATTCAGTTGACTGAAGAATACTCATGAGTAAAATTCAGTTATATGAGGATTACACGCGATCTTAGAAAAATGATAAAAGCTGATCTACAAGATAAAATGGTCTTTATTGGAGGGCCAAGGCAAGTTGGAAAGACCACTTTGGCAAAGACTTTTATCAATGATGAAAAGCAGTATTTAAATTGGGATGTCTTAGAAGATCGAGAGTTGATAAAAAAACACCAAATTGACTCTGAGCTTAAAGTTGTCATTCTAGATGAAATTCACAAATACGCTCGATGGAGAACTTTGGTCAAAGGTCTTTATGATAAATATAATCAAAAATTACAAATTCTAGTTACAGGTTCAGCTCGACTTGATTATTTTCGAAAGGGTGGGGACTCATTAGTCGGTCGTTACCATTATTATCGTCTTCATCCGTTTACATTAAAAGAAGTTGATCCAAAATTTAAGAAATCGACTGTGTTGGAGTTGTTAAAATACGGTGGATTTCCAGAACCTTTTGTCGCAAAAAGTGAAACAAAGTACCGTCGGTGGAAAAAGGAGCGTGTCAGTCGCGTTGTGTATCAAGACTTGCAAGATCTCAACACCATCAAAGACCTTTCATTAATTGAATTGCTTGTTGATGCGTTACCCAGCCGGGTGGGTTCGATGTTGTCAATTCAGAGTTTGCAAGAAGATTTGCAAGTTTCTCCTAATACAGTGTCTCGTTGGATTCAGGTTTTAGAAATGATTTATTACTGCTACCGAATTGCACCTTACGGAGGCCCACGTATACGGGCTGTTAAGCAATCGAATAAACTTTATTTATGGGATTGGGCTGAAGTTGAAAATCCTGGAGCACGCTTTGAAAATTTAATTGCCGGACACTTGTTGAAGTACTGTCATCATTTAGAAGACACTGAAGGCTTTAAGATGGAGCTTCGTTTTCTTCGAGACACCGATCTTCGAGAAATTGATTTTGTTGTCTTAAAAGAAAAAAAGCCTTTATTTGCTGTCGAATGTAAAACCGGTGAATCCCACATTTCTAAGCACATACATTATTTTAAAAACAGAACCGAAATACCCAAATTTTATCAAGTTCATCTAGGCGAAAAAGATTACACGGACGGAGTTATTCGTGTTTTGCCATTTGCCAAGTTTTGTGAAATCGAAAATATACCTTAAAATTCTGGATGAATTGGGTATCTTAATGCTTGAGTTCTCGATCTCAAGATGAGATCAAATTTGTTTGCGCCAAAGCCCTGCTCGATTTAAAAAATTCTTGAAATGAGATTTGTGACAATTTTTAAGTAAATCATTAAAGCTTTAGATAGAGCTTGACGATAGTACTGATGAGGTTTCAATGAATCACCAATCACCAATCACCAATCACCAATCACCAATCACCAATCACCAATCACCAATCACCAATAATAAGGCTTTTTCATTAATTGAAGTCATGGTTGCCGTTGGCATTCTTGGTTTAATGTCGGTGGGAATCATGTCAATGACCGATTACGGATTTAAAAGCCAAGCGGCTGTCGAGCAAAAATATGCAGCGAATTCTTTGCAAGGTCAGATTTATAATTTACTAGCAACGACAAATGTATGTAATGTTAATTTTGGTCAGGCAGCTGAAGACGCTGGCGGAACTAAAGTTATTATTAATGCAGCAAATACAGCGACCGCTCCAGTTAACATCACCACTTTAAATCGGACAGTCACTCCAACAGTTGTTGCTTTTCAAAATTACATTCCAGCGACAGGTGTTCCTACCTACGAAAATAACTCCATACATATTCTATCAATGCAACTCACTAATTTTCAGCCTGTGGGTGGGTTTCCAACTTTTAAAGGGCAATATGATCTCGTTGTAATTATAGAAAAAAATAAAGCCTCAACCGGTGTTCCACAATTTGCACCCAAAATAATTAAGTTAGATGTCACTTTAGATCAGCAATGGACTGCAGTTGCTCCGACTGCAACTCAACACAAAATCCAAACTTGTATAGCATTTGGTGGGAACGCAGACCAAATTTGGACGAAGAATGCGGATAGCACGATTTATTATAACGGTGCAAATGTGGGTATCGGAAAGACTACGCCAGCTCGATCAGCACTTGATGTCGTGGGTACTCCTAATGCTACAAATTTTGCTGGAATACTTTCTGAGTCTGCAAATGCAGCAGGTTCACCTGGATTTTGTTCATCAAGCTCTGCGCAGATTATTTATGGCTGTGTGGGTGGAGTTTCTGGCGTAGGATCCTTTGGTCCAACTGACACGACTGTTGGCGATTACATTGTATCATCAAATACAAATATACGATTAGCTACTGGACACCCAGTAAATTGGACCGTCGCAGGAGCTGGTGGGTTTTCGACAACTAAAATGTCGATCTTGGCTAACGGCAACGTCGGTATTGGAACGACGACTCCGGCAAGTCGTTTACATGTGGGCGGCACAGCAGCTGGGGGAAATGGAATTTTACTAAATGTAAATGGTAGCGAAGGTATTATACTTCAACCCACTTCTGATTTTGCAAATCCAAACGATCCGGGTGATCTTATTTTTCGAAACGCAAACGGCACTTTGCGCTCGAGAATTCATTCTAATATTAATTTTGTTCCAAGTGGCGAACTTGTACTTGAAGCCAACGGAATTAATGCAGTAAACATAGCATCAAACGGAAACGTCGGTATCGGAACAACAAATCCTTCTGCTAAGCTAGATGTCAACGGCGAAGTTAAATTTGGGCTTACTGCTGGGTTACCTTGCAACGCCACAAATGAAGGGCAGCAGCGTTACAATTCAGTATCCAAGAAGATGGAATTTTGTAATGGCACGAGCTGGACTCCAGTCGGTGGCGGTGTTTCAATTTCAAATACGGTAACGGCAAACGTTTGCGGAAACGTTGGAACAACAAAATCGGCGAATTGCCCAGTCGGATTCATTGTTGTCGGTTGCGGATACAAGATCACTTGGTATGGGGGAGGTCCCAGAAACGCTCCTGATGGGGTTCAATTCAACGCAAGTAACGGTTGTACAATTTCGCTACCAGGCAGCCCAAATGGAAATTGTTTCGACGTAATTGCAAAATGCGTGAAATAAATTTTTCCCGAAATCTCCATGTCAAGGAGTTTAAACAGAGCCCGCAATGGTCATAGGACCATGTAATTCAGGCCAGCAAGTAACAATACATACTAGCCCATTTTATAATAAAATCTTGCAAAATAGTGAAAAACAAGCTAGTATGTGACATGCATTGTCAGATACTGGAGAATTAATGAAAAATCCATTTAATCAGATTGAAAACCTGTCCCCAGAGGTTGATTACCAAGCCTTATTGGCGCAAATGCAGAAGCAATCACATCCACGGCGTAAGTTGAAAGAGCTGCAAAACCAGGGTTGTTTAATTCGTCTGAAGAAGGGTTTTTATGTTTTTTCTGAAGAGTTTATTGGGCGAAATTATTCACCGCAAATCGTTGCTAATCTTTTGTATGGACCTTCCTATCTTTCTTTAGAATATGCTCTTTCGTATTATCAGTTAATACCAGAAAGAGTCACAGCATTTACGAGTGTAACAACCCAAAAAAATAAAAAATTTCAAACACCCATTGGATATTTTAGTTATTCTCATTTGGCTTCAGCCATTTACCCAATTGGTATAACTATAAAAAAAACTGAGGATGAACGTCATTTTTTAATAGCAACCCCTGAAAAAGCGTTGATGGATATTTTTTCTTTGAAATTTCACAATGCAGATAAACCAAATATGAAAGATATACCAAAAGCATTCAACGAAGATTTACGAATTGATCTAAATTTTTTAAAAACAATGATTAATCGAGATCTACTTCATCAGATGCAGCCTTTATATAAAAACCGCCGCTGGAATCAACTTGTTATTAAATTTTTACAGGAGAATTTGTGAATCAAGCTGTTCAAGAGATGTTAGAAAAATATCAGATTCAAAACCTGAGTGATGCTGAAAATTCTTTGAAAGAGGTTATTCAAGAAATTGCTTTACTAGGTCTTCATCGAGCTAATTTTTTTGAAAAAGCTGCTTTTTACGGAGGGACTTCTCTGCGTATTTTATATGGATTGCCAAGATACTCAGAAGATTTAGATTTTACACTTTTTAAGCCTGAGCCAAATTTTCGATTAGAACCTTATTTTTCAGCGGTCAGTAAAGAATTTGAGGCTTATGGTTTTAAAGTAGATATAGCGCCTGTTGTTAAAAGTATAGAATCAGATGTTGAGTCGGCCTTCATAAAAGCTAATACCAAAATTCATCTTTTAAAAATTGAATCATTAAATAAGTTTGTTTCTCAAGTGCAGTCCAATGCAAAACTGCAGATCAAATTTGAAGTTGATTCACAACCTGCAGTGAAATTTAATTATGAAACCCGTTATTTGTTAGCCCCCACAAGTTTTCCAGTTATTAGTCTTCAAAAACCAGATCTGTTTGCCGGAAAATTGCATGCCTTGCTATTTAGACAATGGAAACAACGAATCAAAGGTCGCGATTTTTATGATTATGTTTGGTATCTTAAAAATAATATTCCTGTGAATATTGCTTATTTAAAAGAAAAATCAATTCAAAGTGGACACTTAAATTTAGAAAGTGAATTACAAACCAAAGAACAACTGAAGGATCTGATCATCAAACGAATTCAAAGTGTTGATATTCAGCAAGCAAAAGAAGACGTCATACCGTTTATTAAAAATCCACAGGAGCTGTCAGTCTGGAGTAAAGACTTTTTCACTCAAATCACTGACAAAATCCAGATTACATAAAGAGTCTGTCCCCGAATTCAAAAAACTCCTGACAAAAGTCTAGGGTTCATTCAAAGTTGAGGGATGTTAAAAAAAGAATCCAGCCAAATAGATTATTT
>JAYTPD010000024.1:0-5663 GCA_043747435.1 Bdellovibrio sp. | reverse complement strand
TATATACCGTAAGTTGAGTTACGTTTTCTATCCGACATTCGGAACCTCCTTCGTTATGGAGGTCTGAAGTCTCAATAAAGCCAAGCTGGGTATGCCCATCTTGGCTTTATGCATTTTTGATGCTTGAAAAGTGGTAATTTTATTTTTATTTAAACGTTTGGATTAACAAACGGTACGAATTTATCAGAAACCATTTTGTGAATTTTTTCAGCGATAAGGGTGCGATCGTCTTCTGGAGTTGTGTAGACAAGTGGTAAAAATTCGATTTCACAAGTGATTTTATTTAACTGAAATGATCGCCAGATCGCTGGGCCAAACGTTTGATCCCCGTACCAACACACAGAATCACGATCTTTATACTGAACACCTTCACCGTTAATGTCTCTGAAGTTAAAAACAAAAGGACGAATCGGAACGCCGGCTAAACCTGCTGACATCATTAATGTTTTTTTGAAAGGTAAAACTTGTTCGCCGTTTGAGGCCACTGATTCTGCATAAAGCACGATACGAAAACCATCTTTAAGAGTATCGACTAAATGCTTAAGTTCTTCATGAATACTTTTTCTATTTTGACGGTTCACATAAGTGCAACCCCCGACTTCACAGATTTGACCAAGACCAGGGGCTTCTTTCATTTCTGTCGAAGTGATAAAAACAGCAGGTCGTATTGATTGTAAACAAAGTATATCCACAAAGCCCACATGATTTCCCACAAGTAATGAACGCTCGTCAGCTTCAATGGGATTATGACAAATTAATTTAACGTTAAAAGCATTCATTAATCTTTGGCTGTATTTTGAACCATTCTGAATCAAACGACGTCTGCGTAGAATAGGATCTTTATTTATAAAATAAATAATTGAACCGTGAATCAAATAAACTGTGATGATCGACACAAATTTAAAAAATCGAAATGAAGCACGGATCTGTTTAAGTAAATTCATTTCACTAGTCTATAATCAAACTTGCAGCTTTGTACAGCCTATCAAAAATACTTTCCCATAATTCTGATTGATGATAAGGCATTTGGATTAAACACAAAACCTGTGGCTTTCTGTCGCTAGCTGAACGTAGCTGACTGTAAATTTCACGGGCTGCTATTTCTGGGTTCGTTGAAAGCTGTAAAAATTCGATTTTGCTAATATTTGAAGTGGGCTTAACTATTTTCACGCCCTCAACAATATCTGGTAGTTGATTCAATTTTTCGTTCAATATTTTTGAAAGTTCAGACAGTTTTAAGGCAGGATTCTTACAAATCACAAATGGGATAGCTGGCATGTAATGATGTTTCATATGCCCTGGTGCATTTTTTTTATCAATTTGATCATTCCAAACAGTCTTGAAGGCTGTTGTTGAGATTGATTTTTCGATATCGGATTTTAAAATCACCCCTTTACGTAAAATAGATAGTTCGTAAATCAGATCAGCATTTTTTTGTACAAATAAAACAGTGGATTCAATACCAACTTGGCTGGGTTGATCTTTGATGACAAAGACCTGACCATTGAATTCTTTTTCCACATGAATAGCTTGGGTGGGACTTGTTTGACCAAATTTGTTGGCACTTGGAGCAGCTAAAGGAACACCAACTTCTTGAAGGAGCTTCAGTGCAGTTTCATTTTTAGGAATACGCACCCCAACATTCGGTAAACCCGATGTGATCATGTCTGATATTAAATTTGATTTTGGCATGACCAAAGTTAAAGGCCCAGGCCAAAAGTGCGAAGCCAAATGATCACAGAACAAATCCCAATCTTTGAAACATTTTTTAGCAGATTCAACGTCGGCCACATGAACAATTAATGGATCAAAAAAGGGACGCTGTTTGGTTGTAAATATTTTTTCAATGGCCAAAGGCTGATCTATACATGCACCCAGCCCGTAAACAGTTTCTGTAGGAAACGCTACGACTTCACCATTTTTAAGGCGAGCAACAGCTTCTGCTATTGCTGAATCTAATTTTGCTTGATCAGTCAGTGCCAAATTAAGCTCCGTCTTTTAAAAGCTGTAAAGGTTGCAGATGTCTGATTGGGCGGGTCGCAAAAAAGATAATTCCAGCCAGCACTGCCGTTAAAAGAATAATTAAAACCCCCAATGATGTAAAATCAAATGTGAGACTGAGTGTAAATAATGTTTCCATTAAAAAATAAGCCATGATTAAGCCAAACAGCAACCCAAAAAACAGACTAAAAATAATTATAAGAGCAAATTGCTTCACAAATATTGAGTACACAACTGGTAACCCGGCCCCTAAAACTTGAAGCAGATTCATTTCACTGAGTCTTTCGCGAACCTGAGTGTTAATCAGAATAATAAATATGAAAAATCCCACTACCAGTGATAATCCAGCCATGATCTGTAAAGCCAGTGCCATTTTATCAATAAACACTAACGACTTTTCCACGGATTCACGAACATCGATAATAGATATATTTGAAAAAGAATTCACGATTTCTGTTTGCAGTGTTCTAACTTGATCCGTTGCTAAATTATTCACAGCCGATAAAAAAACCTGAGGTGCGTCTTCTAAGACACCGGGTTGAAAGACCACGAAAAAATTCGGTTGAAAGCTTGTCCAGCGAACACGTCTGATTGATGTGACTTGGCCCTTGATTTCCAAACCTTGCACATCAAACGTTAGCACATCACCTAGTTTTGCACCTACACGACCAGCATAGCGTTCTTCTAAACTGATTTCAGGAATATTAGAATTCTCATTGCTGTCACTAAGATTATATTCACGACTAAACCAGCGACCTTTGACAATAGTTTCTGAGTCTTGCAGACCTTTTTTATATGTCAAATTAACGCCGCGGTTACGAAACCGAGCTTCATTTTCATCTTCACGTGTTTTAAAAAATTCCGTTTCAGCTTTTCGCTCATAGTCTGCATCGTTCAATTTAAGTATTCGTGATCTAACCAACGGAGTTAACTGTATTTTTTGTTGGGTTTTATCTAAAACAATTTTTTCTAGGCCACCCACCTGCTCTGGCTGGATATCAAACATAAATAAAGATGGGATTTTAGAAGCACTTTGTGGTCTGAGCTCGTTCAAAATACTTTTTTTAATTTGTGGTAAAAGCACTAAAATCGCAATGGATAAAGTCATTGTCGTAAAAATCAAATAGGTCGACTTTTTTTGCCTAAGCAGGCTTGTGATGGCGTATTTATTTTGAAAACCAAGTTGATCAGCAATATTTTGAATAAAACCCTTAAATAAAAATAAAACTAAAATAGTCAAAAGCCCAATAGCTAACAAAGCCCCGGTAAAAGCTGAACCAATTAAAACCGACTGGCTTTGTAAAATGGCAATCAACCAAAATACAACCAACAATCCGACAAGCACTAAATTTTTTTGTAAATTGAATTTTTCGCGAACGTCGTGGTTTTGTCCTTTTAAAATGGGCAAGGGGTCCATTTGATAAATATTTAAATAGCTTGGGATAGCCACAAGTTGTGGACCAATAACTATAAAAATTAAATTCACGAAAAAACTTTTAAATGTGAAATCTAGTTTAGCTGAAACTTCGAAATAAGAATACATCGCTTGTTCAAGCGGGGCTTTAAGAATAAGAACGAATAATGTCGCAATTGAAAAAGCAAATAATGATAATACAAAATTTTTAATTATTTGTGTTTGAACAGCTTGCCAATGACTAAGTCCTAATATTTTAAATAAAGCTGTATTTCTAATTTGTAATTGGAACAGCCACTGAAGCATGTACCCTAAACATAAAAACGACAGCCCGATAGCGACTAAAGAAACCAGATTAAGATAATCTAAAAGGTAATCAAAGACTCTGTTGCCACTGTCTTCTTGTAAAAAAGCACTTGAAAATCGAATAGATGAATCAGTGAATGTTTTTTCAAGGTCTTTTTTAAGTTGGTTTGCATTTGTTGGTGTTTTTAACTTATATGATACCACAGATGTGATTGTGCTACCGGTTTTTATTAAGTTTGTTTTAGGTAAGTCCGTGTAGCGTATGTAAACTGTCGGTGCTAAAGCACCAAATCTAAAAGTTCTTGTTGGATCTGATTGTATAATGCCAGACAGATTAAATTTTTGATCTCCCAGACTAATTTGATTTATTTTTTTCGTATCGATCTGAAACTGATCAATGATTTCTGGATCAACAAAAATGGGGATTTCTTGATTGTCTTGAAAAATAGTTTTTTTAAACTGACCGTAAAGTGGATAAGAGTCTTCAATGGCTTTCACCAAAACAAGTCGGGTTTTGGAATCAAGTTTGTCTGTTTTGTAAGTTGTCATCGCAAAAAAATCATAATACTGAGTCTTCGCGATAAATTGTTCTTTTAATTTAGAATCAAACTTTTCTTTTTCATCAACTGTCAATTCACGTCTGACACTAATGACTAAATCCCCACCTAAAGTTTCTTGGGCTTTGCTTTGTGTTTCTAGGACGAGGCTGTTTTGGAAAATCTGTAAAAGAAAGAAGCCTAGAAATCCTAAAATAAGATTCGTCACAAAAAATGTACTGATTCTTTTTTGAGAAAAAATATCTTTCATTGAAAACTGTACGAGTTTAAAAAAAGACATCATACCATGGCCTGTAATTGGCCGTTGATCAGTTGAAAGACCCGGTCACATTTCTTAGCTAAACTTGCGTCATGGGTGACAAGCACAGTTGTTGTTTTATTTTTTTTCACTTGATCAAAAAATAAAGACATTATTTTTTGTCCGGTATCCACATCTAAGCTACCAGAAGGTTCGTCGGCTAATAATAAGCTGGGTTTGATCACTAAGGCTCTGGCTAAGGCCAATCTTTGTGATTCACCACCCGAAAGTTGGTTCGGTTTATGGTGCATGCGGTGACTAAGACCCACTTGATCTAATAAATTATTTACAAAATTTGTATCAACTTTTTGATTTAAAATTTCTAGTGGCAACAATACGTTTTCTAGCGCCGTTAAATGCTGAACTAAGTAATACTGCTGAAAAACGATAGCAATGTTCGAAGCGCGAAAACCTGTCATATCTTTTTGATTGAGTTTTTGTAAGCTTTGATCGTTAATAATGACTTCACCAGAATCGGGTTGATCTAAGCCTGAGACAAGCCCTAATAAAGTGGATTTGCCAGATCCCGAAGCCCCAACTATAGCAACCGTTTCACCGGTTTGGACTGTTAAATTCAGTTGATTCAATATTCGAATGTCCTGTTGGCTTTCGTCAGAAACCATTTTATATGATTTTGTCAGATCTTTAATTTGAATCATTTTTTTAATTCCTTACTAGCAGTCGTTTCTGTCATAATTTTTTTTAAAAATGGATATAAGTTTTCAGCCACCTGCTTGTGACCTTTTTCATTAGGATGAATGCCATCTGCCAAATTGAGGTCTTTAACGCCAGCTATGTTTTCTAATAAAAATGGTGCTAATAAAATTTTATTTTTTTTAGCCACGCGTGGATAAATATCAGAAAATTGTTTTGAATAGTCTTTGCCATAATTAGGGGGCACATGTAGCTGACCAAGAATCATTTGAACATTATTTTTTAATCCGTACTGAATTGTTTCATTTATATTTTTTTCTGTTTCTTCGACTTTTAAACCACGAAGACCATCATTACTACCAAGGATCACAAAGATCACATCTGGTTTTTGACGAATCAACCATTTCATTCGTGAAATTCCTGAAGCTGTTGT
>JAYTPD010000023.1:0-1475 GCA_043747435.1 Bdellovibrio sp. | reverse complement strand
GGGGTGGGGCAAGGTCAAAGGCAGGTTAAAAGCAAGGGCAAAACCACGCTGCGGCTAAGCCGCTGCGGCATGAAAAAAAGGGGCAAAAGCCCCCCATTTTGATTTTGATTTTGATTTTAGGTTTTTTTGTTGTTGGTTTTACATCGTATGTGTCAAAATTTTCATGATTAAAATTCCTTTTTTTCAGTTTCAAAAATTGATTCAGGCGATGAATTGAAATTCAATTGCGTCTGATTCGCCCGTAATTTTTTTGTGTTTGGTTTGTGATATTCAGTCACAAAACGCGCTCTGTCGCCATTAAAAATTATGGCTGGGTTGATGTAAAACCAGCCTTGGCCATTTGAACTGCCAGCCAAAATTTTTGCGTTGATTAGATCAGAAATTCCACGGGAAAAAGTTGCGGGGGACATTTTTTTTCCCTGGAGTTTTGCTAGTTTTTCTACAATCGCGGGAGTTAGAAAGACCATGTCTCCACCAATTCCCTTTTGAGCCTCAATTAGCAGCAGGCCAAACATTTTTATGCCAGCTGCAGTTAAATCAAAAATTGATGAAACTTGTCCTGTAAAAATTTTGATAAATTTGTCTTCGTCGACCAGCTGCGTCTGGGCAATTGTTGTTTCAAAAGTTGAATCGTCGCCGTCAATTTGCAAAATTGACCCTTTGGCAACTGTCATTTTTCTTTTTGTCGCAGTCACAGTGAAATTCAGAAAAGGATTTTTATCAAAAACTGCACGTTTTTTTCTGGTCGAAATTGGCTGCACATCTTTTTCGTCTGTCATTTTATCCCCTTTTTTTGATGAGTTGAGAGTCAGTTATTGGTTCATACACAATCATTTTTAACACAAAAAAAGATTGTGTCAATAGCAAAATTCATATTTTTTTTGATGAGTTAGAAATCAGCGACAACTGTGTTAAATCAAAAAAAGATTGCATGGCAATCAAAAAACATAGATATTTTGATTGAGGCAACCACGATTTCTGTCAAGTGCAACCACGATTTCTGTCAAGTGCAACTACGATTTCTGTCAAGTGAAACAACAAACTTGATTAGTGACTAAAAACCTTGGAAATACGATGGATAAAGTGTCGGAGAGGAAATTGAGAGGAAAAAATGCAGGTAAGAAGTATAAGAAATTAAGACTGAAGAGTGTAAAGCAGATAAAACCACGTCAACATCAAAATCAGAATTGAAAAATAAAAAGCAGATAAAACAAAACCGCGGCGCCATGTTTTTACTGCTCACTGCCGCGCTCTCGCTTGGACTGCTCCCTACACCCTGATAGATAAAAACCATCTATCAGGCTTCCGGCGAGCTTCTCTTCACTGCCAAGCGTTTTAAAGCCCCTTAGAAGCAAAATCAAACCCAACACCCCACCGGAAGATCAAATGCAGTTTTAAACCCGCCCTTGGCCTACATGCTCTGCCCATGGCTGCGTTCTTTGCGCTTTTGTTCAGCAGTCCATCGATCCATAGCG
>JAYTPD010000022.1:0-28838 GCA_043747435.1 Bdellovibrio sp. | reverse complement strand
GCAGTTTGAGTTAAATTAAAATCACATTTGAAAATGGAAACAGAGCTGGTTATGGGCTTTGTTTGGATCCCCCAAGTGCAATGTAGGGGATCAGTTTCTAATATTTGTAGTCGACTAAACGTTTGAAATAATCGGGAACATCGGATTGAACACGCAAGCGCTTTTGATCAAAGGGATGAGTCAACACAAGCGAAAAGGAATGCAGCATTAAGTTTTTATGCTTCGTTGTTGAGTCTTTTCCGTACTTGTCATCACCAACAACAGGGTGCCCCGCATCAGCAAAGTGAACGCGAATTTGATTTTTTTTTCCTGTGATGAGATTAATTTTAACAACACTAAAAAAAGCAGTTTCTTTAACAACCGCATATTCAGTCTGAGCTAATTTACCTTTTTCGGCATCAGCATGTGAATGCACGACATAATCTTCGTCTTCGCTTAAGTAGCTTGAAATCAATCCTGATTTTTGGGCCATTTTTCCATGAACAATTGCATAATAATTTTTTTCAGTCGATTTCCAGTGATGCTTTAAATAACTTTGGGTATTTTCATTTTTTGCAAAAACGAGAACACCTGAAGTTGCTTGATCTAACCGGTGAACCACATAAATATTTTTTTTAGAATGGGGACTTCCTTTACGAACATAAGTTGTTAAAGCGTTATGAATCGTATTTGTTTTTTCCCATAATGCGGCGACGGTTAAAAAGCCCGCACTTTTATTTCCGACAATGAGGTCGGGATCTTCGTGTAAAATTTCAAAACCAGGCGGTTGATGTTTTTTTGCTATGGTCGGTTTTTGAAGCGGTTTATGCATGTGTGTCCTATTGAATAAATTTTTTAATTTCCAAAACAGTTTGAGCTGGTTTTTTTAAAATCGAAAGATGATCGCCTTCAATTTGAACCAGTTGAATATTTTTTAAGAGCTTTATTTTTTTGAGCTCATCATCAGATTGGTATTGATCCGTTTTTCCAACTAAAATTAAAATAGGAACGGTGTTTATTTTTTTTAACAGATCATCTAATTTTTGATTCAAAATAATATTTTGTAAAGATCCTTTATATGAATTTAAAGTGTGTTGGCCTGCACTTCTTGCTGATTCTATATCTAGATCGGGCTCAATCAACCGAATAAAGGGTAAGCTGATGGATGGAATCAATTCATGAACATGGCAAATGATGTCACCAAAATAGGGATTCGAAATCATTTTCCAAAGCCAAGTTGAAGAGCTTTCAGAAACTGACTTTTGAAGTTCTTCAGCCGAATTTTTCATGGGCGGATTAATTAAGATCAAACCTTTTAAGTTTTCAGAATGAGACTCAGCAAAATTCAGTGCAAGCAGGGCTCCCATCGAATGTCCTATCAAGTAAAACTTTTCATTCGCTAAAATAGGTTTTAAAGTATTTTCAATCATTGTGACATGTTGTTCAACCGAGTAATCGATATCTGGCTGAGCAGAGTTTCCAAACCCCAGCAAATCCAAAGTAATATTTTGATGGTCCTGTTTGAAAGCTTGGGTGATCGCATTCCAATTTTGATGAGATCCCAAGATTCCGTGTAAATACACAAGCGGGTTCAATCGAATTCCCGAAATTTCATAAAAAAGTGAATTCACTTGAGCGTCAAAAAGACGTTGTTTTTTAATATTTTCTATTCTTAAAAAAATTGTAGCAAATAGAATTGTTAGAAGTAAAAAAAATATTTTCAGTTTCATGCGCTTTTTTTATCATAGTTTTAATTTAATAAATAATCATCAGAATAGTGGATTGTCTTCGTCACCTAAAATATTGACTAAAACTTGAACTCCTGAAGCGTTCGCATTGTCTTCAATTGATTTCACAATACTTTGATAACTTGTTGGCGGTTGTTGATTGATCAAAGCCTGATAAAGAACTGACGCATTGAAGGCGTTAAAAGCAAATAGGGATGGTAAACCATGACTTAAAATATCCAGTGCGCGAGTCCCAGAAGGATCGTTCACAGGATCAAGATCGTGTTTCAATTTAAAAAATGGAAGTGAGTAATATGAATAGCTATTGCAACCGGCCCAGTAGATCAGTTGATACTCTTTCGTTATGTTGTAATAATTGGGGTCTCTTAAAATCATTTGGTTTAGTTGATCAGCATCAAATCCAGAGCCTACTCTGGAGTGACCAAACCATCCAAAGAATCCGTCATGGTCATGGGAAAAAGATTTTGCAAAAAGTTCCATTTGATCGATTTCGGCTGAAGAGACCACGTTGACAATAATTTCGGTTTGATCGTTAGTTGCCGTAAATCTTGATCCCAGGCGTTTTTGCGGATGCAATGCTCCTAAATACTCATTTTGGAGAATATCAGATTCTTTAAAATTTAGCTGAGAATGTCGCATTTGATCTATAAATTTCTGATATTCGTAAATTCCAAAATCGAAGTCTGTATCTGGTTTGGGATCTTTCTGATCAGTCACATAGCCAAAGGCGAAGGTCATCGCCAAAGTCTTTTTATTATCTTTAAGTCTGAGCAGTTTTGAATATTCGGGGTAAGAAATCTTTTGCGCTTTTGTTTCCGAACTTATTTCGACAGATATATTTTGATATTCAGAGTTCAATTGGTGGTCGCATTCGTATCTTTCAGGATCCCAAAAATACCAAAAAAATGAAGTTGTCTGATGGATTATTTCGTCATCTGTGCAGTTTTTCCATTTTTTTGTGAAAACAACTTCAGCATTCATTGGTAAGGGAACAATGAACGGCGAAGTGAGTTCGTTGTTTAAAATCCAAAGTCCAGTGTAATTGTAATCAAATTCAATAAAACCATTTTTTGAAAGGCGGGCTGAATTCAGATCGGTTGCGATTAGAAAATTTTTCTGAGGTCCGCCTAAGTTTCGATGAGTCAGCGGACCAAAAAGATAATTGACTGTGTGTGGTATTTCAGAATCTGCGAAATTCTTTTTTTGAAAATTAGATAAATTTGTAAATTCTAAAATTGATTTCAGCCGAGTTCGATAAGTCGCCTTAAACTGAACATGAACTTCTTTTGCATTTTTTGAATAAAATTTTGAGCTTTCCGTGGGGTCGATCGTTTTAGTTCGAGCATTTTCAACAGTTGAATGGGGTTGGCAAGACGCCAAAATAAAAAGAATAGTTAAAACAAAGGATTTTTTCATAGATTTACTTTCCAAATTCATTTTGAATATAAGGATTGGATAAGCAGGAATTTTCTGCCCGAAATGTCTTCACGGTGTGAAGATGATGTGACGAATGATTCAATATGATATTATAAATTAAAATACTTGATAAACAAGTATTTAATTTATATAAAAACTTATGAGCAACCGAGAAATTCAGCCAGAAATTCACGAAATTCAACTCACGAGTAAAAAAATTATTCAAATATTTTCTGAGATGAGATCTCAAATTGGTCATATTAATGAATGGTCAAATTTAAATAAGATGATCGTCTCTTTTTTAACTCCTGAGCTCTGTGATTTAAGTTCAGTCCTTTGGCTCAATAACGATAAGCAATTTCAAATTGAAGAAAGTAAATCAAACGATCATTTTTTTTTCAATATTGAATTTGACGATCTCAGTGAAATTTACGATAAAGTTCTTCAGTCAAATAAGTCTGAATTTCGGGTATTTAACCAACTTTTCGTTATGGTCTGCCCGTTCTTTTTTGAAGAAGAAGTTTCGGGAGTTGTTTTAACAGCGACGCATATTAATAGAATCAAAAATCAGTCAGACCATTTTTTATATATAGATGAAATTATTAAGTTTTCAAAAAGTTATATCGAAAAACAAAATCTGTTTCGTCAGCTGAAGCTAGCGCGTCTAAAGCTCAAAAATAAACCGAATCCTTTTTAATATCCTTAAATCTTCACATAAACTTCAAAGTGCGTAGAAATTGCGGACTTATACTCACTCAAAATTCGAATGATGGAGGGGTTATGATTCAGTACGATGTGCTTATTGATTTAATTGAAATCAAGACAAGCGAAAATAAAACTTTACTTCATGATCTGGTTGGAATTTTTTCAAAACAAACACCCGAAAGACTTATTCAAATTGGTCACGCAATAAAACAAAATAACAAAGAAATCGTCTCAAGAACGGCACACACGCTAAGGTCTAGTTGTTCTTACTTGGGAGCCCTTGAGATGGCGGGCTTGTGTGAAAAACTAGAAAGTTGGAGCACACAACCCGCATCGGACAATCATGACGAGGCTTTAATCTACTTAAGCGCGATCGAAGATTCCTTTGAAGAATCGATCGAAGAGCTCAATAAATATGTCGAAGTACTGCACTAATCAATTTAACAACAGAGAGACCAATTATGGATAACTTAAAATTTAATTACTTTGAAGACAGTTCTGATTGGATTGCTTACTACTATCAAAATTCAATGAATCCTGAATTTTTGCAGTACACAGATTATTATATTAAAAGTTTGAAAGACTATAAAAAAATTCTGATTATTGAAGATGACAATCTAAGTTTTAGAATTATTCAAAGCTTTATCAAAGAGTATGATGATGAAGTAAAATGTTTCTATGCATCAAACGAAAAAGATGCCTTAGAAATTATTGAAACTTTTCATTGTGATTTAGTCATTGCTGATTATTTTTTAAACGACGATGAGACCGGGCTTCGCATTTGCCGAGTCATCAAAGAATTTTATCCAGAAATCGAGTGCTCGATTATGTCTTCATTGAAGTATTACCAATACCAAGAAATTTTGAAATACTCTGAAGTCGAGCCTCTATTTTTTGAAAAGCCTGTTTCTAAAACAAAAATCATTCATTTTTTGGATGAAGTCTATAGGAGGCGTTGTGTCTGATTCACCATTCTCTGTGAAGTATGAGGGTTTTAAGCCTGACGATCAGCTGGATGCCTATATTAAATTCTGGCTTTATAAGATTCTTGAATATTGTCCTTACGATTCTTTTATTCATGTCAAAGTTTTAGCACTGACAAATCGTTATTTAGTGGACTTGAATGTCAAATACATCCATGAACAATTTCATGGATTAGGAGAAGAAATAACAATTGAAATGGCTCTTGAAGCTGCCGAAAAATCGATTTATCAACAAGTGAAGAGTTGGCGCGAAAATCGATTTGGTGATGAAGTGAAAGTTTCTCACAAAATTAATGTGTTAGTTGTTGATGATGATCCCTTATCAACAAAATTAATCGAAGCGTGTTTAAGTGAACAGGGTTGCAAAGTTTCCCAGGCTAGCAGTGGAAACGAGGCCATCTTTAAACTCAACACTCAAGATTACAACTTAGTTGTGATGGATTGGAATATGAGGCCGTTAAGCGGTCGTCAGACTTTAAAAATAATGGATTCAAAAGTAAATGTGAATAAAGGAGCGTCACGAAGTAAAATTCCGGTTTTGACTTATTCAGTTTACAATCAGGATAAAATCAGTTTTCCGCGTACTGAGAATCTTTACCAATTTGCCCATTTGTCGAAAACTTCGTCATTTAAAAACACTTATAGTATGACAAAGAAACTTATTGAGCAGCTGAATGGATATCACAACAACTTTAACCAGCCAGCCTAAATTAAATCAAAAAATATTTATTGAACGATGGAACTGGTGTACAGTTCTGTTATTAAAGAAAAGAAGGTACTTGAATGGAAAACAAAATATTAGTCGTCGAAGATATGCCCGAGTATCATAAAATGATCCAAGTCTGCCTTGGTTATAAATATCAAATCGATTACGTTGAAAATATTCAAGACGCACGCACGAAGCTCAAATCCAACGAATACCAACTGATTCTTCTTGATGTTGTTTTGCCAGATGGTTCGGGTTTTGATTTTTGTCGTGAAATTCAATCCGATCCAAAGTTTGCCGAGACCCCAGTGATTTTTTTAACGGCGATGAATACAATCTCTGATAAAATACTGGGACTTTCAATCGGTGTTGACGACTACATTGTCAAGCCATTCGATCCAGCCGAACTTGTCGCGCGTGTTGATTTACGTATTTTAAAATCTAAAAAGAGAAAAAATAACATTGAAAATTTTAAACGCGGAGCTCTGCGTTTTGAATTGTATGGCTTAAGATTATACATTGAATCTGATAATGCTGAAAAAAAGATTGATGTCACTCCAATCGAATTTAAAATTTTATTGAAACTTGCACAAAATACGAATCGTGTTTTTTCAAGACAACAAATTTTAGATAGCGTTTGGGGAAACAACGTCTACATTGATGATCGCAGTATTGATAAACATATTTCGGCCATACGTAAAAAAATTGAACCTCATCATAAATACATTCGAACAGTTTCAGGAGTCGGTTACGAGTTTAAATATTCATGAAAACCGTTTATGTATATAGTTTAAAAAAAAATCTAACGATCAATTCATTTTTGATCGATCATGGGCATGAGTTTGAGATCAAAATTGTGCGTAGTTATGGCGGCTTATTAAATGCGCTACTTCAAAAGACAAGTAAAATTGTTCTTATTGATAAACCCAATAATCTTGAAGATCCAGACTATCAGAAAGTCATTCAACTTAAACAACAGTTCCCACCAATGATATTCATTGAGTTTAGTGAGCATCTTGATGAAACTCATATTCATCAATCAATTTTGAAACTTTTAGCTTTAGATGAAAAAAATGAAGTCAATAGCATTCATGAACGATTAAGCTACCTAGCTCGCGAGACCAATCCGATACTGATTCAAGAAATTGTTGGGATGTTTATCCTAAAAATTGACGACTATGATAAAAATCTTCATCAATTCTTAGAAGAAAAAAAATACGACAAAATTACATTTTTAGCTCACAACCTTAAATCAAGCAGTTCAAACGTCGGCGCGATCAATTTAACAAGTTACTGTGCCGTGCTCGAAAAGTATAATTTTAATCAACCCGATTTATTACACTTGCAACTGTATCTGAATCAAATCAAATTTGAATACCAAAGACTGAGCACACATTTAAAATTCTATTTAGCTGCATAAGATCAATTTTCAAACACAAGTCATTATATTTTATTCATAAATTCTTCATTTGTCGAAGAAACTTAAAGCTTATTGTTCAATTCATCCATTGATGAGGGGAATAATGAATCATAAAAATCTAAACCTAGATGCTGATCAAGCGCATTCAATTAAAGCTGAAGCTCTTCATCCAAAAATGAAAATTGCTTTACATCCCGAAGAAAAAAATCAAATTTTTAGACTGAGATATAATGTTCATATTGATGAATTCAACGAACCGCTTATTACGGCAAGTCATCAGTACAAGCAAATAAAAGATGAATTAGATCTGACCGCTTTACACATAGGTGCTTTTATTGACAACGAAGCTGTCGGTGCTTGCCGACTTAATTTTGTCGATAAAAATTATTTTGATGAAAACGATATCATCGAATTAGAAAGATTTGATCAGTCTGTGGTTGTTGCTTCGCAGCTTTTGATTCGTTCTGATTTTCGACAGACGGGGCTTTTTTCGACGCTTTTACAAAGTCTTTATGCCTTAGCGCTTTTGCAAGAAGCCGACGTGGCACTGGCCTGTATTCCTCAAAGATTAGTGCCTTCATTTTCAAGATACGGCTTTATTTCTTACAAAGGTTCCGTGTTACACCCTGAGCAAGGGCAAATTGTTCCGATGTATTTAGATTTGCAAAATGAAAAGTTCATGCTGGACATTGATTCACCTTTTTTAAAAATTTTTGAAGCTTTTAAAAAAAATTATGAGATGGGTTTTATTAATTAAGGATGATTCAAATGAAAAAAATCGAAACGATCAAGAAAGAATGGAATTCAGTCGCTGAAGTCAGTATTCACAACCGAGGTTTTCAAAGAATTTTATGGGGATTAGTTGAAGAGACTCACTACAGAGAATTTTTAAAACAACTTTACTTTTACAACAGATCGCACCCACAAGTTCATGCTTTAACAACAGTCTATTTTAGAGGCTCTCAAAGAAAAAGCGCCGTTGAATTTTATAAGTACTCCATTAAGAAAACAGAAGAATGTAATCTTTTAATTCATGATTTAACACAGCTGGATGAAGATATCGAAAAAGTGCGGCTGCTGAACCCTTTGCCAACAACATCGGCCCTGATTGCTTTTGCTTATTATCAAATTCAACACGCCAATCCTGTGGGGTATCTTGGATGTTTATTTCATGCTGAATCTTTTTTTAAATTCTTTGGGAAAGAAGTTCTTTTGTCTTTCGAGAAAAAAGGTATTTCTAGACAAGCCATGAGCTACTTATGTGAAGAAGTTATAGTGAATCATAACCAAGATCATCGACTTGAAAAATACATCGATGATCTTGTTTTAACGAGCGACGATTTAGATGCTGTGATTTATTCGGCTCGATCTTCGGCATATTTGTTCGGGCAATTGATCGATCAGGCGATTAGCTGCGCAGACCAAAAAGCAAATTGGGGCAAATCATTTATTGAATTCGATTACCAAAACGATCTTAAAAAATTTGTTGAGATGAATCAAATAAATCTACAATAGGAGTTGATATGAACAATATGAGTTTAAATTTTCAAGGATTTCATCCGTCGGTCTTCACCGAAAAGTATCTTAAATTAATGCTTTATAAGCTTGTCGAAGAGTCGCCTAAAAATGCTTTTTTAACAGCTCACTTTAATCGAAGTAAAAGCCATTTTAAAGGTTTTGTTCAAGTCATGTATAATGGCATGGATTTAATTGGTTCGGCCGAAGGAACGCGATTAAAAGATGTGACTCGAGTAATTATACTTCAAATCAGAAGAAAATTAATTAAACAAAGAAAACAAAGAACAAATAAACAAGGTTTAAAAAGCTTTATTCAAACACATCAAGCACTTCAAGAGCAGGAAGAACTTCAAACAGCCGTGCAGGAAATGTAGAAAAGAGGAAATTATGCTAAAAAAAATAAAAAAACGAAACCCTTTAAAAGAAGTCAGGGGAATTCTGGTTCCCTCGATTTATCATTCAATCGATGAAATGAGTTTGTTATCGTCGGGCGGTGTTTATTATAGGATTCTCAAAAATAGTAAATACTTTCAGTTAAAATCAAAAGTCGGTGAATGTGTTCGAGTGCTGGCACGTATTGTTCACAAACCCGATACACCGCTACTTGATATCGCTTTTTTTGTGAACGAATTTGAAATGGGTTCTGCGATCGATGAGCTTTCAGAACCGCCGCTTCATATCGCAGAAATGGCTTTTGTAGATTATGAATCGATTTATACTTAAGGAGAAACTTTATGACCACGCAATTTTTGAAATCCCCTTTGTTTGATTTGTTTAAAATAAACAATTTGCCTTATCAAAGCGAAATGATCGAGCACCCCGATTCTTATACAGTTGAAACAGATCTGATTGGATTTGCTAAAGATGAGATTTCAGTTGAAATTTTAGGTTCACATTTAACGGTGCTTGGACATAAAATGGATAAAAAAGATGATCAATTTCGAAGGATCTATTATTTGAAATCACCTGTTGATGCAGAAAAAATATTTGCAAATTTAAATGAAGGCCACCTTGAAATATTTATACCTAAGTTGAGCCAAGCTCAAAGAGTTGAAATAAATGAAATTGAAGTACCTAAAAACGATTACACGCAAGAAGAGTACTGGGAAGATCTAACTTTGTTTGATCCTTATTGATTGTGAATTTTAGACGACAAATTTCATAAGCTTTGCTTTTGGGTACGACAAAAGTTACTTAATGATATGAAAATCTTCTGGAATAATTTATCTATTTCAAAAAAACTTTTTACGATAATTAGCGTTATGATTTTTCTGGTCGGTTTTGAGATCTTTATGCTGTTTACAGCATTTGGAAATCTGATCGCCGTTCGAACATTGATCGTTGGTGAAGGCCATTGGACAAAAGCTCAAAAAGACGCCGTCCACAGTTTATATTTATATTCATTAAATCAGGATTCTAGTTATATTCAAAATTTTTTGACTCAACTTAAGATTATCGAAGGTGATCGACTTGCACGAATTGAATTATTAAAAGATCATCCTAATTATAAAATAGTTCGAGATGGATTTGTCCAAGGTCAAGTTGAAGAAAATGAAGTGGGCGGAATTATTAAACTTTTACAAAGGTTTAAGGGACTGGATATTCTTCAGAATTCACTTTTAGCATGGAGCCAAGCGGATGATTTGGTTGATGAGCTGCATTCAATTGGGATGCAAATGCGATCATCGAAAGGGGATTATTCCCATATTAAGAAATTACTGGCGCGCGTTGGTGAAATTAACAGTTCGCTGAGTTTGCACGAAAAAGTTTTCTCGAGGTCGCTGATCGAAGCTTCTCGATGGATGGAAAAAATAATTATTATCATCGTGGCTTCGACTGTTATTTTTTTTGAAACAATTGCTATTTTTCTTGTTATTCAATTTGGAAAGTATTTGGTTCAGACGATAAATAATTTTAAATCAACTGCTCAACAAGTGGGGCGTGGTAATTTTTTGGTTTCTGCTTCAAAGGTTGGTCGCGATGAATTGGGTCAACTTGGCGACTCATTAAATATCATGATTAATAATTTAAAAATGACAATAGATATGCAAAGACGCACCGAAGAATCTTTACGCCGTAGTAACGAAAAATTTAGTATCATGGTTGAAGCCGTCAAAGATTACTCAATTTTTGGACTGGATTTGAATGGTTGTGTGCGAACGTGGAACTCAGGCGCCGAGCACATTAACGGTTATCCGGCAGACGAGATCATTGGGCATCATTTTTCGATTTTTTATGTGTTATCTGATTTGAATGACGGATTGCCCGAGAAAGAATTAGCTTTAGCAAAAAAGTATCTTCGCTACGAGCGGGAAGCTTTGCGCCTTAAAAAAGATGGCACGAAGTTCTGGGCCCATGTGACTTTGAACGCTCGTTATAATAAAGATGGAAGAATTTCTGGGTTTACAATGGTGACCCGGGACATCACCGAAAGAAAAGAGTACGAACTGCAGCTTCAAAAAAATAATAATGAACTTGAAAAGCGAATCGCATTTCGTACCAAAGAGCTTCAGTGGAGAGAGTCTCAATTGCGACAAATTACAAATGCTTTGCCTGAAGCTGTTTGCCAGGTTGATCGAAATGAAACATTTCTGTACGCCAATGAATCTTTCTGGCTATTATTCAGAAAAAATCAACACGAAATCATCGGACGTAAAGTCATTGAAATTTTAGGAGCTGATTTTTATAAATCTTTTGAAAAACCAATACAAAATACTTTAAAAGGTGAACTGACAAGCTTTGAATTTTTATCTAAAAATGAAACTGACAGTTTTGATTACAATATTACATTAGTCCCTGACTTCGATGAAAAAAATGTCGTCATTGGCTTTGTTTTAGTGGCTCATAACATTAAAAAATATAAAGAAATTGAATTTGAATTAAAAAAATCAAAAGTTTTAGCCGACGTTGCAAATCAGACCAAAAGTGCTTTTTTGGCGAATATGAGTCACGAAATTAGAACCCCTTTAGGAGCCATTTTAGGCTACTCAGAACTGATTATTAATGACGAGGTATCCGATTCACAAAAAATGAATATTGCCGAAGCTATAAAAAGAAACGGGCAGCTGTTGTCAAACGTCATCAACGATATTCTTGATTTATCAAAAGTCGAAGCGGGCAAGCTTGAAATCGAAAAAGTAAACATTCTTTTAGAAGACATCATTAAAGATATTGATTCGCTTCTTTCACTCAAAGCAAATGAAAAAGGAATTCAGCTATTAATCGAAACTGAAAATAATATGCCACTGGCGATTAAAACAGATCCACTACGACTTCGGCAAATTTTACTGAATGTGGTTGGAAACGCCATCAAATTTACTCAACAAGGCGTCATCAAAGTTAAAATAAATTTTCTGTATCATCCAGAAACAAAAAGTTCTCAGCTTGAATTTGTGGTCATAGATTCAGGGCTGGGTATCAGCGCTGAACAAATTGATAAATTATTTAGGCCGTTTAGCCAAGCTGATATTTCAACCACCAGAAAATATGGGGGTTCGGGGTTAGGCCTTATTCTTTCAAAAAAATTAGCCAACTCATTGGGGGGCGATGTGATTTTAAAAACGTCTGAAATAGGCAAGGGCAGCACTTTTACGATTACTGTTGACGCAGGAATTTCGCAAATGGTGAATTTGAAAAAATTTGAGCCAATTGCTCCTCAAATCAAATCAAATAAAGACGAAATGATTTTTGATTTTAATAATTTAAAAATTTTAATTGTCGAAGACAGTTATGATAATCAAATTATTATTTCACATTTTTTGAAAGCTACAGGTGCCGTTTTAAAAATAGCTCAAAACGGACAAGAAGCTTTAGATATGGCCCTTGCAGAAAAATTTGATATTATTTTACTTGATTTGCAAATGCCCGTGATGGGTGGATTTGAGACGATTAAAATACTCAACGAAAAAAATTATAATGTTCCTGTGATTGCTTTGACGGCTCACGCGATGAAAGAAGACCGTAAACAGTGTTTGCAAGCTGGCTTCAAAGATCACATGAGTAAACCGATCAACCGTCTTTCGCTGCTAAGAGTTATTTACTTCTGGACCCATAAAAAGAGCGAAACTGAGATTGAATTGATTTGACCGTTGAAGAACATCCTTTAGATAATTCATCTTATAGGAGACTTCTATGAAATTATTGGCTTCAATTTGTATTTCTTATTTTTTAATCAGTGCTCATGCAGAAAATTTTAAAATCGATTCATTTGCCTTAGCAAAAATTAAAATTCAAAAAAAAGCTGATTTTATTTTGAAATTCAATAAAAACGCTGACATTTCAGACTTAAGTTCGATTCGATCTAGAAACGCCCGATTAGCTTTCTTGTATAAATCTCTTGTGAATCACACAAAGTTATCACAGAAAAACGTTGTCGATTTTTTAATTCGCCACCAAGTTGAGTTTCAACAATTTTATATCAATAATACGATTGTTGCTTACAATATTGATCAAAATTTATTGAGTCAATTAGCCGAATTTGACGAGATCTCGGCGATTTCATTTGATGCTCAAATTCGAACGCAACTTCCTGCTTTGCAATTTCAATTTAGACTTTATGGAAATTCGCCAATAGGTTTGAGCGGCATCGAAGATAATATTAAAGCAATTAAAGCCGATCAAGTTTGGTCAAACTTAAAAATCACAGGTAAAGGTATTGTGATTGCCGGCAACGACACCGGTTTTAATTGGACTCATCCAGCGCTGAAAAAAAAGTATCGTGGATTTACGGCTTTTAATACTTTGCATGATTACAATTGGCACGACACTGCTAAAAAAAACGCGTGTATTGTCCCCTGTGATGATCGCGATCACGGAACTCACACGATGGGAATTATGCTGGGCGATGATGGCCAAGGAAATCAGATTGGTGTAGCTCCCGATGCGAAATGGATTGGATGTCGCAATATGGATAATGGTGTGGGTACAGTTTCTTCCTACACTGAGTGTTTTCAATTTCTTTTGGCTCCTTACCCGCTGGGCGGAAATGCCTTAACGGATGGGCGATCTGAATTTGCTCCGCATATTATTAATAATTCATGGGGCTGCCCGGCGGATGAAGGCTGTCAGGGTGACGAATTTATTCAAGCGGTTCGGAATTTAAAAGCCGCCGGAATTTTTGTTGTGGTGTCAGGTGGAAATGATGGGCCAAGTTGTGGATCTTCGGGCCATGCCCCAGGATTTTATTCAGGAGAACTAACAACAGTTGCGGCCTATGATCATCGAAACGGGGAAGTGACTGATTTTTCGAGCCGTGGTCCGTCAACTTGGAATAATGGTTTAGGGCCGAATATCACAGCCCCTGGAGAATCCATTCGCTCTTCTGTGGTGACAAAAGAAAATCAATCGGCTCGATATGAATCACTCAGCGGGACGTCAATGGCGGGACCGCACATTGCCGGTGTTGTTGCGCTGATGTGGTCGGCACATCCTGAATTGATTGGTCAAGTCGATGCAACGACAAGAATTATCGAAAAAACAGCGCAGCCTAAAACATCAACGCAATCATGTGCACCTTATGCGGGAGACCATATTCCAAATGCGGTCTACGGCTACGGTTTGGTTGATGCTTTCGCAGCGGTTAACTACAAGCCCTAACAGCTCAGACAAACGTTAGGTTTCTGACAGAAAGTCATAAGTTCGACATACATTTTTAAGACTAAAGTACAAATAAAAACATAAAACGTCTCATTTTAGTAAGTTGCTTTAAATTTGTTTTAATGTCGATCGTATTCCTTTAAAGTATGAGGTGGGGGAATTAAATCATGAGCTTATTTTCAAAAAAACAATTCTTATTCTTTTTTGTTGGATCGATTGGTCTTGGACTATTTTTTCAAAACTGCGGTCAGCCAGGAAGTATAGCCGTCAGTGCGGGACCAACTGACCCCGCACCTCAGACAAATCAATCTGTCGCGGACACGATAACGATAGACCCAGTCACTTTAATTGCGGGCGCCAAAATTTCAATTAATCAAAATCAACCTTATACAAAAAGTAAAAATGTTGTTTTACAATTGTCTGCGGTCGGCGCAGAACAAATGATTGTTGCAAACACAAACGATTGCGTTGAAGACATCGGTTGGATCCCTTATTCGCAAGTCAAAGCGTGGGTTTTAAGTGCAGATAATAAAGAGGTGTCTGTCTACGCTAAGTTTAGAAAAAAAGGTGCGCCCGAAACTGAATGCGTAAAAGCGTCGATCGTCCATGACGAATTGGCTCCGTTAGTTCAAGTTGAAGCCGTCACTCCTTACACATCAGCAACAGCTGTAAAAATTAATTTTTTAGCTAACGATCAACAAGGCAGTGGAGTCGATAAAATTTATTGTAAATCAAATTTAAACACACAAGAGATCCCTTGTGATGCAGCTTACCTCTTTAATTCTTTACCTGATGAAGGACTTTACACTCTTCAAATTAGAGCCACTGATAAGGCGGGGAATGCATCAACTCCGAATGTTTCAACTTTTCATGTTGATCGCACAGCACCGACAATCAAAATTAATGGTCCTCAAGGCCTCATTGCGTCTCAAAATATTAATTATTTGATTGCGGTGACTGATGCCAGCCCTTTAAAAAGTGTTCTATGCCGCTTAAGTCCGTTGGAATCAAATTATAAAGACTGTTCTTTGTTACAAGCTGCCTATTCAAAATTGCCTTCGGGACAATTTAAATTTGAAGTGCAAGCTGTTGATCAAGCGAACAACGTATCTGTGGCGTCTCAAAGTATTGAAATTGATCTCAGTGTACCGACTGTTAAAATCACGAACGGTCCTTTAGCATTGGGTAACATCAAAGATGTTGCTTTTGAATTTGCAGGAATGAGTGGTTCAAAAGTCATTGATCAATTTACTTGTTACTTGAATAATCAGACTCCGGTCGATTGCGATTCAGGAGTATCTTACAAAGGTCTTATCGACAACGAATATCAATTTAACGTTTATGGCACAAACGCCGTCAAAGTTAATTCGGCTGTGCAGTCCTACAAATTTATTGTTGATACTTTAGCACCACAAATTAAATTCGTTTCAAATCCTACCGGAACAATCAAAGTTAATTCTGTCGAAATTGTTTTAGATGCAACCGATCTGAATGGTTTAAAATCAATCGAATGTTATTTGAATGGTCAAGTTTCTGATTGCTCGCCGAAGAAAGCCACTTATGCTTCTTTGTCCGACGGTGCTTATTCATTCTATGCAAAAGCAACTGATAAGGCCGGAAACTCAGCTCAGACGGCAGTTATCAATTGGAAGGTCGACACGACACCTGATTCAAAAATCTTGGCGAGCTTCTTACAAAATCCGGTTCCAGAAAATGCAAAAGCACAACTTGATATCACGCTTGTTTCAGTTACAGGCGCAAGCTACAATTGTGTGAAAATGTCTGACCAAACTAAAGTTTTAAGCGGGCTTGTTTCAAAAAATATCGAAAGCTTTCAATTTGTACTGACCGAGAACACAAGCTGTACTGTTGTGGGTAAAGACAAAAATAATTTAGATATCAAAACGACAGTCGTTGCACAAGTCAATTGTGGTAACAGAATTAATAAAAATGGAATTTGTGTTGATTTTAAATGTTCGAGTGTTCAAAAAATCTCTTTAACAGATCCAATTAAAATTCCTGTACGGACTGGAAGTGAAGGAGTTTGTTACGCTTATAAACTTTTTGATGCGATTGCAAATGGCGCGTCAAGTTTAACGCAAGTTCGCGATACGACAGTTGTGGCTCGTAATCATGATTCAGGCGTTGCATATCAAAGTCCGTATTCAATGAATAAAGCCTTAATTAATTTTACTCTTTCTGGACCACGCGTCGCTAAATTATCAGGTGGAGTCGATATTAATTCACCGATTAAAGTTGATAACTTTGTCTTGGTTGGGCTTTATCCGAAAGCTTTAAGCACAACTTCAGTCACGAACGCAAATTTTTATTCAGCTCATGGAACAAGTGATGCAACAGTCACTTCAAGTGTGAATTATGTTTTACTGAATAATAATCAGATTAAGTTAACGCCATTTGCATCGGGCGGAACAGCAACAGTTACGCCGCTTGAAATTGTTCACGAAGCCGATACAAATTTAGATTACATTCTAGATATCCGCTCTTTAGATTGCGGTGGCAAACGCGAGCAGTCCGAAATTTATTTAGTATTTCAGTAATCCTTGTCCAAACCTTCTTAGAGCTGAGATGGTCATCATTCAAACGGTGACCCATCCGGCCTCATAAGATTCTTATTAGAGAGACAATTTATCCCGATTTAATCATCAAAGACATTCTGTGTTGTGGTCTTTGGCTTGCTGTATTTAGACATGATGGAAAAAGCGACTCCCAAAATCAGTCAGTATATGACAATAACATCAAGTGCAATTGACTCTGAAGCAACGATTTATGAGGCTCTGCAAATGATGGAAAAAAATAAAATAAGACACTTGCCGGTGATAAAAGAAAAAAAAGTTTTTGGTCTATTGAGTGATCGCGATGTTAAATCTGTTTTTTCTTTTGCCGGAGCCGATCCTAAAAAGCTTCATGTCGGAGATGTTTGTGGTGATATTCCCTATATCACAAAACCGGAAGCACTCTTGAGCGAAGTCGCGAATGAAATGGCCACACAAAAAATTGGAAGTGCTTTGATCTTAAATCATGGAAAGCTTGTCGGAATTTTTACGGCAACAGACGCCTGCCAAGCTTTATCCGAAATTTGTGAAGTCAATCATTCAGTTCGGCACTGACCTCGTGGTCATCAGCGGCAAAACCGTATTCTTTTTCTTTACGATAGAGAGTCCGTCGATTGATTCCTAAAATTTGCGCGGCTTTTTCTTTTTTATCAGCTGTTTTACTGAGAATCATTTGAATATATCTTTTTTCAAGTTGCTCAAGAGTTGGTGAATCATCTGTGGCTTCTCCGTAAAAAGATTCATGAGATTTTTGATCAGAGTCCTGAATTTCATCGGCTTGCAAAATAGAATTATGAGTCAGAACAACTAAGCGCTCGATCAAATTTTCAAGCTCACGAACGTTACCCGGCCAAGGCATTAAAATCAGTTTTTGCATAATTTCAAAACTAAATCCTGTGACTAATTTATTATTCAGGACCGCATATTTGTTCAGAAAATGCTGCGCAAGAAGTGGAATATCGTCTTGGCGATGGCGCAGCGGAGGGACCAAAATTGGAATCACAGATAATCGATAATAGAGGTCTTCGCGAAAATTTTTTTCAAGAATCGCTTTTTTTAAATCTTTATGTGTAGCTGCAATAATACGAACATTAATGTCTTTCATTTGTGTGTCGCCGACAGGCTTTATTTTTCGCTCTTGGATGACTCGTAAAAGTTTAGCTTGAAGCGCAAAATCTAAATCACCGATTTCATCTAAAAAAAGAGTTCCACCTTCGGCTTCTTCAAAAAGTCCTTTTTTTCTTTCGACAGCTCCTGTGAATGCACCTTTTGCGTGTCCGAACAATTCGGATTCAAGAAGCGTGTGAGGTATTGCAGTGCAATTAATTGCAACGAAAGCTTTTTTGGCGCGTGAGCTTCGGCTGTGAATTGCTTTTGCAACAACTTCTTTACCCGAGCCACTTTCTCCGGTGATTAAAATATTTGACTGCGCAACAGCGACTCGTTCAATGAGATCAAAAATAACCTGCATCGCAGAACTTTTTCCAACAATTTCGTTCAGTGACCAGGTTTTTTTTAATTCAGAAGCCAAGGTTTTATTTTGTCTTTGCAGTCGTCCGTAGCTGATTGCTTTTTCGACCGCGTGAGAGATTTCAGAAAGTTTGAAGGGTTTAACAATATAATCAAAAGCACCTTTACGAAGCCCATCAACGGCTGTTTCAACGCTGGCGTGAGCCGTCATAATTATAACAGGAATATTAGGCCGTAAGGGCTTCAGTTGGTTTAAAACCGTCAGGCCATCCATATCTGGCATTCGTAAATCAGTTAAAACAAGTTCGACTTGTTGAGCTTCAGAGCTTGAACTTTTAAGAAAGTGCATGGCCTCAAGACCATCACTAAATGACTTAACAAAATAATTCGACTGTTTAAGAAATTCGATGATTAAAGATCGCATTTGAAGGTCGTCATCGATTACAACAACATAGCCCTGACTGGTTTTTTCCATAGAAGGTATGAGTAACACAGATTAAAAGTAAATCGCTAATTATTTTTTTTAAAAATAAGAATGTCCGGATATCTTCAAGATTTGTTGATCATTCAACGATAAGACTTTTTTCTAAATAAGTTCCATCGTTACTTAAAAAGCGTAAAGTATGGGTTCCCGTTTGCAGTTTTCCAAGCTGGACATCTATTGTGAAAGGTATAATCACTTGAATACAAAGACCTTGTGTCACAGTCGCCATCGAAATAAATTCATGTTCGAATTGTGAGAGATCATTTTTTTCAACACCTTTCCATCGATAACAACCATTCGGAAATAGTCCGCTGATAATGACAAAAGCTTCAGAATTTGAATCAAAGCCATCTGGCGTAAAAATATGATTGATCGACACGGCCAAATCTCTAGTTATTTCTGCAGCAACCGCTTTTGTTTGAATTAAAAAAGAAGTGAAGCAAAAGATGACTAAAAGAAAAGCTGTTCGAAATTTCATTTTTTCTCCTGGTTAAATGACTATGAAGTTGTTATGCAAAGTCGTCTCCAAGATCTTGCAATGTTACTATGAGTTTTTTGTGACATTTGTTCCCCATTTCGAATTACTTCGAGACAAAAGAGCCTGATTTAAGATGACAGTTTATTTTGTAAAGTTTAAATTTATCGAAGAATAATGAGGTTTTATCAATGTCAGTATTGTCATGGCTATCTTGGGAAAATCCGGTTGCAATATGGTGGGTTGTTTTATCAAGTGCATCTTGTGTTAATATTTTATTTTGGTATTGGACTTTTCGCTTTCGAATTTCAAAAGATTCTAAAGTCATGATTCGACTTTCTGGAATTTATGTTTTCGTTTGCGCATTTCGTTCTTTTTTGCCACGAGCCGACGTTCAAAGAATATGCCTTTACGACACTTGGTTTTCAAGCGTCCTTGTTGGCAGAACGATGGCAACTTTTGCAGAGCTTGCCTTTGTTACGCAGTGGGCGATCGTGGTTCGCTTTTTAGCTTATGAAACACAAAATAACACAGCTGCGAAATTGTCTTTTTTATTTTTTCCTTTGATTGCAATAGCCGAATGTTTTTCATGGTACGCTGTCATTCGCACGCATTATTTAGGTAATGCGGTTGAAGAGTCACTTTGGGCGGTCACTTACAGTTTGATCACAATCAGTCTTTTATTACTTCTTCCGAAACTGACAGGCGCTTTAAAATTGGCGGCGCAGTTTTCTGTATTAGGCTGTGTTTTGTATATTTGTTTTATGATTTTTGTCGATGTGCCGATGTATGTCACTCGGTTGATGAGCGACAGTCAAAGTCAAAAGCCTCTTTTCGGTTTTTTAGAAGGAATTAATGACCTGAACACAAGATGGATAGTAACGCGCCAAATTTCAGATTGGAAATCTGAAATACCCTGGCAGACTTTGTATTTTACTTTTGCCGTGTTCGTCAGTGTAGCTTTGTGTTACGTGCCTTTAAATCATGAGAGATTAAAAAAATATTTAAAAAATTCAAATTAATGTTGCAGGGGTTGGCAGCCGGTCACAGCATCTTTTAAAACCGGTGCAAGTTTCGAAATCAGCTGACTCGGATTTGAAGAGATTGCGAAGCTACTTTGGTATGAGTTTTCGATTAAAGCAACAAAATCATTTTTTACGTTATAAGCGTTCCAATTTGTGCAAAGTACAGCATCTGCCTGAGTAAGGGCGCGGTTAATCGAACTTTTCGGATTGGCCATATTAAATAATTTTGACCACACACTATTTTGATCTGCTGTCGGATCTCCAAGATTGTTTAATTGTAGATTTGTCTTTTTTTGCTCGGGTGTAGCTGTTTGTAATTTAGAGATATCTCTTTTTAAATCCATGAGTCTGTTTGCAACTCCTTGTGCAAAAAAACTTTCGCCACCTTGCCGAGTTAAATACACCACATTTTCACAACCCGAAGACTTCAAAATCTCGACGGGGTGTAAATCAGACCAGCCTCCTGCTGAAATGAAAACTTCATTGTTCGCTGAAAATTTTTTGAACGGAGACAGCCCGGGCTCGGACGGTGACATCGACAGAACTTGTTTCCAAGTTGTTGAACCTAAAGCCAAAAAGCGTCTACTTTTTTCATCTGTTTGGTCTAAAGATTTTGAAATTAAATCAAGTTTTACTGGATTTCCCCAATAGCCAAAACGCACTTCTTCCGAGTTTGTTGGTTTAAAATGCAGACCAAATTGATGATCCATTTTTAAATGATAATCATTCATGGCCTGATCAGCTTCTTGCGCAGCTTGGCCAACTAAAACAGATGTCGCTGGATAAACTTCGATCGGTTCACCGATAAAACTATTTTCTAAGTGGAGCTCAGGTTCTTTTTTAAAATAAGATTCGAACAATTGATGAAACAAAACTCCACAAGTGGGATTTTTTTTGAGCAATCCAGTCCACGTGAGTTCTTTCGAATCTGTCGTGCAATTTTGAAAAAAAACAGACCAGGTTTTTGAGATTTCTTCAGAAATCGAAACTGCAGAATAAAATGCGGCCAGACGTCCGAAACTGACTGAGGCATTTTCGAAGTTAACAAGACCTGCTCGAAAAAATAAATTGGCGTCTGTTGTCGCATCAAATTTACCGAACTGCCGAACAGACTCAGAAAGTTCTTCTAAGTAGAATTGAGTTCTTTCGTTTTGCTTGTTCTGTAAAGAATCAAAAAGTGGCTGCAATGATTTTTGATCGAATAGTCCAAGTTTAAAACCTTCGTTCAAGACTCTTTTCACGATAACAAAGTTTTTTTTGGCCAAAGCGACAAGCATTTCTTGAGTCATCGATTCAGCTTTGACCTGATTGTAGATTCCATACAATCTAAAAAAATCTTGTGAAAACTTTGTTTGTTTTAATTCCGTAAAAAAGCCCAAAAAACTTTTCACGAGTAAAGCAGCTCGAAGATTTTTTTCTTCGAGAGTCAAAGCATTCTGTTGAATAAACGGGTTTTGAGCCACAGCATTTAACCAAAACATCGAAATAGAGGCCGAACTTCCACCCGCCATGGCCGAAGGTAATCCAAGTTGCTCGATTGTTTTTGCCATGGCTCCCCAGTGGGCGGGCTCTAGTTCGCCGTTGCCTCGAATGGCCATGCAGTAAGGTGCTAATGCTAAAGTATGACCAGTTGCCTCAATAGATGAAGCGATGTAGATTTCGGTTTTTTTAAGTTGAAAAAAATAAAAAGAGCTGGCTAAAGCCGACAAAATTAAAATAGCAAAACCAAAGATTTTAACGGACAGTTTCATTCAAATTCCTTTTTAAGCTTATCAATGGACAGCTTAGCATTTTTTTGATTTATTAAAGTCTTTGTCACAAGAAACTCAGACGAAAGTCTAAGGAATAAAGAACTCATGTCAGAAACACGCCAAATCGAAACTGAAGAAAAAGTTTTAAACCCCACTGTTTTAAAATTAGGACTTGTTTCATTTTTTGCAGATGTCGCAAGTGAAATGCTTTATCCGATTACGCCGATTTTTTTGACGACAGTTCTGGGGGCCTCAATGGCCTCTTTGGGTGTTATTGAAGGTGTTGCTGAAGCGATTGCAAGTTTATTAAAAACCTATTCAGGAAGTTGGTCTGATCAAATTTCACGAAGAAAACCTTTTGTTGTCGTGGGATATTTATTAGCGGCAATTTCCAAACCCTTGATCGGATTATCAACATCTTGGCTTCATGTTTTAGGTGCTCGTGCATTGGATCGAACCGGAAAAGGCATTCGATCAGCACCGCGTGATGCGTTGATTTCCGAAGCTGTAAGCTCTGCAAATCGTGGGGCGGCTTTTGGTTGGCATCGCGGGATGGATACGCTAGGTGCAGCACTGGGGCCTTTGTTTGCTATTTATTTACTGAGTTTAGATTCTGAAAACTTAAGACAACTTTACTATTGGGCTTTAATTCCCGGATTCATTTCTGTTTTGATTGTTTTATCAATTCGTGAACCCCAATCAAAACGTCTAGAAAATAAAAAATGGAACAATCCGCTGAAGTCTTGGAATCAAATGAGTCCCATTTTTAAAAAATATATTTTTGCCTGGGGAGCTTTTTCGTTAACTAACTCGAGTGATGTTTTCTTAATAATGAAAGCAAAGTCTGAAGGCTTGTCGACAGTCTTCGTGATTTTATTTTATTGTCTGTATAATTTAATTTTTGCTTTTTCGAGCCCTTACCTGGGGAAATTATCAGATCAAATCGATCGAAAAAAAATACTGATCTTAGGTCTTGCCGTTTTCATATTCGTTTATTTAGGCTTTGGTTTTGCAAATCAGGCTTGGCAATTGGGGGTCTTATTCGCCATTTACGGATTGTACATGGGCGCCACAGACGGAGTTAGCAAAGCTTTAGCCATTGATCTTTCGCCGGCCCGTTTGAAAGCCACAAGCATTGGTTTATTAGGAACAGCAACAGGTGTTTGCACAATCATCGCCAGTGTTCTTGCCGGATTTATTTGGGATCACTGCGGGTCTTTGTGGACTTTTATTTTCGGTGCGTCTGGCGCAGGGCTCGCGATTTTGATGATGCTTTCGAATCATGAAACTTCGTTCCAAAAATAGAGCTAGAACTGCTCGACAGAATACTTTAAGCTGATTGCATGTCTGGAGTTTTTTTGAACTTTACATTTTTTTTTGGATTATTTTTTTACCTCAGTGTTCAAGCTCAAGTCTTTATTCCATTTTCTAATTGGCGCTGCGCTTTACCAGCTGTGACATCAAGCGATTCAACAAACGCAAACTTTATCGCAGGAACGGCTGCCAGTGTTGATATCACTGGCAGTGTTGTTTCACTCAAAACGACAGAATTATCAGGAACTTTTACTTCGCGAGTTTTTGACTTGCCAGGGGCTTGTTTGTCGAACTCGTACTTTAAATCGGTAGCTTGGACATCAAGTTTTCCGGCCGGTAAAGAATTAACGGCCACAAGCGAATCAAGTTCTGATTACAGCGCCGTCAGCGCAAATTTGATGACCAACTTGCAGGGATTATGGCACTTCAATGAAACAGCAACGGGGACGGCCCCGAGTGGAAATGATTTTGCGGACTCGTCGGTGAATGGATATCATGCCGTCAGAAATGGGGCGAACATCACCTTGGGAACTTCAGGTCGTTTTGGAAATGCAATCACAAATAATGGATCAGGTTACGTTGATTTGCCAAACGCGAATACACAAATCAGCAACACAGGAAGCTACACCATTTCTGTGTGGCTGAACGTAACAAGTTTTACGAATGGTTGTTCTGGAAGTGGCACCTATTTTTTAGACCGCAGTGTTTCGGGTAGCGGCAATCCAATTGCCAGCATTTGTGCGCGCAGCTCGGGTGGAAATAAATTTGCCTTTGAAACCCGCTGTGATAGCGGCGGCGCCACTTTATCTCAAATTAACGGAGCAACAATTACAACGGGAACGTGGCAACATGTCGTGATTCAGCGGGATCGCACTGCAGCTCTTTACCGTATTTTTGGGGACGGAGCTCAAGTCAGCACGGTGGCTGACTCTGGCGGCTGTACCGTGACTCTGGATCGCTTTAGGTTAGGCCGTCACGCCACCAATGGAACGGGCGGCTTGACTGGAAAAGCTGACGAATTCGCTGTCTGGAATCGAGCCTTATCAGCTGCAGAAGTTCTTCAACTTTATCGGCGCGGAGCCTACCGACTGAAATTTCAATTTAGAACCTGCTTGTTTGCAGATTGTTCAGATTTACCCATCTTTCGAGGAACGGACGGTACCAGCGCCACTTTTTTTACAGAAGTGAACAACAACACCAATCAATCGGCCGCGACAGGAACAGTTAACTTAACTCGGCCGCTGATGACGTTCACAAATTTTACTTCTTTTACCTTACCTAATAATCGCTATTTTCAATACCGAACAACTTTTGAAGCAGACAATACTTCTTTTCAACCCGATTTAAAGTCAGTCACCATCGAACGAAATTAGCTGGCCATTTAGTTGCGGTAAACCACAACCCCTACTTATGATCATCGCGGGGATCCCACCCTGTATCATCACGCCAACGAAAAAGATTTTCGACCTGTTCACGCGCCCAAGCCGTTGTTCGCAAGAATTTTAAACTCGATTTGATACTTGGATCGTGAGTGAAGCAACGAATCGAGATTTTTTGGCCTAAGCGTTCCCAGCCGTAAATTTCGACAAGCTTTGTGACCATCATTTCTAAAGTGATGCCCTCTGCTGGGTATTTATTTTTACGTGGCTTAGGGCTTTTTATATCTTGCATGTGTGTTTCCTAATTTTAAAATATTTCTTTGTGCTTGTTAAAAGATCACCTACCTGATTTCGCCCCAGCGTTCGGCGAAAGTATCAGTGGCGCGGCTTGAGATTAGGCCTTCAAGAAAACGTTGGCGGATGATGCCTAAAGGTTCGGTGCGATTTTTTGCCCAGTTGACCAAGCACTCATCGTCGGTTGTCCATTTGGGTGCAATTAAACTTTGGTAACGAACTTGATTGTCTGTCTGAATCTGCGACTTGAACTGATTAAAAAAAGTATCAACTCTTGAAATAGCGAATAAGATGTCGCGGTCGCGTCCAACTGTCGAGTAAAGTTCTTCATATCTTGCTGGATCAAGTTTATTTGCTGACTGAAGAGCTTGACCCGCATCGATAATAATATTTACGCGAACTCGAACCTTCATACAAAGATCATCAAGAAGATAACCAAACTCTTCATTCGAGTTTTTCGGCCTGATTTTAATACGACTTTGAATATCGTCAAAAAAAGTTTGATAGCGGACGATTCGAGTATCAAACTGATCATGGCTTGCGTAATTGATTTCATCACTTATTTTTAAAAGATCTTGTGGCCAGCGAAAGCGACGAAGCCCTGCGCTTGAATCTGAAGGCAGTTTTGCTGATGGAAAAGCAGATTCTGCTGCCGGAAAAACAAAAGACTCATACAGATAAGCCGATCCTGGTAAGGTGGCGTAAATCAGCTTTGGAATTCCCGAAGGATGAATTTCAGTGATCATCCAAGAGTGAGCTCTTAATCGGTCGGCTAAAACAATCACTCCCGGTTTTACAAATTCAACGTTAAGAGGAATCAAAACTGAATCTTGAGGAAGAGTTGAAGTGTTCACTTGGTTTAAAATGCTTCGAGCAAATGCACGGACTCGATCAACGCCGATGGGAACCGCATCCCAGTCAGAATTAGCGCTCGAAATTATTTTTAAATTATTTTTTTTATCACGAATCGCAAATTCTAAGTTGTTCTGATAAGAAAAACTTAAGCGAGCCAGGTAAATAAACTTGGCACAATCAACGTTCCAATTAAAAAAAATAAAATCTTTTTGCTGAAGCCAGTCAGTCTTAAGATTATTTTTTACCCAATCAGAATACTTTGATTCCCAAGCTTCATTCCATTTGCGATCGGGGCTGTGCGGCCACGCCGCAGCCCAAGCCGGTTTCACGCTGAATAAACAAAGTCCTAAAATAAGAGTCCAGCTTTTAAATGACATGTTGGCCGCAATCTACTTTCTGTCGCTGTCGTGTACAGCGTGAGAGTAAGTGCAAAGCTCGCTATCGTCCGGATAAAATTGCGCTGCCATATCAAGTACATCTTTCTGACGTAAAGATTTTTTAGCTAGGTAAACTCCGCGCATGTAGCCGTTGTAGCCATTGTTTTGCGAAATATTGCCGATTTCAAGAACTGATTTTACGCAAGTTGCTGAAGTGCAGCCTTTTTCAAGACGGGCCGTATGCTGAACGGGATTTAAAGCTTGGCGCGAAAGCACGTCGCGATCAAGCTCCCATCGGGCTGTTTTTAGATTGTTCGCCAAAGTGGCTTTAGAGCCAAAGATGCGAGCGTTCGGATCTTGAATCACCATCAGGTCAACGTAGGGTCCCAACGGGTCGTTAAGATGCACGCTGAATGAAATATAGTACCAGGCATCGCGATGCTCATCTAAAGTTTCGCAGCTGTAGCACGAGCCCAAAGATGCCGCCCACCAGAATCGCTTCATATCAACGCGCGCGGTGTACTCTTTTCCTGCGCCTGGTGAAATAACAATGGGATTCGGGTAGGGCGCAAAGGGCGGCGTGCCCGGTGGCCTAGGCGGAGGCCCGGGAATAACAACGGGCGGTGCCACAGGTTGTGACGGCACGGGAACCACTCCAATTGGTGGAATTGGTTTTTTTCCTTGAGGCAAAATGGGCAAATCAGAATACAGCTGAGGTAAAGGTAAGGCCTTTACTTTCAGAGTCTCTCCTAAGACAGGTTTTTCAAGCACATCAGCATAGTATTCAGACTGCGCGTAGTAGTCATAGTGTTCAGCGCGAAATTTAAGAGCTTGAATCGGACTTAAGTATTTTGCTATCGAGGGCTTTTCACTGTCTCGGAAGTTATGAAAAAAAATTTCATTTCCTGAAATAAAAATACGCCATTCCTCAACTTCTTCGTGGCCGTTTGTGAGACCTTGTTCGTTCATGAATTTTTTTGTGAAAAGTGTCATTTGCCCAGAGCTGTTCGGGCGTGGAGTCATGTCGGGTTTGAACCAACCACCCACACTGTAATCTGTCGAGTTGATAATATATTCGCCTTTGCGCTGAGTTTCTTTGATTTCAATCAAGGATGTCGATTGTTTCAAATCATTACGGCGTTCGGGCTCGGTCATCACTTTTAAGATTTTATCTGAGAATGACGGATTGAACCCCGCACTCGAGGGCATCACGTTGGGGTAATTTATTTTTAAATGGTCCCAAACTTTTTTAGTGGTGACAAGGTTCTGATCAAGATCACTGGGTTTTACTTCCGTCAAAATTTTTTCAATTACTAGAGTCTCATCAGATTCAATCATACCGTTATTGAAGTAGGCGTAAGATTTGTTTTTGCAATCACGGGAGTAAACACTCAAGGCCTTATTGATCAGCAAAGACCCGCTACGACTGTGACCATTTCCCATCACGACGTCATCAGGCATATTTTTTCGATCTTCGAAAGTCCATAGTCTAATCAGGCCCATACGCTGAGAAAGCTCTTGGCGCTCTGTGGGTGGTCTAGACATTCGCTCTTGCAAGTCAGTCATCGCAAGAGCTGACAATCCGCAAAAAAGACTTAAAAAAACGGGGCTCATCGTTAGGATCAAAATCCGCTTCAATTTCATAAATTCCTCGGGGGGTTAAAACACTTTACAAAGGCGATGCCGACAGACGCTGCTCTAGGCGCCCGCTGTGAATGAGTTGAAGCCTGGTTTTAGTCAGCTAAAAAATGTTTGGGCCCTAAAAAGTCAGCCGATGTCGAGCCCTTGAACAGGCTTGGCCGGTAGCAAATTTCGCTTTTTGTGATCCATAATTAGATCCGTTTTAACTTCAGACATTAGAAATATTGTAAATTATCGCACTATAAATATATAATTATGGCAATGAGATGTCAGGCCGGATACCAAAAATCTTTTATCATTGCTTCGTTGAGCTTCACTTTAATTGCGTGCTTGGGATGTACAAAGAAAGACAGTGATGCACCGGCCGCAGTTGTAATTTCAGAAGCGACCCGTGTGCAAGCGGCATCAACGACAGCCACAACAAATTCTTACTGCACCGCTATTCAACCTTTTTATTGGGAGATCGGTTCAGCAACAGGTGCGATTGGCTGGGGCACAGCCGGCGGTGCGACTCCAACAGCTTCGACTTTAATGGGTGTTGCAAGTGCCTCTAAATTATTATTTGCAAGCTATGTGATCGAGAAAAAAAATGGAATCTTAACTGCAAATGATATTAAACATCTGCGATTTATGTCAGGTTATTCAACATTCACGTCCTGTGGCATTTACGCGACGGTAGGTGCTTGCTACACGGGTGCGGCTGGATACGTTGCAGCAGATGACGGAAAATTTTTTTACAGCGGTGGACATTTTCAAAAATATGCTTCGGTCGATTTAGGTTTAAGTGCATTGAACAGCAATGGACTTGCTGCTGAAATGAATACGTACTTAGGTTCTGATGTCGCAGTGGCATTTTCGGGCCCACAACCTGCGGGCGGAATCATTTTAACGCCGACGAAATACGCGCTGGTTTTAAGAAAAATTTTAAATCAGCAACTCAAAATTTCTAATTTTCTAGGAACAAATTCTGTCTGCACGAATACAATTTCTTGCGCCAGTTCTTCAAATTCAACGCCGATCCCGTCATCAGAGCCTTCTAACCCCCTATATATTGCGGACACCAAATTCTGAGAAATATGGTATAACAAAATAACTTAGGAGTGTTTTATGTCGAAGAAGTTTTCAGCGGA